>NZ_FQTR01000031.1 GCF_900128535.1 bacterium endosymbiont of Bathymodiolus sp. 5 South | reverse complement strand
TATTTTTTGTAAAATACCTAAGGTTTTTTGCGGTACTGGATAAAAAGCAGTTTTGTTGATTTAGATGGTTGGAAAAATGGGTGGTTTTGGTTTGTTTGGAGTGGTTTTTAAGGGGCGACTAACTATTCTTTATCAACTTCCGTTAAACATACCTATAAAAAAGGCTAAAACGAATTCATTTTAGTCTTTTTAAGTGGCGACCAACTTAATTCAGTCGCCAGATTTAACGCGATGTAGCGCTTACATCTTAAGTGGTATTAGATGATTGGCCGAATGACTCATATTTTGGCGCTCACTATCAGATAGCGGTATTAGCCCCTTATCAGTCAAATATCCGTCCTCGCCCCAAGCATCTTCACTGGTAAATTCAGCAATAAACTCCTTAATGCCCGGCACCTTTCCAATATGACTTTTCTTAACATAGAAATACAAAGGTCTTGAGATTGGATATGAACCATTGGCGATTGCTTCAAAATCAATTTTCACACCATCAATAATAGCACCCTGAACTACATCGCTATTTTGGTCTAAGAAACTATACCCAAAAATGCCCAATGCGTTAGGATTTGTCTTTAATTTTTCAACGATAAGATTGTCGTTTTCTCCCGCTTCAATGTAGGCACCATCTTCGCGAATTGAATGGCAAATACTTTTATATTTTTTCTTTAGCTGAGAAGCAAGGGACTTGTTGCCAGATTTTTTAGCAATTTTTGAATCTTTTTTAATTTGTTTGATCCAGCTATAAGTAAAACACCCCCCCTGTAGCGCTAATTCTACAAATGCATCGCGTGTTCCAGATGTTGGCGGTGGGCCCAATACCTCAATTTTTGTATTAGGTAACTTTGCGTTAATATCACTCCATTTTGTATATGGATTATCAACCAGTTCGCCTGTTTTTAGAGTTGGAATTTGCTTAGCCAGTGCTAAAAATAATTCTCTACGAGTCAAGTTGAAAACTGGGCTTTCCTTAGAATTAGCAACAGCGATACCATCAAACCCAATCTTAACTTCAATAATGTCCTTAACACCATTTTTCTGACATTTTTTATACTCACTACTTTTAATCCTACGAGAAGCATTGGTAATATCTGGCGTAGCAATACCGTTCCCAGCACAAAACAACTTCATGCCACCACCAGAACCAGTAGACTCAATTTTTGGCGTTTTAGAACCCGTATTTTTCCCATAAGTTTCAGCAACTACTGCTGCAAAGGGATAAACCGTTGACGACCCAACTATATCAATATGACTTCTAGAAACTAAGGCTCCATAAGATGACATAGACAAAGTCATCGCGGCTATAGAGGCAAATGTTGTTACTAATTTATAATTATTTATCATATGTTTTTCTCCATTTTTATTAAATTATGGGCAAAGTTTAATCAATGAATATGACATAATTATGACAATAAAGTTTATTTATACCTAAGTGGGTTTACTAAGAGATCTAGAATATGCTTGCTAACAACAAAAGCAATAATGGTGAGGGCGCTTTAATGGTTGAACTCACTCGCCTTTAATCAATCTTTAATCTATTAACTGGCTTACCTGCTATTAAATGCTTATTGATGATTTCATCAATATCATCTTCATCAATATATTGATACCAAATATTATCGGGATATACCACAGCGACTGGCCCGTGTTCGCAGCGCCCTAAACAACGAGATTCGCTGATGCCAATTTTGCCTGCGCCCAGTTTGTTTTCATGGCGACATTTGTCTTTGGCATAACGATACATTTGTTTAGCGTTGAGTTGTGAACAGCAGGCTGTGCCATCTCTACGCCTATTATTACAAAAGAAAATATGTCGTGTATAGTGATTCATTTGATTATTTTAACTCAATATAAACACTTATGAGATTAAGTCTTTTTTAGCATCTAGTGCAGTAGAAGGGGACAAAGACGAAGCTAAAATAGCTCGTTGATAACAATGTTTTTTGTCAATGCCTGTTATTTTGGCAGCAAGTTTTGCGGCTTTGGATGCCCCCATTTCTGTGAGCAAAATTGGCAAAATTTTACTCAACTGTGCTTCGCCATCAACTTTATTATTTTTATCAACACCTGAGACTAGTATGACAAATTCACCTTTTTGATGACTCTGGTCTGTGCTCAAATATTCAATTAAACTTGGTAAAGTAGCCGTCTTGATAGTTTCAAAAGACTTGCTAATTTCTTTAGCAAAGCACACGATTCGCTCACCGCCTAATACTTGCAATAAGTCATTGGCACAGCTAAGAATACGCTTGGGAGATTCATAAAAGATAAGTGTTTCATCAAGCTGTGCGTTGAGCTGTATGGTTTTTAAGCGTTGTGTCTGTTTGGCGGGTAGAAATCCAATAAAACTAAAATGGTCGCTGGCAATGCCAGCGGCCGACAAAGCACTAATCATTGCCGATGCACCTGGAATGGGTGAAACTTCTATATCGGCTTTTTTTGCTTCACTAACCAGCACATAACCTGGGTCGCTAATAAGTGGTGTGCCTGCATCGCTAATCAGTGCAATATTTTTTCCTGCCAATAATTGTGCCACTATATCGGCTGTTTTGGCAGATTCATTATGCTCATGAAAAGCCTGCATGGGTGTGTCAATATCGTAATGATTGAGTAGTTTTTTACTATGGCGTGTGTCTTCTGCTAGAATGACATCCACATTTTTGAGCGTTTCTATCGCCCTAAAAGTGATATCATCTAAATTTCCAATCGGTGTAGCAACAATATATAAAGGCATAATATGTTTAGTTTAAAACGACAAACAGGCAATAAAGCAGAAAATCTAGCCCTTCAATATTTAAAAGAAAACGGACTAGAGCTTATCCAACAAAACTATTTAACTAAGCTTGGTGAAATAGATGTTATTATGCTTGATAAATTGGAGCAAACATTAGTTTTTGTTGAAGTTCGTTATCGTGCCAATACGCATTTTGGTTTGGCAAGTAACACCGTTGATAACGCTAAGCAAGCAAAAATCATCCGAACTGCTGAAGTTTTTTTGCAAAAACATCTAGAATATGACGATTTTATCTGTCGGTTTGATGTTGTTGGGCTTGAATTTGATTTAAAATATCCTAAAATTGATTGGATAAAAGACGCCTTTGAAGCACCCTAAAATTATGAAAAAAATTATTCTACCTGCCATAATAATAACCAGCACACTATTTTTAAGCAGTTGTCTTCTTTCATCAGTAGTTAGCACAGTTATTGTGACTTCTAACGATAGGCGCACTGCTGGTGAAATTCTTGATGACAACAGCATATCATTTAGTCTACTTGCTGGAAATACCGAAGAAGAAGATAAAAAGACAAAAGATGCGCATTTAAATTATATGGTTTATGACGCAGAAGTGTTAGTAACAGGGGAAGTGCCTAATGAGGGCATACGCAACTATGTTGTGACGCAGATACCACTCAAAGATTTTAAGATTAGTAGGGTTATTGATGAGCTACGCATTGCACCAAATAGTGGAATATTAAGCAGGGCTAAAGACTCAACAATTACGGCTCAAATTGAAGTGCTGTTCCTCAATCAAGATGTTTTTAACCCAATACATGTCAAAGTTATGACTGAAAATCGCAGCGTTTATTTAATGGGAAAAGTAACCTTGCGTGAAGCCAATAAAGCTGCCAAAGTCGCATCTAAAGCAAATGGCGTACAACGCGTTGTTAAATTATTCCACTACTTAAAAACTCGTCCAGCTGTAGAAATTCAGCGCGAAAAAGAAAAGAAACTACAGGCCGAGAAAGAAGCTAGAGTTGCAAAAAAGCTTGAAATTCTTGAAGCTAAAAAAGCAGAATTGCGTCGTCAAATAAGGGCATTAGACTCTAAAAGCGGGACAAATTTTTCACCGGAGTAAACGAATAACGATGCTGATTTTTAATCGCACCAAACTTCTCTAAAGCGCTCAAATGTTGTTTTGTACCATACCCTTTGTGTTGGGCAAAACCATACTCAGGATAACATGCGTCCAATTCTACCATCTGCCTATCACGACTTACCTTTGCAATAATTGAAGCCGCTGAAATCGCCGGCTCAATTAAATCACCTTTAACAATTGCGGTGCAATTATTCAGCTCTGGACAACAATTGCCATCTACCAATACTTGGTCAAATTGCACATTGAGCGCCCCAACTGCTCGCTTCATTGCCAACATCGTGGCTTGCAAAATATTAATGTTATCGATTTCACTTGCGCTTGACTCGCCTAATGCCCATTGACATTGTTTGGTAATTTGTGCATATAGGATTTCGCGCTTTTTTGCGCTGAGTTTTTTTGAATCGGTGAGTCTAGGTAAATAAAAATCATCTGGCAGTATCACCGCACCAGCCACCACATTGCCCACCAAACAACCTCGGCCTACCTCATCAACACCAACAATAATCATTGGTACTCTTTAATGCGTTGTTCTAGATCGTTTGGCGCAATAAAAATAAAGGCACGCCCACGCTTAGATTGTTGCAAAAGTCCTAATTTTTCCAACCCTTTTAAATCCAGTTTAGCCGTTGCATAACCAATATTTTGAGAGATTTTATACCCTTCAATGGTATAAACCGCACCTAGATGTTTGATAGCATGTTGAATAATCATCGCTTGGCGTGAGTTGAGTTTGCCATCTGCTAAATAAGCACTTAGTAAATCTAGTGCATTGCTTTGTTCATTTTGTTTTTTGTCTACATAGTCAAACAGACCCTTAATCGCTTGATTGATGAATTTTAGTTGGCTATTAATAAAGTAAGTCAAGTCAAAACCATCACTTTCAACCATTAAAAATGATTCACCATACTGTCTTGATGCTTTTTTAATATAGGTTGATAGCGTAATATATTGAAACAGCCAATAATTGTTTTTTAGCACCACCCAGTAAAACAAAGCGCGTGCAGTACGCCCATTACCATCGACAAAAGGGTGGTCATACGCCAAAGAAAAATGCACAATAATCGCTTTAACAATGGGATGAACAAAAGAATTTGGCATATTGTTATTGGCGAAATCACACAGAACCTTCATTCTATCGGGCAACGATTGGTGTTCTGGGGGGCTGTGCAAGACATTACCTGTGCGATTGTCAACCACATTAATATCATCATCTCGCCTAAACATGCCTTCATCATCAGGATTGTCTATGGTGTTATCGGTAACAATTTTGTGCAATTCTAGTATTAACTTGGGTGTTAAATCATCGTGTTTGTGTGTATCAATAAAATTAATCGCTTGGTAGTTGTTATAAATCATGCGTTGCGAATAATTTTCAGGCTCTTTATTGTGCCTTAACATATCACGCGCAGCTTTTCTAGTGGTTGCCGCCCCCTCAAGTTGAGACGAGCTAATTGCCTCATCCATCAATGAACGAATTATGTATTTATCCTTGTCTTTTCCAATGCTTTTGGCTTCGATAGAACCGTGCATCTGAGAGTCTATTTCGTGGATATTTTTTTGAATATCGTCTGTCAAAATATAAAAAAATTCTTCGGTAAAAGGCAATAACTTTTGTTGCCCTATACGAAAAAATTTCAAAAAATGCCAATACTGCTCAATACTGTAAAATTTCTCAGGGGTTTTTAGATGTCTAACTTTATCCCAGTGCAAATAACGCCTTTTTTCATCAACTACAGATGGCATCACACCGGACTGGAGTTTCTCAGTGACTAATTTAACCAACTCCTCTATAGCTGGCAACTTAGGCGGTGATACAATTTTCATAATAAACAATTATTTAAAATAAAAGCACATTATAACATTAACTATCGGTTTTTTAAAAACCGATAGTTAATTATTTTTAATGATGTTTACCATTGATTAAACAGGGATTATTCAACTTTTTACACTGATAGTTAGTGTAAATATAAGTATATATTATTTCGAACTATCGGTTTTTAACTCAACTTAAAAAATCTGTCAAATTGCTTTGAAGCCAATATCTGTGCGATAATAGGCGCTTGGCCAATTAATTTCTTTTAGTAATGCGTAGGCATTTGCCTGTGCATCTTTGGTGTCTGCACCCATTGCAGTGGCACATAACACGCGCCCACCATTTGAAACAACATTATCACCATCCATCTTGGTGCCAGCATGAAATACTTTTGCTGATTCATTGTCTGCTGGTAAGCCAATGATCTCATTCGAAGGATAGACATCTGGGTAACCATTTGCCGCCAAAACTACACCCATGGCTGAACGATCGTCCCATTCAATCTTCGCTTGACCTAATTTTTGTTGTGTGGCTAATAAACACAATTGTGCCAAATTGGATTTAAGGCGCATCATAATCGGTTGCGTTTCTGGATCGCCGAAACGACAATTATATTCCAACACTTTGGATTTACCGTTGCTATCAATCATTAAGCCTGCGTATAGAAATCCAGTGTAAGCATTACCTTCAGCCGCCATACCGTCTACTGTTGGGCGAATAACGCTGTCCATGACATCTTGAAAAATTTCATCCGTCACAATTGGTGCTGGCGAATAAGCACCCATGCCGCCTGTATTCGGGCCTTTGTCGCCATTATCTCTGGCTTTGTGGTCTTGTGAAGTTGCCATTGGTAAAATATTTTTACCATCAACCATCACAATAAAACTGGCTTCTTCTCCACTCAAAAATTCTTCAACCACCACGCGCGAGCCTGCTTTGCCAAAACGATTGCCTTCAAGCATATCATTAATAGCATCCGTTGCTTCTTGTTGGGTATTAGCAATAATCACGCCCTTACCTGCAGCCAAACCATCGGCTTTAATCACAATCGGCACACCTTTTTCCTTGACATATTTTACTGCCAACTCTACCTCGGTAAAAACACCATAAAAAGCGGTTGGAATATTATTTCTATCAAGAAAGTCTTTACAAAATGCTTTTGATCCTTCCAATTGTGCAGCTGCCTGAGTTGGTCCAAACACGCTCAAGCCCTGCGCTTGAAATGCATCCACTACGCCAATCACAAGTGGCGCCTCAGGACCTACGATGGTAATACCAATATCGTTACGCTTAGCAAAGTCAATCAAGGCACTAATGTCTTGAACGCCAATATCAACATTTGTGAGCTTGCCTTCTAATTCCGTGCCTGCATTGCCCGGTGCAACAAATACCTCTTCAACACTATCAAATTTAGCACACTGCCAAGCTAACGCATGCTCACGACCACCACTACCAATTACTAATACTTTCATATGTATTCCTCAATAAATTCTTTAAACTTCTTGTGTGACATAATCTGAGTGCCATCACAATTAAACGACATTGACACCGTTGAATTAAACAAATTAATCGTCACTGAACGCAAGTAATAACCTTCAAGATGTCGCAACTTGCTGAGATTTTTTAAAATAAAACGCAGATCAATAATATTGGTTAATTTTTGCATACTTTGATTACGCTCATGCAAAGATTGCTGCCACTGCAGAGAAAGCATACTAAATACTTCATCATTTTCAAGCATCTTATAAATGCGTTTAATCAATTGACTTTTTTTCTTTAAAGGGATTTTGTTGAAATGGAAATCCACATAATCAGGATTAAGCAAATCATCTGCCAAATGCACTTCGGTATTAAACGGGTCAAATATACTTGCCACACGCACCTCAGCATTATTAAGCCCAATGCCCAAGCGATAAACACCTGTATTAAGTAATAAATCTAACCAAACTTGTGAGAGCTGCTCCAGGTTTTCATCCACACTGTTAAACGCTCGCTCACGATTATAAACACTCTCACGCAGGCTTTTATCGCCTTTGATGGAATGCATCAAATTGTTATTAAAATAATAACCAACAAGTGCGTCTTTCTTTTTCATATGAATAATCGTTTAGGTTGTAAATAGCCACATTCTATCTGCCCAATACCTAGAAAAATGGCATTTTCGTCAAACATTTTAACCAAACTATCGACTTGATTTTCAATTTTAATCTTTCTACCATAACGAATATCAATACCTTGCTGTTCGTCAACACGAACACTGTGAATATTTGGCAATAAATCTTCACTTTTAAAAATCTTAGCATCCAATTGTGCAAAATCATCGCCTACCAAGGCTTCCAATTCAGCAAACTTAATGGCTTGTGCAATATCCACATGTGCAAACCCTGTGCGTCTGAGCTCGATAACATGGGCACCACAACCTAATTTATCACCGATATCAGCAATCAATGAACGAATATAAGTGCCTTTTGAGCACGACACTTCTAAACTGATAATACCGTTTTCATAGTCCAAAAAATCAAGCTGATGAATGGTGACTAAGCGCGCTTTGCGTTCAATTTCAATGCCTTGCCTGGCAAGTTTGTATAAAGGCTGTCCATCTTTTTTAAGCGCTGAATACATCGGTGGCACTTGCTCAATATCACCTTGAAAACTGAGCGCAACCGCCCTCACTTGCACCTCATCAAGTCGCTTAAAATCTTTTGTAGCAGTGATTTCGCCTTCACAATCCAGCGTATCCGTTACTTGCCCTAACTGCCCACGCACAAAATAACGCTTATTATCATTCAGCAAAAATCCCGCAACCTTGGTGGCTTGTCCTAAACAAATCGGCAATATACCACTAGCAAGTGGGTCTAATGCGCCTGTGTGTCCTGCTTTTTTAGCGAAGAATAAGCGCTTGACTTTTTGTAATGCGGCATTGGAACTCAGTCCTGTGTCTTTATCAAGCAAGACAATACCGTTAATTTCTCTGCCTTTTTTATTTTTTGCCAATGGGCGGGGTAGGGGCTTTATCTAAATTAAGCGAGTGCTCAACTTTTGTTATAGGATCACGAAAATAATCAGTTAATGACCCTTGAAATAATAACCCAACAGGCGTTAATATCGCAATCAGTATTGCAAACAGATAACTGCTTTTTGTTATTTTAGCACTCTGTTTTTGTATATGCTTTTCTGCATCACTTTCTAATTTATTATTATGATCTCTTAATTGTTCATTTTCATCTATAACTTTTTGTAATTTTTGTATGTCAGAGGAAATTGACACTGCTAATGATAATTCCTCTAACAGATTTAAACCCTCAATTAACTGCGACTGAATGATAGCATAGTAATCAACTCTAGCCTGAGTCTTAAAACGCTCAGCCTGGATTTTGATCAATATTTTTTTTAATTTTTCAGCAATATTTGTACGCTTTTCTAAATCCTCAACATAGACTAAGGATGTTACAAATCTATCATTAAGTGTTAGAATAAATAAATCAAGTGTGTCATAATAAGCGCGCTTACAATGCTTATATGCTTCGATAGTGTCCTCTGGTTTATCGCTTTTTAGAATATGGTGTGCAGCATAACGCAATTGGTTAATACCCTGTTGGGATGTAACTTCCAAAGAAAGATTTGCGATTGTTCGAATGAGTTTTTCTGTTTCAAAAAACCATACTTTAACATCTTCAAGTGTTATCTCAGAATCAGAATCTTTGTTAATATCTTGAATGCTTGCTTGCATTTCTTGCTCAAGCAAACCAATAATACCCGCCATGCTATTGGGATATTAATAAGGCTTTGGCGTGTAGTTCATCACTACTAAGTTTGTGATAGGAATTTTTGTTATTACTATCCACCTGAACACAGCCCTTGCTTTTGTCATCAACACGGCTACTAGAAAACGGTTTTTCGACTCTAGCATCTGCATTGTTATGTATTTTTGTTATTTCTGGATTATAATAAAATTTGGAGTAACCCATCTTTTCTTTTAAACAAGCCTTTATTGACATACTCTCATCTCTTCGCACCAAAATATTATTAAGTATAATTCATTATACTTAATAAGCGTGTGGCATTATACAATAATACAGGCTGTCTGCATCAATATTCCCCTCTAAAGCTTGGCTAATAAATCATCAATTCTAGCACCCGTATTTGGTGCTGAATCATAAATAAACTTGAGTTCTGGTGTGTGTCGTAAGTCTAGTGTTTTTGAAAGACGAGAACGGAAAAAGCCACTGGCTTTTTTTAACAAAGCCACAACCATATCTTTTTGTTCTTCGGGTACGGTGTAAAAAACCTTAGCACTGCTCAAATCACGGCTGGCGAGAACATCGGTAATGCGCACTACTTGCAATCTTGGATCTTTGGTTTCTTGTCTTAGCAACATCACCAGTTCCCGACGAATCAACTCGTTAATCCTCTCAACTCTATAGGAAGGTTGCTCTACCATTAATTAAAAATGCGTCTATAAAGTACGGGCACTTTCAACACGCTCAAAAACTTCAATTTGGTCGCCTGCTTCAACATCGTAACCAGCAACACCAATACCACATTCAGTACCTGATTTAACTTCTTTAACATTGTCTTTAAAGCGTCTTAGAGATTCTAATTCACCTTCAAATACAACCACACTATCACGCAACACACGAATTGGCGAGTCTTTTCTAACGACCCCTTCTTCAACCATACAACCAGCAATATCACCCAATTTTTGCGACTTAAATACTTCTTTTACATTAGCAATACCGATAATATTTTCACTAAGTTCAGGGCTAAGCAGTCCGCTCATAATGGCTTTAACATCATCAATTAAATTATAAATAATTGAGTAATATTCAATGCGCACCCCTTCTTTGTCTGCTGTTTTACGCGCCATAGCATCGGCACGCACATTAAAGCCAAGCACCAAAGCATCAGAAGTAGCTGCTAAGTTAATATCGGTGTTGTTAATACCACCCACACCACTAGAAACTACTTTAACCCTTACCTCATCTGTTGATAATTCTTCTAAAGCTTCAACCAATGCTTGCGCTGAGCCACGAACATCAGATTTTAAAAGTACATTAACTGTTGATATGTCGCCTTCTTCCATCTTTTGTAAGAAGTTATCCATCTTCGAAGCTTGTTGTTTTTGCAACTCGGCCTCGCGGTCACGCGCCTTTCTAAAGTCGGCTACTTCACGCGCTTTACGCTCAGATTCTACCACCAAAACTTCATCACCTGAATCCGGCACGCCTGACAAACCAAGCACTTCAACTGGCGTTGAAGGCGTCGCTTCTTTTAAAATATTGCCTTGGTCATCAACAATTTGCTTAACCTTGCCATATTCCAAACCGGCAATCATAATATCGCCTTTCTTTAAGGTGCCTGATTGCACAAGAATAGTTGTTACTTTGCCACGACCTTTTTCCAAGCGTGCTTCTAATACCGTGCCTTGTGCTGGACCTTGAGTCACTGCTGAAAATTCTAAAATCTCAGCAGTGAGCGTAATAGCATCTAATAGCGCATCAATGCCTTCACCCGTATGTGCTGATACACCTATCATCATCACATCTCCACCCCACTCTTCTGAAATAACATCATGCACTGAAAGCTCTTGCTTAACCTTGTCAAGATTGACACCCTCTTTATCAATTTTATTAATTGCCACAATAATGGGCGCTTTGGCGCTTTTTGCATGTTTGATCGACTCAATTGTTTGTGGCATAACACCATCATCTGCTGCCACTACTAAGATAACAATGTCAGTGGTACTAGCGCCACGAGAGCGCATTTTCGAAAACGCTGCGTGCCCCGGCGTATCAACAAAAGTAATCTTGCCATCTTTTGCATGTACTTGATAAGCACCAATGTGCTGAGTAATACCACCTGCTTCACCATCGGCAACTTTTGCCTTACGAATATAATCCAGTAGTGATGTCTTGCCATGATCAACATGACCCATAATTGTAACCACTGGCGGTCTAGTGCTTTCATCGCCACTTGCTTTTGACTTCTCGATTAACTTGTCTTCAATGGTTTCTTTTTTACTAACAACGCCTGTGTGTCCCATTTCTTCTACCACTAAAAGCGCAGTATCTTGATCAATGACATCGTTAAGTGTTACCATTACGCCCATACCCATCAATACTTTTAGCACCTCTCCCGCTTTGGTAGCCATCTTTTGTGCTAAATCGCTAACCTTGATATTATCAGGTATAGAGACTTCGCGAACCACTTTTTCAATTGGCTTTTGAAAGCCATGCTGTGCTTGTTCTTCTTGGATTTTTTGGCTAAGACGCGTTCTGTCTTTCTTTTTTAGTTTTCTACTTGGGTTCTTCTTAGCAACATGTAACTGCTTACGCCCGTCTGCACCGGATGTGTTACGCAAGCGTTTTGGTTTTTTCGATTTATCATCACTATCTGCATCATCCGTTTTTTTGGCCTTTTCTGTTTGTTGTTTTGCTTGCTCTTGCTGTTTCTTTAGGCCTTCTGCTTCCTCTTTTTGCAAACGCGTCATTTCTTGACGCTTGGCATCTTGTGCTAATAATTTTTCATCTGCTACACGACCAGCCTCTAAGGCCTCTTTTGCTTTCAATACTGCCGCATCATCTTGCACGGGCGTTATAGGTGCTTGTATAGGGCGCTTTTTCTTAACCTGAATCTTAACGCCACCTGCGCCATCACTAGACTTAGTGCTAGGTTTGCGTGAAACTGAAATACTAGATTTGGCTGACCCACGCTTAGATAAGCCCGCCATCAAGATTTTGCGTTCATCGCCTGAAATCTCAGAATTAGCTGTTTTGCCTCCAATACCAGCATTTACTAGGATTTCAATAACTTCATCCGAAGTTTTTTTCAATGCTGTAGATAATGATTGAACTGTAGCCATATGTTTTACCTATTTATATAATTTTTTAACAAAAGTCTTTTTTTTGCTTATTTAAACCAGCCTTCATTTTCTCTCGCTGTCATGATAATTGCCGATGCCACTTCCTTGTCCAACTTTTGAATGTCTAATAACTCATCAATCGACAATTCTGCTAAGTCATCTACTGTTGCAACTTCAGCTTCAATAAGCGCTTGTGCTAAGTCTTCATCAACCCCCTTAACACTGGTTAAGACTTCAGAAGATTCTGCATCACCCAAAGCTTGTACAAGTTGTGCATCAGAAGCGCGTTCTTGTAATTCTTCAACCATAGTTGCGTCAAACTCTTCAACCGCCTCTAAACTAGCAGCATCTGCATCTGCAACATCATCAATACTAGCAAAACCTTCGTCAATTAAAACACCCGCCACTTCAGAGTCAACACCTAATTGCTCAGCTAATTTTTTGCTAATCTTTTGATTTTCTTCGGTTTGCTTATCGTCAGATTCACTCACTGACATTACATTTAACTTCCAATTAGTCAAGCGTGATGCCAATTTAATATTTTGACCACCACGACCAATAGCCAATGCTAATTGGTCTTCTTCAACGGCAATATCCATTGAGTTTTTGTCTTCATCAACCACAATTGAACTGACTTCTGCTGGTGCCATTGCGTTAATCACATATTGTGCGGGGTCTTCATCCCACAAAATAACATCCACACGCTCACCATTTAATTCATTTGATACCGCCTGAACGCGTGAACCCCGCATACCGATACAAGAGCCAATTGGGTCTATACGCTTGTCCTTTGCTTTAACCGCTAACTTTGCACGCAAACCAGGGTCGCGACTAACGCCCATAATCTCAATCACGCCTTCAGAAATCTCTGGCACTTCCATCTCAAACAATTCAATCATCATCTCAGGTGCAGTTCGGCTCAAGAAAATTTGTGCCCCACGAGGGCTTGATTTTACTTCTTTAATATAGGCTCTTAGGCGGTCGTTCTTACGAATTGATTCATTTGGGATTAAATCAAACTTAGGAATCATGCCGTCAACACCGCCCATATCAACATAAGCATTACCTCTGTCAATACGCTTAACAGTGACCATAATGACCTCACCCATACGCTGGGTGTAATCTTCAACAATCACTTCTCTTTCTGCTTCACGAACTTTTTGGATAATAACTTGTTTGACGATTTGTGCAGCAATACGACCAAAGGCTTCGGTTTCCATTGGCTCACGTACAAAGTCTTCAATTGCCATACTACCATTTGTATCTTTTGCATGAATGTGTAATTCTGGGTCAAATTCAGTGCCGTCATCGTCAACAAAGTTTTCACCATCTTCAATAACCATCCACTGTCTAAAAGTAGAAAACTCACCGGTTTTTCTGTCAATCTCAACATGAGCATCAATATTATTGTTCTTTTTGGTTGCTGTTGCCAAGGCTTCCTCTAAGGCTTCAAACACACACTCTTTGGTAATGTTTTTCTCGTTAGAAATTGCTTCAACCATTAAAAATAAATCTTTACTTTCCATCTTTTCTCCTAAAATAGGCGACTAAAAATGCGCCACCAAATTTGCCTTCTCAATCAACTCAATGTCTAGCTTGTAACTGCCTGTGTCTGTCATCAACTCAATGCTATTATTAGCCTCGCTCACGCTGCCAATAGCACCGTTAAACTTCCTTCGCCCATTGACCGACCTTAATAATCTTAATTTAACATCCTGTCCTAAAAAACGCTGATAATGTTCAATATTAAATAACGGTCTTTCAACACCTGGCGATGACACTTCCAAATTGTATTGTGTCATAATCGGGTCTTCTACATCAAAAATACTGCTTAATTGACGCGATACCGTTTCGCAATCGTTAAGCCCAATGCCTTGGTCTGAATCAATATAGACCCTCAAGATGCTGTGCTTACCACTGGCAACATATTCAACCCCCACCAACTCATAACCCATGTCTTCAATCACTGGTCGAATCAATACTTCGATTTTATCCGTAATTTTTGCCATATTTAAAAATAAACCAATAAGCCTTTAATAAAAACCCCCCTAAAAAGGGGGGTCGTAATCATTTGGTAGCGGGGACAGGATTTGAACCTATGACCTTCGGGTTATGAGCCCGACGAGCTACCGAACTGCTCCACCCCGCACTAAAAGGAGTAATTTTACGCACTTATGTTGCAAATGTCCACTAAAAACACAGATTAATTCAAAAAACTAGCGAAAATCGCCATATCCACATAACGACCATACTATTTAATGACTAAATCTTGTTTAATAGAGACCTCTGCATAAATAGGAACAATCATCAGAAACCCACTTTTCACCCACTTGGCGATTTTTTAAACCCAGTCTTAGCTCTGCTAGGACAAGGTTTAAAGAAATCACCAAGTGGGCAAAAATTGGATTTTGCTAATCACCCCTATTTGTGCAAAGGTCTCTAATAAAATGACTCAAATCATTCAAATGCAAATTACCAAACATCTGCGAAGTAAAGCGACCAAATCAAGTTCTAGTTGGTTTTTTGTGTCACTAAATACTTTAAGCAAATAACTGCTCAGCACTTGAATGCTATATTCTTAGTGCTGGTCATGCTATTTATACAAAGTGTTTAATTCTTAATACAACGAACACTAAAGCCGTAAGCATGATCAATGTAGCTGGAAGTCGCAGTTCCACTGCTGATGTTCAAATTATGGGCTTTCACCCCATTAGTACCTCGACTCCACAATAAGACGAGACTGCCAGCACTGTGAAAACTCCCATTATTTGCACGATTTCGATAGCCAGCAGTTGGAATTTTTAGGAAGCTAGAGAAGACCGTGTCGATATTAGTAATATTCGTGGTGGTGGCTCCGATGGTATCTGCTGTTAGTTCTGCCTCAGTTGGCACGCTAAAGCCTGCTGGGCAAATGTCATTAGCTCCGCCGTCTGCCCAAGCGACTGTTCTAAGTGCGCCACTAGTATCTGCGTTTGTCCAATCAATATCGCTAGTAATAAATAAGTTGCCTGCATTGGTGATACTAGAAGCTATTGTAGCTACTGCAGCTGATGAACTACTTTCATGCCCATCATCATTTCTACCCCATTGGTAGTAATGTCCATAAGCAGCACTATCCGTTTTTGAAGTTGCCACTTGTGTTGCCCCAAGATTTCTATCAAGCCATACTTTGCCTGTATCTGGCGAAGTAACAGTTGAGTAAACTAGGTTATTAAAGAAAATTTCATCATCAGTCACGCTAGCAATCACATTAGCAGAAGTGACACCTGCATAACCAGCACCTGTAATTGTGTGACTAATCGTCACCGTTTCATCTGTTGCGTCAGCATCATTAACACCTGTCACAGTAACAGTTTGTGGTGTGCTCCAGTTAGCACTAGTAAAGGTCATGGCGGCGCTCACGGTGGCAGCACCTGTATCATTGCTGTTAGGCGTAATCGTCACATTGCCTGTTGGTTGTGTATTAAGTACCACGGTGTAAGTATTTGTTGTGGCTTCGCCTAAAGTGATGAAGGCTACTGAGTTAGTCACCCCAATAACATTACCAGCGCCTTTTCCATCTGTTATGTTGTTAGCACCCTCGCCATTACTAAAGTTGTTCATAGCAGTCGTCATATCAACGGTTTGCTTGCCAACAACACGACCATCAATATTACCATCAGCCATGTCAGCCACTAAAGCTGTAATAGTCTCTGCTGGACTGGAGTCCGCTGAGTTTTCACCCATTTGTGATACTGCGGCTAATGCCATGCCAAACTTACCCGCATCATCGTTAGTTGCTTTATTGGTGTTAATGTCGGTTGGGGTAGTGGTGGTAATATCAATACCAGTAACACCAAAGGCAGCGGCGACAGCAATATTTTGTCTCATAATAGCTTTGGCAATGACTGTTCTGTCACCAGAATTAGTGTCTGCTAATTGATAAGCGACTTCAGATAAAGGTGAGCTCAACATCATTAATGGACCTGTGCCTGAGTAGATTGTTGCTGCGCGTATAACCATTTGACCTAAGTCAATAAGTTTTCCTGTGGCTTCATCAGTGTAAGTACCTCCTTTACAAGCCACACTAACAAGTCCTCTTGGTATGAGGGCTATACCTTTCAAATCGACTTGACCGTTATCCCCTGTAAGACTCGTACCTAAGGCAACGCCAGCGCTGTTGTATAATGTGCAACTTGCCCCTTTGGTAGGTGCATTGTATTCACCCAAAACAACAGTAACGCCATTTAAGAGTTTTTCAACACGAATTTTATTACTTCTCTCTACAAACTCAAGATCGCCTAAGTTAACAATGTCTGAATTTTGGAAGGCTTTTTTGCTAATGCTAAAGCTTGTCATTGACTCGTGGTCTGAAAGTGGCAGTGCGGTTGTGAAGCGTGCGTAAGTTTTGCGCTCAACTGTGTTGTTGTCTTCACTACCAAACTCCATACGAACAGAATCAGAGAGTTGCACTTCTATACCAAAAATGGTGCCTTTGACATTAG
>NZ_FQTR01000030.1 GCF_900128535.1 bacterium endosymbiont of Bathymodiolus sp. 5 South | reverse complement strand
AGGTATTTTAGCAAAAGTTGGTTGATTTGTCTATGGTTATTGTTGGTTTTATTGTTATAAATCAATTTGTTGTGTGGTTTTTAAGGGTTGACTATTTATGCAAAGGTCTCTAAAAAAAATCCTTTGTTTATAAAAAAGGCAAAAAACGCCCTGTTTTGTTTCTGTAGTCTTGATAAGTATCAAAACGCTGAGTAAGCAACTTTTCTTCTAAATTAGATTTTAGTATTAAATTAATCACTAACAAGAGCATAACACCCTGTGCTAAATAATGCGCATTGCTCAAGGTAAATGCTATGCACGATAGTAAAACGCTGGTGTACATTGGATGTCGAATATAGTGGTAAATACCCTTAACGACTAACTGGTGCTGGTTTTTTAAAGTAGGCACAATATTAAGATTTCTAGGTTTCATATTGACAACAGCCATTAGACCAATAACGACTGCAATAGCAAGTAGCCAGTATTCTAGTGTGGCTAAGTTTTCAAGTTGTGCATTAAGAATAAGATAAATAATACAACTAAATTGGATAACAACATAAATCATAATCAGTTTGACTAGTTATAATGAGGCTCTTATTATCTCATTATTAAAACTAAAGATGCAAACTAACTACGATATTGTTATTATTGGTGGCGGACCTGCAGGACTGAGCTTTGCGTGTTCGATGATAGGGGCTAATGTTCAAGTATTGGTGGTAGAGAAAGCGAATATAGATGCAATTTCTAAGCCTAAGTCCGATGGCAGAGAGATTGCACTAACGCATTTATCTTTAGGGATTTTAAAAAAGTTAGGCGTTTGGGATTTGGTTGAGCAAAAAGAAGTGTCTTTACTAAAAGAGGCTAAGGTGTTTGATGGTGATTCACCATCATTATTAAACTTTAGATCTGCGACCTCAGGCATTGAAGCACTGGGTTATTTAGTGCCAAATTATCAACTACGACAAGCACTTTATTATCGCGTACAACAAGCTGAAAATATTACTGTAATGACCGATGCTCTAGTAGAAGATGTGGCAAGTCACGAGTCACACTCAGATGTGTTGTTTGCTGATGGTAAGACGATTGTTGCTAAATTAGTAATTGCCGCTGACAGTCGTTTTTCTAATATTCGCCGCAAGGTCGGCATCGCGTCAATGATGAAGGATTTTTCCAAGGTAATGATTGTCACCACAATGAAGCATGAAAAATCCCACAACAATATTGCCTTAGAGTACTTTGATTATGGGCAAACTTTAGCGTTATTGCCAATGGTAGGTAATGAGTCTTCTGTGGTATTAACGGTAGAGACGCAAAATTCTAAAGCGATGTTAGCATTGAGTGAAGAAGAATTTAACACTAAAATGACGCAAGACTTCAGACATGAATTAGGGCAAATGACGCAAGTCGGAGAGCGCCATTCTTATCCTTTAATTGGTGTGCATGCAAAGACTCTTATTGCCAAGCGTTTTGCACTCATTGGTGATGCAGCAGTAGGCATGCATCCAGTAACAGCACACGGTTTCAACTTAGGACTTAGAGGGCAAGATATTTTGGCGGTTTTGGTGAAAGAAGCCTTGATACATGGACAAGATATTGGCTCTCAATCTTTACTTAAGCGTTTTGAAAAAAAACAAATTCATTTAAGTAGAGTAATGTTTTTCGGTACCAATGGTATTGTGGCGCTATTCACCAATGATGCGCCAATGGTCAAGCAAATTAGAAGGTTTGTGTTGAATTTTGCTCAACATTTCCCACCGATTAAGCATCTTATTACCTATCATTTGACCGAAGCCAGTAAATCTGCATTTCCAACACTAAAGAAAATACTAACGAATAAGTAACATGCAATTAAAAACTTTTAAAAATAGATATAAGCTTTTACAGGCGTCATTAGCACAAGACTTTCTAAAAAATCCTGACTTGATAGCTGGCTTAGTGCAAAAGCGTAGCGATGAAATAGACACTTTACTCAATGATATTTGGCAAGGTTTTGAGATTGACAACGCCTTGTGTTTAGCTGCTGTAGGCGGTTATGGTCGTCGTGAATTGCACCTGCATTCTGACATTGACTTACTAATTTTAATCCCTGATGGCACTCACGATACACATCAACAAAGCCTGTCTAAGTTCCTGACTTTTTTATGGGATGTGGGGTTAGAAGTAGGGCATGCAACACGAGATATAGCAGACTGTACGGCAAATATTGGTGATTTGAGCGTTGTAACGAACTTGTTAGAGTCTAGACGCCTTTTAGGTCAAGAATCTTTATTTTTAGAAATGAAATCAATGCTTAAGATGAGTGGCTGGTCTTCTCAATCATTTTTCGTTGGTAAGCAAAAAGAACAACACAATCGCCATTTAAATTATTCTAACACCGCTTATAACTTAGAGCCAAATCTAAAGGGAAGCCCAGGTGGGTTGCGTGATATTCAAACCGTAGTATGGGTGGCAAAGTGGTATTTTGATGTTAATCTTTTCTCTGATTTAGTGGATAAAGGTTTTTTAACTCAGAATGAATATGATTTGCTGGTGCAGTCTCAATTATTTTTATGGAAAGTGCGCTTTACCTTGCATATTATTGCAAAGCGTCGAGAAGACAGAGTGGCCTTTCAGTATCAGCGAGAAATAGCCAGCGTGTTAGGGTATCAGGATGCTGAGCGTATTGCGGTTGAGCAGTTTATGCGTGATTACTATCAAAGCGCAACTAAGGTGGCGCGTTTGAATGATATTTTATTGCAGTTATTTGAACAAAGTGTATTGCATGTTCAAAATTTGAATACGCGTTTTATTATTAGTCATGGGTATATTTGTATGACGGATGATGCGGTTTTTACCAAGCAACCCTCAGCATTTATTGAGATTTTCTTGCTGGTTGCCAAACATAATTATGTGCGCGGCATCAGTGCAGAAACACTCAGGCAAATGCAAAAAAACCTTGAATTGTGTGATGAGAATTATTACAAAAACCGCCAAAATAATCGCCTATTTATTGAATTATTGCAACAAAAACAGGGCGTTAACAAAGCGCTTAAATTAATGAATCGTTATGGGGTGTTAGAGCGTTACATACCTGCTTTTGGTAAGATAACAGGATTAATGCAATATGATTTGTTTCATGCTTATACGGTGGACCAGCATACTTTATTTGTGATTCGTAATCTTAGGCGTTTTTTTGTTAGTGATTTTTCCAAAGAGTTTGAGCTTTGTAGTGAAATTGCACAAAATATTGTCAAGCCTGAATTGCTATTATTAGCAGGACTGTTCCATGACATTGCCAAAGGACAAGGCGGTGACCATGCAATTCTAGGTGCAGAAGTTGTGCGTGAGTTTTTGAAATATCACAAATTTAAAATCAATGAGATATCCTTGGTGTCAGGTTTGGTGGAACAGCATTTATTAATGTCACAAATCTCACAAAAACAAGACCTTGAAGATCTTAATGTGATTAATCAATTTGCCAAAACTGTAAAATCTGTGCATTTTTTAGAGCTTTTGTATTTATTAACCGTTGCTGATATTCGTGCCACAAAAGAAAATTTGTGGAATGAATGGAAAGATTCATTGTTGAAAAAACTATTTTATAAGACCAAAGAGCAATTACAAAACTATGCTGAGCCCCTTAGTCTCGATAAGGAAGTTAAGACGGTTAAAGAAGCGCTAGCAAGGATGATTGAACAGCATGGGCTTGATGTTGTGCAAACGCAAAAAATACTTTCCACTTTGCCAAAAGATTATTTTTTGCGCTATCAGGTTGAAGATATTTTGTGGCATTTGCAACTGCTCAGTAAAGCAAGTGATAAAACAATTAGAGTTGCACAACATCTATCAGGCTCTAGTGTAGTGGATATTTTTGTGTATGGCGATGATACTAAGGGATTGTTCTTTAAACTGGTGGGTATTATTGAGAAATTGGGTTTGGACATCGTTGATGCGAAAATCTTAACCAGCAAAGACAACAAGGCTTACAATACGATTAGCGTTTTGCAAAATGAAAAATTAGAGTTAATTGATGTGAGTCAAATTATAGAAAATGAGCTGTTACAAGCACCTGCTACTGTGAGAGAAGTAAGTGATAAATATGCACATAAGCATTTTGACCATACAATACGCATTGCATTTTCGCATAATGAGAAATGGAATCTTACCCAGCTTGGGGTTAGTGCAATCGATAAACAAGGGGTGCTGTCGAATATTGCGCATATTTTTTACCAGTTGGATATTTATTTAGTGAATGCACGAATTTCGACTATGGGTGAGCGTGTAGAAGATGTTTTTTTTATCAGTAATGCCGACAATAAACCTTTAAGCAAGGCGCAGCAGAAGCAATTAAGACAGTATTTACAAGAAAATTTATAAAATAATGTTGTTAAACACTAAATAGACGATATAATTCGCTCAGGTTTTAGCTTTTTCTAGCGACAATAACACAACAATATATGAGTGATAAAATCAAAATAGTAACAGATGATTCCTTTGAATCAGATGTCGTTAATTCATCGCAAGCAGTTTTAGTAGATTTCTGGGCGCCTTGGTGTGGTCCTTGTAAGGCGTTAGCGCCAGTGCTTGATGAAATCGCTAGTGAGTATGATGGTAAAGTTACTATTGCTAAAATAAATGTTGATGAAAATGAGCAATCGCCACAGAAATACGGCGTTCGTGGTATTCCAACAATATTGGTATTTAAGGATGGCGAGGTTATAGCAACCAAGATGGGTGCTTTGTCAAAAGCAGAATTGAGTGCATTCATTGATTCAAATATCTAAAAAAAATACTAACTTTCATTAATGAGCAAAACTTATTGTTTTGTTGATTGAAAACTCTTAAACACTTTTTACAAACTAATTTTTTTAACTTTAATTAACCCACTCTGGTTGCTTTGAGCAACTTTATTTCTCCATAACCCAACCCCTAAAAATATGAAATTATCTGAACTAAAACGCTCGTCGGCTACCGAATTATTAGAATTAGCACAATCTCTTGGTATCGAAAACATTGCTCGCGCTAAAAAACAAGCCCTTATTTTCTCAATTCTCAAGTACAAAGCAACCAATGATGAAGAGGTGTTAGGTGATGGTGTGTTAGATATATTGCAAGAGGGTTATGGTTTTTTACGCTCAGCAGATGATTCCTATGTTTCTGGTCCAGATGATATTTATGTTTCACCCAATCAAATTCGTCGTTTTAATTTATCAACGGGTGATGTTGTTACTGGCAAGATTCGTGCACCTAAAAAAGGCGAGAAGTATTTTGCTTTGGTAAAGGTTTTTGAGGTGAATGGTGAGGACCCAGATAATGTTAGAAATAGAGTTTCTTTTGCTTCATTGACGCCATTGCATCCAAATGAGCGTATTGGATTAGAGATTGGTAATGGCGGCACTGAAGATATTACCGCCAGAATGATCGACCTTGTTGCCCCTTTTGGTAAAGGGCAAAGGGGGTTACTGGTTGCGCCACCTAAGGCAGGTAAAACAATGATTATGCAAAATATTGCCTCTTCTATTTCTCGTAATCACCCAGAGTGTGAACTGATTGTGCTATTGATTGATGAGCGCCCTGAGGAAGTAACAGAAATGGAGCGCACAGTGCGTGGTGAAGTGGTTGCCTCTACTTTTGATGAGCCAGCCAAACGCCATGTGCAAGTAGCTGAAATCGTTATTGAACAAGCCAAGCGTCGTGCAGAGCAGGGCAAAGATGTGGTAATTTTATTAGACTCAATCACCAGATTGGCGCGTGCTTATAATACCGTTGCACCCTCTTCAGGCAAAGTGCTAACAGGTGGTGTTGATGCGAATGCTTTACAACGACCAAAGCGTTTCTTTGGTGCAGCGAGAAACATTGAAAATGGTGGTAGTATCACTATTATTGCTACTGCCTTGATTGACACTGGCTCAAAAATGGACGAAGTTATTTATCAAGAATTCAAGGGTACAGGTAATATGGAGTTACACCTAGAGCGTCGTTTGAGTGAAAAGCGTATCTTCCCAGCCATTAATATTAATGCTTCTGGTACGCGTCGTGAAGAGTTGATTGTTGATGAAAAGGAGTTACAAAAGATGTGGATTCTACGCAAAATTTTGCACCCAATGGAAACAGTAGAAGCAGCAGAGTTCTTAATTGATCGTTTAAAGCTAAGCAAAACCAATGATGAGTTTTTCTCATCTATGTCACAGAAAAAATAACAACACATTTATACTTAGAGGTATGAAACTATCTGCTAATTTTAAACAAGCCTACTATTTAATCAACACCATTTTAGCGAAATACTTAATGCGTAATGCCTGGGTGTTAACAGGCGCTGTTTTTCTGATTATTAGCCTAGTGGTATTTGGTAATCAGGTGGTGTTAATGATTAAGGAAAGTATAAAGTACGGTATTCCTACAACAGATTTGGTGCCATTGATTGGTTTTAATATGATAAGAGATATTCCTTTAATCTTATCTCTATCGCTGTTTTTAGCGATTATCTTAACCGTTAGTAAATTCTACAAAAACTCAGAAGCCGTGGTGATGAATTCACTTGGCTTAGGTGACAAACACTTTATGGTGTTTATACAACCTGTTGTTTTACCTATTTCACTTTTTATTTTGCTTTTAACAACATTGGTAGTGCCTTGGACTCAAACACAAAAAAGCATTATTATGGAGCGTAGTCATCATACTTCAGAATTTGCATTCATCAAACAAAAAGAATTTCAAGCATTTAAAAATGGTGAGGTTGTTTTTTATACCTCTAAGGTGAAGGGCGCTGATGGTGATGCACAACAACAGATGGAAGAGGTGTTTATTTATACCTCAGGCAAGAGTGAGCCAATTATTACCTTGGCTAAACGAGCGCAAAAATATACGGACCCTAAAACCCATGGTACTTATTTGCGCTTAGAGGATGGTATGCGTTATCATGGTTTTCCAAGTGAGGCTAACAAAAAAGTCTTGAATTTTGATGTGTATGATTTGCAGATTATTGATGGCGAGGCTGACTCTGATAAAGATTTCACCAAAGAGGAATCGCAAGGCATGATGGATTTGCTTTATTCGGATAATCCTAAGGATGTTGCTGAATTTCAGTGGCGTTTATCACAGCCACTGAGTATCTTTATTTTGTCTTTTTTAGGTGTTTTACTGGGTAAAACTTCTCATCGGGGTGGAAAAAACTTAGGCGTACTATTCGGTATAGCGGCTTTTATCCTCTATAACAACGCTTTGCTTATGGCGCGCTCATCTTTAGAGCGTGGAGAGATTTCCGCACTTGTTGGCTTGTGGTGGGTGCATTTACTGATGTTTGGTTGTATTTTTCTGTTGTATGCTTATCGACACGAAAAATTACCGATGATAACGAATTTGTTATTAGAGAAGGTAAAATAACCCCACATTTATATTTTAAAAGGAATTTATTTAATGTCATCTCAAGCAAGCAAAACCTTAGAAGTTTTTGACAATCCAAATAGGGCGCGTGATTATGTGATTCAAATTGAACTACCAGAGTTTACTTGTCTTTGTCCAAAGACAGGACAGCCAGATTTTGCCACACTACATTTAGAATATATTGCGGATAGGGACTGTGTTGAGTTGAAGTCTTTGAAAATGTATATTTGGTCATTTCGTGATGAAGGTGCTTTCCATGAAGCGGTAACCAATCAAATTTTAGAAGACTTAGTAGCAGCAACCAATCCGCGCTTTATGCGTCTTAAAGCGATTTTTAATGTGCGTGGTGGTGTTTATACAACCGTCATTGCTGAGCACCAACAATCAGAATGGCAGCCTAAGCCTAGTGTTGATCTCAAACATATTTAAAAAATTTTCGCAAGTGATGAGAGGCTCTAAGGTAGAGCCTGTTCGTCAGTCGGCTCAATTCCCAAAAAAATTCTTGGATAAAAATGCGCTTAGGGTGGTTAACACTATTCACAAAGCAGGTTTTGAAGTTTACTTGGTCGGTGGTTGTGTTAGAGATTTACTACTGGGTTTAGAGCCCAAAGATTTTGATGTGGCAACCAATGCCAAGCCTGAACAAGTACACAAACTGTTTAAGCGTTCGCGCGTGATTGGACGACGTTTTCGCTTAGTGCATGTCATGTTTGGTGCGCGTGATTTTATTGAAGTTGCTACTTTTCGTTCTGGTAAAGTACAAACTGCCAAAAATGGCGTTATTATGCGTGACAATCGCTACGGAAAATTAGAAGAGGATGTAGTGCGTCGAGATTTTAATATGAATGCGCTATATTACGATGTGCATAAGCAAGAAGTTATTGACTATGTTGGTGGCTTAAAAGATATTGAAGCGAGTGAAATCCATATGATTGGTGATGCTAGAGTGCGCTTTAAAGAAGACCCAGTGCGTATGATTCGTGCTATTCGTTTTAGTCAAAAGTTAAACGCAGAGCTAAGCAATGAGATTCAAGATTGCATAATGGAGCAGGCGCCATTACTTAGCAATATTTCGCCAGCGCGCCTGTACGAAGAGTGTATTAAACTGTTTCAAAATAAATACTCGTTTCAAGTATATGAGCAATTAGAACATTATGGGTTATTAAAGCATTTATTTAAGCAAACACACAAGGACGCTTTCATTAAAAAAGCATGCATCAATACCTCTCAGCGCATTAAACAGAATAAGCCAGTCACACCCGCTTTTTTATTTGCTGTATTTTTATGGCAGGCACAAAATAATCGCTTTATTCATATTAAGAAGAAGCAACGCTCTTTCAATTTGGCAATGATGCAGGCTTGTGATGAGACGATTATCCAACAAATTAAACAAGTATCACTACCAAAATATTTGACGGCTAGAATTAGAGACATTTGGATGATGCAGTCAAAATTGGAAAAGATGCACCCAAAAAAAGTACAATTTTTATTGAGGCACCCACGATTTAGAATGGGTTATGACTTTTTGGTATTGCGTAGTAAGAGTATCAATCCAGAACTCAAAGAAGCTGCTGATTTTTGGACAAAAGTGCAAGAAGAACCTTTGGGCAGTCATGAATAATCATCTTGCATAATGATGCAAAGCCGCTTATGAAATCTGTTCTAATCACAGGCTGCTCTTGTGGTATTGGTTTGTGCGTAGCACAAGGCTTAAAGCAAGCAGGTTATCGGGTGTTTGCTAGCGCCAGACAAGAAAAAGATGTGGAGATGCTTAAAGCCCAAGGTTTTGAAGCGCTACACTTAGATTTGTCCTCATCTGTGTCCATTAATAGGGCAATTAATGCCGTTTTTAAGAAGACAAATACATTGTATGGTTTAATTCATAATGGTGCTTACGGGCAAGTAGGGGCGTTGGAAGATGTCTCTCGTCAAGTCCTAGAAGCTCAATTTCAAACCAATGTTTTTGGTTGGCATGAATTGAGCAATTTGGTATTGCCAAAAATGAAGCAACACAACGAAGGTCGCATTATTTATCTCAGTTCGGTATTGGGCTTTGTGGCAATGCCATTTCGCGGGGCTTATAATGCCTCTAAATTTGCCATTGAAGGTTTAGCAAATACTTTACGCTTAGAATTATCAAATACGCAGATACAACTGTCTTTAATTCAACCTGGACCGATTGAATCTGAATTTAGAGCGAATGCTTACAAGGCTTTTAGTCAACATATAGATATGGAAAATAGTGATTATCAAGCAAATTATCAAAAGATGATTGTGCGTTTGCAATCAAAAGAATTAGCAGATTTCACTTTAGGTGCAGAAGCAGTGTTAAAATGTTGTCTGCACGCACTCAGTGCAAAACAAGCAAAAATTCATTACCGTGTAACATTTCCAACAAAATTGTTTGCGGTGTTGATTAGACTATTACCAACTTGGTTAATGGATAAAGCGTTAAATAAAGCCGGCGGTGGCGGAGAAAGATAATGACAAAAAAATTTGATTTTAATAAAGGCTTAAGTGAGCTTGAAGATATTGTGAAAACGATGGAGTCAGGCGATTTGAGTTTAGAAGATTCTTTAAAATATTTTGAGCAAGGCGTAGCATTAACGCGCAAATGTCAAACAGCACTCAGCAAAGCGGAACAAAAAATTGCACTATTGAGTGCTGATGATAACTATCAATCCCAGCAACTACTTGAACAATAGTTTGATGGACTATACCTATACCAAGCGTGTTAATCAATACTTAGACAAAGTTTTATCTAATCAAGGTAGTTTAACCGAGGCAATGCGTTACAGTGTTTTGTCAGGTGGTAAGCGCTTTCGACCGACTCTAACCTATACGGTGGCACAGAGTTTTGGTGTCAATCTTGATTTGGCTGATGGGTGCGCTTGTGCAGTAGAGTTGATTCATGCTTATTCTTTAATTCATGATGACCTGCCAGCCATGGATGATGACGATATTCGTCACAATCAACCTGCTTGTCATAAGCAATTTGGCGAAGCGCAGGCTATCTTGGCAGGTGATGGCTTGCAAGCTTTGGCTTTTGAGGTGTTGGTGAGTGATATACAGTTGTCAGCACAAACAAGAATTAATACTTTGCAAGCGCTTACTCATGCTGCTTTTGAGATGGCGCAGGGGCAGTCTATTGATTTGGGCGTGGCTTCAAAGATAATTGATATCGATACTTTGAAAGATATGCATCAGAAAAAAACGGGTGCCTTACTAGGTTGTGCAGTCAAACTCGGTGCTTTGGTATCTGAGTCTTGTAGTGAGCAAGATATACACACATTAGAGTGCTTTGCTAAAAATATTGGTTTAGCCTATCAAATTCAAGATGATGTGTTGGATGTGCTCACCCCTGAAGAAATTTTAGGAAAAAAACAGAATTCCGATGCTGATAAAAATAAGCCGACTTATCCAGTTTTATTGGGTTTAGAGCGCTCAAAATCTGAGTTTGAGCGTTTGTATCAACAAGCATTCAATGATCTAGAGGCACTGAGTGTGGATACAACGCAATTACGAGTGCTAACTTTGAAATTACAAAATAGAAAATTTTAGACTTAATCTTAAAATTTAACGAGAACGCTACCCCAACTAAAACCACCACCAATACCTTCGAATAATAGCTTTTGTCCTTTTTGGATACGACCATCACGCACCGCTGTATCAAGTGCCAAAGGAATTGAAGCGGCAGAAGTATTGCCGTGTTTGTCTAGGGTAACCACCACTTTATCCATTGGCGTTTTAATGCGCTTGGCAACGGCTGAAATGATGCGGATATTGGCTTGATGTGGTACCATCCAATCAAGTTCATCAGCGCCCATATTGCAGGCTTTTAGTGTGTCTTGTGCTAAAGAAGATAGGCGGTTAACGGCAATCTTGAAGACTTCATTACCTGCCATTTCAATAAAACCTGTTTCGTTGATAGTATTGTTGCTAACTTGCAAAGAAGATAGATAGTTGCCATCACTAAATAATTTTGAGTGCAGAATGCCTGTTTCTTCGCTGCCTTCTAGAATGACAGCGCCAGCGCCGTCACCAAATAAAATAGCGGTAGAACGGTCTTTCCAGTCAACAATACGAGATAAAGTTTCACTACCAACCACCAATACTTTGTTAGCTGCACCTGTTTTAATGTATTGCTCGGCCGTTGTTAGGGCAAAAACAAAGCCCGCACAAACCGATTGCAAATCAAAAGCAGGGCAGTTAGCACCAATCGCTTTTTGTAATATAGTTGCTGTTGCTGGGAAAATCTTATCAGGGGTGGTGGTGGCTAAAATGATTAAATCTAGTTCGGTAGCATTAATACCTGACATTTTTAATGCATTATTGGCTGCAATGAGTGCCAAATCACAGGTTGATTCATTGGTAACAATGCGCCTTTCTTTGATACCTGTGCGCGAGGTAATCCACTCATCAGAAGTGTCAAGCGTTTTGGATAAGTCGTCATTAGTAACAATCTTCGGTGGTAAATACGAACCTGTGCCAATAATTCTTGCAAATTTATTCATTGTTTTTTTTTAATTCTAAGGATACTTGTGTTGCTATTTTCTCAGTAATTTTAACTTGCACTTCAAGATAGGCTTCTTTTATTGCCTGAAAAAATGAATCAACATCAGCGCCACCGTGACTTTTAATCACAATACCGCGTAGCCCCAATAGGCTAGCGCCGTTATATTGTCCAGGATCAAGACCGGCTTTAAAATCTTTTAAAACAGGTCTAGCGATGAGTGCGATTATTTTGGTAAAGATGTTCTTGGTAAAGGCTTTCTTAAGGTGATGTCCCATCATTGATGCCACACCTTCGCTAGCTTTGAGTGCAATATTACCTTCAAACCCATCGCAAACCACTAAATCAACACTGCCTTTATAAATATCATCACCTTCAATAAAGCCAATATAATTAAGATTTGAGGCTTTTAATAGTTCAGAAGTTTTTTTGATATTTTCATTGCCTTTCATTTCTTCTTCACCAATATTTAGTAAACCAACGGTTGGTGAATTAATATTTTCAGTATATTTAACAGCAATAGAACCCATAACGGCAAACTCAACTAAGGCTTTAGGTCCAGAATCAACATTTGCGCCTAGGTCAAGCATATGTGTGTGTCCGTCCATCGTTGGCATACGACCCATAATCGCAGGGCGACTAATGCCATTTATGGTTTTAAGTACAAAGCGAGAAATTGCCATGAGTGCACCTGTATTGCCAGCACTAACGCAAGCATCAACAGTGTTGTCTTTGACTAAATTAATGGCAACACGCATGGAGGCATCTTTCTTTTTGCGTAACGCATTTGAAGGTGATTCATCCATAGTGATAACTTCACTCGCATGTGTAACACTAAAGCGCTTGCTAAGTTTTTGACCAGAAGGGTGTTTATTGAGTTCTGTTTGAATACTACGCTTATCGCCGACAAAGACTAACTGCAAATCTGGAAACACATTCAAAGCCTTAATGCCTGCTACAACAGTTATGGGTATCCCATGATCCCCTCCTGATGCATCAATTGACACCTTGATTGTCATAATAAATCAAGAATCCTGATTAAGGTTTTTTAAGCCTCTACTTCCGGAATTTCTTCTACTTTGTTAAGAACTTTCTTACCACGGTAGTAACCATCAGCAGTGATATGGTGACGCAGATGAGTCTCGCCAGTTTCTTGATCTTCAGATAAGGCTGGACTTGTTAATGCATTGTGCGAGCGACGCATACCTCTCTTTGAAGGGGTTTTTCTACTTTTTTGAACGGCCATTTTATTACTCCTTAGTTATTTTTAATTGTTCTAATATTGCAAAAGGGTTTTCACGCTTTTGTTGGTTTATCGGTTGTGTGTTTTGATACGCTATGCATCCATAATCATGCATTGGCGTCATCGGGATAACTATTAACACTTCATCCGTTATAAATTCAATTGTCGAAAATTCATCCTCAGTACTTAGAATCATCTCAAAGCTAGAGTCTAACTCTTCACCTTGTTGTTCGTTTTGCACAAAAGCAAGCTGAAATTTAGGTTCTAAATGAAGTTTGACTTCATCTAAACATCGTTGGCAGGTCAGTGCCAAATCCAGCTTGATTTCACCTTTGATGCAAGGAATCCTGCCGTATTCAAGATTAAAACTTAACTTAACATCGACGCTTGAATCTTGGTTACTGACTAAATCTCTAATTCTAGGTAAATCTTTTACTTGATAGGTTTGCGAAAAGATTAACGACCTAGAGGCAAACTTAAGAAGTTTAATTTGTTCGGGTATTCCTTGTTTCATTGCAAAAACCTGATAATTTTACCAAAAAAAAGACACTTTCAGGAGATTAATTATACGAAGAGCCTAATTTAATCGCTGTCTGCTTGCTTCAAACAAAGCAATGCCTGTGGCAACTGAAACATTTAAACTTTCTACATTACCTTGCATTGGAATCATTGCCAGTTGGTCGCAAGATTTCTTAGTAAGGGAGCGCAATCCTGAGCTTTCAGAGCCCATAATAATCGCACTAGGCGTACTTAAATCTATTTGATAAAGTGATGTTTCAGTTGAGCTGTCTAAACCTATTACCCAAATATTTTCTTCTTTTAGTGCTTTAATTGTACGCGCTAGATTAGTCACTGAGAAGATTTTGAGCTGATTAAGTGCACCTGCTGAGGTTTTATGTACTAGGGCATTAATGGGTGCTGATCCGTCTTTATTAATGACCACACAATCCACACCTGCGGCATTTGCACTACGCAGACAAGCACCTAAATTTCTTGGGTCTTGTATGGAGTCTAGGATAAGTATTAAGGCTGTTTTTTCAAGTTTGTTGATGTGTTGCATTAATCCATCTTGATTTGGTAGGGTGGGCAGTAATATTTCAGCAACAAGACCTTGGTGTGTTTGGTTTTTGGTAAGTTTATCTAACTGTTGCCTTGTTGTATGCTGTGTGTTGATGCCTAATTTGTCAAGTTGTGTGCTTATTGTGTTGAGACGCTTGTCGTTGCGACTGTCTAGTGTGTAGACTTTAAGTAAGCATTCTGGATTGGACTCTAGCTGTGCTTGGATTGCGTGAAACCCAAAGATAATGATGGATTTTGACATTAAAGTTTATGTTCAAAAATATCTATATAGGTCTCTTTTGTGCGTAATGTCTTGACCCACTCTTGAAAAAAGGCATTGCGTTTAGCTTGAAGCAATTGTGCTTTAATATTTAATATATGTGTATCAACTTCTCGCTCAGCAATCACCCTAATAATTAACCAATCCTGTTCAATTTTAAAAGGCGCAGACACTTCATTTAACCCAAGATTTGACAGTTGCTGTTGAAACAACTCAGGGAGTTTGTTTTTTTCTAGCCAAATAAACTCTATCACAGGGTCTTTAGAATATTGTTTAGCAAGCTCGGAAAATGAAGTGCCACTTTTAACCTGCTCACTTATTTTTGTAATATGTTCTTTAATTAATTGAGCAGTAGCGTATTTTTTATCGGCAGTATTGAGCGTAATTTGTTCGATTTTAATTTGTTTAAGCATATGACTTGCACCCGCTGGATTTTTGGCAAGCGCTTCATCAACTTCTGCTTGTGTTATTGTGATATCGCCTTGTTGTAAGACAAATTCTTTCAAGCCTTTAAAGGAGAGTTCTTGAGAAGTGCGCTCAACAATTTCATCGAATTGATCACTGGAGTGTAATTGCGTCAAAGTTAAATTATTTCGCTCGGCAATTTTGACCAACATTGCATCAATAATCACAGGTTTTGGTTTGATGCCTAACTCTTGTATTTTTTCTTTTTGTAAGGCTATGTCAATTTGTTGATTGACAAGTGCTAATTTTTGGGCTTTGGTGGTGTCTTTATTGATTTGGTTTGCAATACTGCTGTAAGTAATAATGTTATCGTTAACAATAGCAATAATGCTGTTAGGCACAGACCAAGCGTTAAGCGAAAAAACCAGCGTAAGTGTCAGTAAGTATTTCATTCAAAGTCCTCTGTTATTCTAAATAACTCAAATAGTTGGGTATATCTTCTTCTAAGCGTGCTGTCAAACTAGAGTTGCTTGAAGCCAAGCCTTTAAGTACAAATTCAAATTTCACCACATTGTCGAATTTACTGTTAGATGTAATTTCTTTAAGTTGTGCAACGCGTATTGCCCAGCAGCAAGATTCATAGGCAACACCAATGGTTTTTTTATTATTGATGGAGTCGCTTAGCGAGCGGTTAATACCAGCAAAGGCGTGTACTTTTTGTGTGATTGGATAAGCGCCATACAAGCCCGCCGACCTTTGTTCGCCATCATCACCCTGTGTTAGGGTGATGAATTTTCTAGCGTTTGATACATAACTTAATGCACTGTGATGCTTTGCAACTTCGCTCAGTTGTGTGTCGTATTCTAACGCGTTATTAAAGGTAAACTTACCCATGGTAAGATCAGCGCCAGCAATAATGTTTGAATAATTTTTGCCAGCTTTTTTGTCTAGATAGTGCGCTTGAGCGATTTTTAGTGCCAAATAAGTTTCGCCTGTTTTTTGGTCAATAAAATCAGACTCAAGTCCAAAAGTGATATCATTAACTTTGCTGATTTTGTCAAGACCTGTGTACTTTTTGCCAGAAAATAAGTTTTTATAAGTGTTGCTCATTTTTTCAGAATCAAAGTCCGGTAATGCATTTTGGTTTTTATATGGGGTGTAGTTGTAGGCCAATCTTGGCGTTAATGTCTGGGTGACGCCTGTACCAAATAAACGAGTGTCTCTTTCAAAAAACAACTTAGAGTCAATGCCAAAACTATAGATGGAGCGGTCTTTTTTTGTTTTATCATCCATTGCATATTTTGTTTTAGAGATTTCAAATTTAGGCTGTAGTGAATAAGCACTGGTCTTAATATCACGCGTAAATGTTGCTTGAGCATGGGTTCGAGTACCCGTTTCATTGGTGCCTTTAGTTTTGTGTTTAAATTGGGTGCTAACGATAGAAAAATTAACTTCTCTACCATTTAAACCTACTACTTTTTTATGAATAAAAACCTCAGGCGCACGCGTGTATTCTGCATCGTTATTATGACCAACTAACTGCTCACTTTCAGCAAATATTGAGGCACTAAGATTGTTTTCTTTATTTTTATAGGCTAAATCAACAGAAGAGATTAATGAGGTTTCCCTAGTATTGTCATGTGAAATTTCTTTAAAATATTGCTTGTCTGATACACGCTTGCTAATGATATTTAATGCAGTTTTGTCATTCAAAGACAAGTCTAATTTTGAGTCAACATACCAACGCTTTTGTTTGCTGATTTTGTCTTTGTTGAGATAATGACCCTCAATCTCAATGCGTCCGTTGTCAAATAGTTGGCGGTATTTACCCTCAATAGCCTCGCCTCGAGTAGAAACATGGTTGAGTGTTAATAAAAAATCACGATCAGGTGCGATATTAAAGTAGTAAGGGATGCGAATTTGATATCCATTTTTGTCATTGTGTGAATCATCAAAAGTCGTCAGTGTTGGCGCTAAGGAGCCAGAGCTTCTGCCTTTTAGTTTCCATTCATAATGCGGATAATAAAAGATTGGTACACCCATTAATTCAATGGTTACATTTTCAGCAATACCTTTGTTAGCTTTGGAGTTGAGTGTTATTTTAGCGGCTTTCATCACCCAATCAGTATTGCCAACTGGGCACAAAGTATAAGAAACTGAGTCAAAAGTTTGTTCTTTACCGTTATTGACAATTTTTTGCGCCTGACCATTGATTTTGCTTTCTGGGTAATGGAATTTAACTTGCTTAAATGTAGAGTCTTGCTTTTTTACAACTGCACTATCACTCGTTAGCATTATGCCGGCGTTTTGGAACTTGATATTGCCATGCGCTTTTGAAGTTTTAGTGGCTTTTTGTAAGTTGATTTTATCTGCTGCCAAGTAATATTCGGCTGAATTAATAACAGCATTGCCTGTTAGTAAGTAATTGTCACCAGCCACTTCACTATGGTCTGCACTAATATCTAAATTTTTGGCATCCTTAGAGAGAACTTGCTTAGGAAAAAGCAATGATTTAGCGCTACAGCTAACAACATAATCTTGCTCTTGTGCGTTAACAATACTTGATAACAAAATAATAGTAGAAAGAGCGAGTTGCTTTCTCATAATAAACCCTGTATTTAATTTAATAATTCAAAGAGACCTTTGCATAAATAGGAACAATCATCAGAAACCCACTTTTCACCCACTTGGCGATTTTTTAAACCCAGCCTTAGCCCTGCTAGGACAAGGTTTAAAGAAATCACCAATTGGGCAAAAATTGGA
>NZ_FQTR01000029.1 GCF_900128535.1 bacterium endosymbiont of Bathymodiolus sp. 5 South | reverse complement strand
CAATTTTTGCCCAATTGGTGATTTCTTTAAACCTTGTCCTAGCAGGGCTAAGGCTGGGTTTAAAAAATCGCCAAGTGGGTGAAAAGTGGGTTTCTGATGATTGTTCCTATTTATGCAAAGGTCTCTATTATTAAATTAAATATTTCCCACCTCATGATGGGACTCATACTCTGCACCAAAATAAACTCTAGATGGCAATATTCTGGTGATTTCACTTAATGTTGTGATACCTTCTTTGACAAGCATTACAGCACTTGAATAAATGTCTTTGCTTTGATTTTTTAAAGCCTTAATATGTATTTTGTCACTTGATTCATTGTTAATAATCATCTGTTGTAGCGCACTGTCAATCACAAAAACTTCTGCAACTTGTGTACGCCCCTTATAACCAGTGTGCGAACACTGCTCACAACCTGTATCACTCTCTTTTTTAATCAAAGTCGCACGAATATCAAAATAATTGGTATATTTACCAAACAACACATCGTCTTCAACCTTAATTTCAGTTGCACAGTATTTACAAACCTTACGAACAAGTCTAGGCATGATAATAATTGAGACTGTTTTTGCGATAGTATCAAGTGCCACAGCAAAACTTGATTCGTTACTTGTGCTTTTTAGGCGATCAATCACATCAAATGATTTATCAGCGTGAATTGTTGTTAGTATTGTGTTGCCAACTTCCCTTGTCGCACACACATGATGAGCGGTCTCTTTATCTCTAATTTCTCCACAAAATACAACATCTGGGTCTGACCTCAATATCGCTTTCAATGCTTGTGCAAAACCAAGTTTTTCTTTAATTTGAATTTGTTGTGTATTGGGCAAATCAACTTCAACAGGATCTTCAACTGACATAACGCTAATACCTCTTCGCTGATTATGTATCTCAGCCAAGATAGCGTAAGCCAGTGTTGTCTTACCGGAGCCTGTTGGTCCAGCAATAAAAATACCTGCATTATTATGTTTACAAAATCCAGTAATTTCTTTTACCTGTAAATCTGTAAGCCCTATCTGAGCTAAAGATCTGAATGAAGCCGAGCCAATTAAACGAATAACATAGTTTGGTATATGTTTACCTTTCTGCGTACCGTCTTTAAACTTCACATGAAGTGGATTAAGTTCTAGTCTTAAATTAACAGGTTTTTGTTTATCATTTAAAACCTCAATTTTTTTAGTATCTGCTTGACTCTCTTGAATTGCATTATATGCGCCGATATCAATGTTAAACAATGTATTAATTCCAGCAGCAATTGATTGAAACACAAGATTACTAACATCTCCTACTTTTGAATTAACCATCATGCCATCTAATCTAAATTTAAAACAGACATGTGATGAATTTCTAGGCTGAATATGGATATCGCTTACACCAAGATTAACAGCTTCTGTGAAAAGGTCTTTTATAATTGTTTTAGCGTCAATGGCGTTACTAGATTTTTTTTGCACATTAAGTAATGTATCACTAGGATCAATAAAACCGATACTATTATTTAATTTTGCGTTCATTGGAGAATTACGAATCTTGAATGCCTCTAAACTTGACAAAGGATTAGTGCTAAATGCCAGACATTCATCACCACACTCAATAATCAAATAAGAACCATTTTTCTCAACAACATTAGCCCCTTTATAATCATCAAAAAGTGCTAAACCAACTGAGCTTTTTAACACCTGTTTTATAACATCAATTTCTAAATTCAATAATAAATGTGGAATAAGTGTTTCGTTGTCTGACAACAAATTTTTACTTAAACTGTCGGTTTTAACAGACAGTCTTTGCAGTTCTGATTCTATTTTTTCCCAAATATCCATTAATCCGTTATCCAGTCTATGTTTATGGTTTTTGTTTTTTCTGTGTTATTGCCTGTGACTATTAAAGTAACCTTCGATCCTTCAATACTTTTAATTTTAATATCATGACTTAAAAAATCTCCTGCTCCATAAAAACCATCAACACCTTGAAATACCACTCTATTGTCAATAATTGCGTTAATTGACAATCCATTGGTATAACGACTATTTGGCACTGTCATTCTTTTAACTGCACTAACTTCTTCTACACTCTCCTTTGGTTTTTTATTAACAACAATAGGAGAGTCTATATCCAAACATCCATTGTTTTCTTGACATCTTTTTTGTAGTTCGGCTCGTTGCACCCTTAATTTCATATCTTTAATTTCATATCTCAGATTGTTCAAATGATCTATGCGAGCCTCTTGTATCTCAATTTTTGTTAATGCATTTACTGGGAAAGTAATACTCGTCAATAAAGCTATAAGAATTATATTATTAGTCATTGTTCACTCCAAAAATTTGCACTTTCAAAGCACTAGAATCACCTTGAATTAATAATTCTTGAGTTTGTGCCTTGATAGCATTGTTGTTGATAGATTTATTGATTTTATAAGCCAATAATATGATGGCGTTAGTCTCACCTTTAATGGCGTAAACAAAGCCTTTTTTATTTGCTTCAAAAGCAGACATTCTAATACCATCAAAAACTGAAATAACAATTTTAAAATTTAAAACTTGTTCTGTTAAATCAAACTTATCAACAGCTTCAAATAGATCTTTAAGAATAATTAACTGTTCTTGTAAGTTGTCGGCAACTACCTCTTCAGCGCTAATTTTTTGTTTCAAATATAGAGAACTAATATCGTTAGATTTATCAGAATATATGCTATAAACTGCAAATATAATACACATATTAACAATTATTAATATCACTAAATTTTTAAAGTTACTTGGTAAATTAAAAGTCATTGGTTACCCCTTACTTCCCAAGAAACATTTGCGGTATTTTTACTAAAGTTTCTAACAATTTTTATCATAATATTGTTAGATTTTGCAAGATGCTTTATCATATCTACATCATCCAAACTAATTGTTATTACTGATAAAGATTGTGTTAAATCAATCTCACCTCTTTGTATGCTAACGCTACTTATGATGTGTAACAAGTTTGCAATATGTTGTTGGCTAGTAGTTACTCCCGATACGATTGCATTGTCCTTCATGCTTTCAATCTTTGAGTTCAAATCAATAGTCTCTGATTGCAGTGATAATAAATGCTCATTTATTGTACCAAGAGTACTTTCTTTGTATTGATAATATGCAAATATACTACTTAGAAACAATGCATAAAAAACAATATGCATGAATATAATCTTACGCCAAAAACGACTTTTATCTTGCTTTATTTGCTGTCTAGTTTTAATAATTTTAAAATTATTAAAACTATTGAAATCAATCTCAACATCATCAAATTCATCAATATCAACAAGATTAGTGTCGGCATGTAGAGTGATGCCTTTATTGGTATCAAATGCAATTAAATACAGATCGGTATCGCCAATTTTAAACTTGCATTTAAAATTTACTGAATAGTCAAAATTATGATTGTCTAATACTGTTTGCCAAAAGCCAATTGGATTAGTTTTATCTGTTATTTTGTAATCATTTATAAAACTTACCTCTAGACTATCTGTAATTTTATGACTTCCAGAGATAAAATGACTTCCATCAATCGCACCTATATTATCACTTTTGATAATATGATCAAGCACAACATAATAACTACGCTTGTTATAATCAAATTTTGCATTTGGCTTAAACATTTTTAGCTGTTTACTGCTTCTTTAAGCGTCTTTCCTGCCTTAAATGCCGCCACTTTAGAGGCTTTAATCTTAATAGTATCGCCTGTTTGTGGGTTTCTGCCTGTGTGTGCTACACGAACCCTGACAACAAAAGAACCAAAACCAGTTAATTGCACCCTATTACCTTGAGCTAAGGCATGAGTAATAGCATCTGTTGTTGCGTTTAAAGCACGATCTGCCTCTACTTTAGAAAGACTTGCTCCTGATGCAATCGCATTAATTAATTCTTGTTTGTTCATTTTTATTCCTTAATAGTTAATAAATTAGGGTCTCGCACCCATTCAGCACTCACGATTATTTGTGTTTGATTCATATAGTGCTTGTTCTCAACTTCTGCTAATGTTTCTTTATTGCGGAATATCCAAATCATCAGGCACTTGTTCTGCTGCACTACTATTATCAGCGTCTTCGACTTTTGGCGGCTCTTTTACTTCTTGCTCTTTCTTGTCAATAACTTGTAAAACAGCGTTGTATCCTGACAATACTATCTCTGTTGTCCATCTATCATTGCCGCTCTTATCTTGCCACTTACGAGTGCGTAACACGCCTTCCACATACACTTGAGTGCCTTTTTTAACCCAATCCTTTACTAACTCTGCAAGTTTTCCAAACACAACCACTCTGTGCCATTCCACAGCTTCGCTCTTATTGCCATCCTTATCTGTCCAGCGCCTATTGGTTGCAATTGATAAATTAAGAACTGCATCACCGCTACTCGTATATCTAATTTCCACTGAACCAACATGTCCCGCAACCACCACTTTATTAATATTTAACATTTACCGCTCCTTCTTCTTATAAAACACTTGTCAACATCAGGATTAAATCTTTTTAAAACCTCTAACATTGCTCCAAAATACTCTTTTCTAGTTCTGCCACAATCTTCCTTCTTTGGACAATATTTGTTGCTACACAAATCCATAATTAACTTTATCCGCCTACAATTGTAGGTGTAATTAAAATAACAATCTCTCTACGCTCCAAAGATTTTTGCACACCTCTGAAAAACATATCCATAATGCCACCACCTGGCAAACCTTTAGCAGCATTGGCAACTTTTGAGGCAATCAATCCGCCCAAATGGATGGTTTTTCCACTTTCAACAATCACTTGTGTTCTTAATTTTTGCAATGCAATATTTGGTGTTTTAAATTCTTGCATTGAATTGTTAGAGCCACTAGTCAATGTTGTAAACGATTTAATGCTTGATATGATTGGCACTATATTAACAACAATTCTATTGTTGGGCAGTATTTTAGGTGTTACCCTCATATCAATGCCAACACTCATTCTCTGAATATCAGATGTTGTTGTTATCTGACCCTGGGCATCTGTTGCTGATTTTATTGAAGCAATATAACTAAATTCATCACCGGTAGTGATGTAAGCCTCACGCCCATTGGTAACAGTAATATTTGGCTGATTGTCAACCCTAACATTGCCTTGTTTGCGTAAAAAATTTAACATGACGCTAAGTGATATTTTATTACCTAAATTCAAAGCAGTCCCGAGTGGCGAACCAATAGATACAAGTCCAGCACCATCTATGACTTGTTTTGAATTGTTGCTAATTTGAAATTGACCTGATGATTGTTTAGATATAAGGTTCCAATTAATGCCTTGCCCGACCGACTCATCAATAGTCACATCAAGTACTTGAACTTGTAAATGCACTTGGCGATTGCTAGACTTTATTAAACCACTAAGCCAAATGTCAACTTGCTCAAGTTTTTTTGGAACACCAGTTACTGTGACAGTACCTAATTGTTTATTGTGAACAACAGAAAATGCCTTTATTCGCATTTTAGCCTCCTCCTCAGCGTCTTTTTTTATTGCGAATAAAAATTTTGGACTGTCATCCAAATTCATAATTACTTCAACTTGCTCAATGATCTCATTCCAGCCATCAACATTCGTTTGTTTTTGTATTGATGCACCAATATCACTTTTTGCACTAGATATTTCTACATTATCTGATGATAGTGATTGCAAGTGCCATGTTTGAGTCTGAATAGATTTAATATACACAACGCCATCAAGTAACTCTATATGATATCCAGTTATATTTTCTAAAAAATCAAAATAAACACCTAATGTCTGATTGTTAAACTTGATGTTAAATTTCTTATTTAAATCCACCCCTAAATCTGGTGAGATTGATAAAGTACTATCGGCAAAATCTATTGCGGCAATAATGTTGATCGGTTTTTTGATTGAAATATTAACTTTTTGTGCAAGTTTTAAATCTTTTGGCTCTTTAACTACAATAAATGCTGGCGTTGGTTCAGGGTTGAATACAATGGGTGAATGCTTTTCTGATAACATTTTCTCAACTATGCTATCTATGTTTTCTTTGCTTTCATTTGTGCCGCAACTTGACACCATTAACATCAAGAGTGTTAGTGTAGATAATAAGGTTAGTTTATTCATTATTTAATCACCTTAGTATTGTCACGAACAACTAACATTTTTAACTTTTTGTAGAAATACCCCTGTGCACTGACACTTAAAAGTATTTGCTTAATAACCTTTTCACGCGTTAAGTCTTCTGATATTGCACTTACAGTCTTTTGGTTTAGTCCCTCGCCTTCTAGTCTGACATTCCAACCATTTGGCAAAATTTTTCCAAGTGCATCAGCTAAAAACTCATTATCAATTGATACAGTAATTACCTCATCTAAAACATCAGGCTTTATAACACCTTTCAATAAAGTTCTTGCATTAGGATTCAATATCTGAAGTGCAGTATCGCCAATTTGTACTATTTGAATAGATCTTGAAATTTCATCTACTTGCAAATCCCACGCTGGACCTAATAAGACTTTAATTGCTCTTTTAAGTGGTATTGGTCCAATTTCTCTATGAACTTCTGGTAACTTAAAATTATTAATTTTTTCAGACTCATAATTACTATCAAGATCATAGCCCGATTTAACAAGCAATTCCTCAATCGCTTGTTTTACTGTGATTACATGTTGGGCAAATTTAACGCTAATTACAACACTTAATAGATTTGCTTGTGCAGGTGTTTCAATTTTGTTAATAATTGTATAGCGATCTATTTGTTTGCCTATTTCTTGTGTTTCTTTTTTTTGTTGCACGGGTTGAATGGGCGGTTCAAATGATCGCTTAGTAAGATTCCAACTTCTATCCTGCATAACAGGATTGTCTTGACTTTTTACCTCTTGGGCCTGCGCAACAAAAATAAGAGGCATAAAGGTAATGGCGATAATAGTTATTGTTATTTTCATTTTTGCAATTATGCTTGATTTTAAAAAAAATCGTTAATTCATCACACCAGCAAGTGGTGTGATGAATCTGATGAAAATTTCAGGCAATAAAAAACCCACTAAAGTGGGTTTTTTATCTTTCATCTTTTATACAAGTAGCTAAAAGTTGCAGCGTTAGTACTGCAATCTTAATTTTTTTAAATTAGTGTTTCAGAACACACTCAATGAATGTATTTTGAAACACCCTGTCAAGCAGGATGCAATTTAACATCTTAACTATCATACTGTTATTCAGCTTTCAAGCATCTTCACTTTTTAACTGTAGTCAGTTAAAAGCTTCCCCATAGTCAACAACAACTTCTTCCCAAAAATTGCCTTTGTTGGCTTGTTTTTCGTTGTGGGGAACAAAACTTATTTTAGGCACAAATTTGATTACTCAAAATTGCACAAAGGGGACCGTTTAGCTTCTCCAACTGCGGTCAGTTGCTAATTTGTGAAAATGCTATGGGGTAGCTTTTCATGATAGAGACTACTTATACAAATAACCTCTCTAAAACTTTGAGTAACCAACATCAAAGCTTTAGAGAGACCACTTTCATGATCCCTGTCTTATAAATTACATTATAGGTGCAACACGCACTCGAACACGAATGTTCGCATCAGGCTTGTTGCCTGTTGTATATGAATACACATTGTTATTATATTTGTATGTCACTAAATAATGGCTAAAGCGTTTCTCAGATCTGTAGTGATATTTAGTGTCACAAATTTGCTTGTTAACAACCTTGTATCCTACTCTTTCATTATCATTTGCAATTGAAGCACCTAATAAAGCACCAGCAACAGTCATGACTTTTTTACCACTACCACCACCAAACTGATTGCCGATAGCACCACCAAGGATACTGCCAAAAATCTCATTAGTAGCAGAACCATCGCCACTAACTCTTTGACGAAACTCTTTGGTGTAGCAATCTTGATATGGCTGCTTGATAGTATGCTCCCTATAAACATCTTCTATAGAGACTACTTGAGCATTATCCGTGTAACCTGCTGAAAATGCTAGTTGCATTGAGCAGGTAAGCGTTATTAAAACAAAATTTTTAAGTTTTTTCATAGCATATCTCTTTACATTAAGTGCATATTGTAAAGGAATTTCTCCTTTGTTATATAGATTTTCATGTCTAATTGTTAAACCTTTCATACATTTCTCCTTTACAAAGAAAATATATCAATCCTCAAAGGGAAGGGATATATCCCCTTTGGGTTAAAACAAACTCAGCTCATCGCTGCCACTTTCTTGCATAATTGCAAGGCTTGTACAAGTGGTTAAGGTTACAGCGTAAGTGCTGTGGTCTTAATTCGTGTTTTTAAACACACTCAATGAATGTGTTTAAAAACACCCTCTATTGCTAGAGAATGGTTTACAAATACTCGATTGTAAAAATTACAATCCTTATTTTGTATTATCCACTTCAGAGATTTCGCTGAAGATTTACAAAGTATTTAATTTGGATAGTTATTTCAACGCCCAAACTTTCTTTTCACTGTTCCAAGCATAGCCTAGTTCCTTTAATTCAGCCTTACGCTCATTAAAGTCTTTTGCCATTGGGTCGAGAGTTACCTCTTGTGCCAACTCACCAGTTGCAACATCAACCTTAGAGGCATCAGTTACGCTTGATACTTGCTCAGTTTCAGTAGTTGTATCAGTCTTAACCTCTTGATCTTCCTCTGCAACCTCACCTTCTACAACATTTTTACGATCTTGCTTAAAAACAATTTCACCGTTAATTTTCAAGCTTTTTATAGCAATTAATCTGCCATCAATTGAACATCCAGCCTTTGTCTCTTTACTGATTTTATCAACATAGCTGTAAGAAGCAGGTTGAATATCACCAATAACAAAAGATACAATAACTTTTGCATCTTTTTGCTGCATTGCTTGCAGGTGTTGTGTAAAAACTTCTTTTGCTTTGTTTCCGACAACACGCACACTAAACTTAGTATATTTAACGCCTTTATCTGTGTTTCCACGCATTGCACTAATATCACAAGCAAAAAAAGTGTCACCGTTTTCAGGTGAAACTTCTCTTGCGCGATTTATATAACCAACACCAGTAGCGTGAAGGTCGAAATATACTGTTTTGTTTTCTTGATTTGACATAATAGTCTCCTTTTTATAAATGGCATAATTGCCGAAAAACGGAGACAGCATTCTCCATACGGAGAATAAATCTGTCTCCGCATGGGAAATGACACACGATCAATTACAAATGTAACTGACAATATGTCAAGTATCAGATAATTTTCATTATCTAAATTCTTTTGAAATAAGAGAGTTGAAAAAATAGCACACGAAGTGGTCATTAATAACTCTAGCTGGAAAAGTTGGGAAGGATTGTTTTTAAAAAAACACCAACTTTAAGACAACTGAAAAACTAATCAACACTCATCATGTTGATAGTTTGTTAGAGACTGTTCATAAAACAGGCTGTCTATCGATCTAACTTTGCCCCACCGTTTCTAAGTGAGGGCTTTAAGGTTGCATCGTAAGTGATGCGCTCTCTAATTTATAATTTAATTATACTCTGGCAATTTTATTTTTTATACTGAAAATGTAATTTTTCTTTATATTCGCTCTTTTGTCATTTTAATCAGTACAATTACAATCCATATTCCAACTATCCTCTTCAGATAATTTTATCAAAACCTCTTCATTTATCTCTTCTAATTCATCGACCCAAGTTTGATAAACATACTCTTTACTAGCACCAAAAAATCCTATATTTGTATATTCATTTTTGTCACTCTTGATTACTTTCCTTGAATATTTTTTCTCAATCCATGCCCACCATTCTATAGAATTTGGAGTTAAAGTATTCGTGTTATCAAGTGCAATGACTTGTGCTTGCTTAGAAAGTAATTGATTTTTAGACTTTCCTTTTAACATGCAATGTATGCAATTAGACAACATGCCGTCATAAGGTAAATCTAAATCATATTTAGATCTTGCAGGGTCTGCCCAAAATTCAATTACTTTCTGTTTGTCAATTCTTGCCTTAATCATGGGCATATTTGCATTCTCAAAGGGAGGTTGAGTTTTAGCACTGCTGATTTTATTTTTACCTTTCCTAGAAAGGTTTTTTTTTGCATCTTTAATTCTTTTTCTAATTTTTATAGCTCGGTGTTTTTCGTCAAATCGAATACCAATATAATTATGATATTTAATAGCGTCTTTGCCAAGAATAGAAATACAGCCATTAGTGATTTTTTCTTTCAAATAAGTATTGTTATAGTTAATATCGGCATTCGTAAAATCCTTAAAAAACTGCTTAGGTCTAAAGGCTTGACAAGATCTAACAAAGGTTTTCTTGTCTACAATCATAGCATCACTCAATTCCCCGTTGTACATCCTGTGTTTTTTAACAATATCGGCATCACTAATATTTGAAATCTCTGAAAACTCCCCTTGTTGGTTGATATAAGTTTTGCTGGCCATCCAATCTGTCAAAAAGTTGTTGGTTGTTAGTATCTTCATATTTATAGTACAGTTTCTTTGGTAGGTGCTAGGAAGTACGCCAGTTTGGCTAATTGACTCTTCAAAAACTTCACCTTTAAACTTATAACCATGAATGTTATTGTGTTCGCAATACGGCAAATCATTTATCAACTTATAAGTTATTCTTCTTACATACCCTCTATTGGTTTTTGCTTCATAAGTGCAAAATTCAGTCATAAAAAATGGGATATTATATTTTTCTTCAGTTATTTTTTTAATTCTTGACACAAACGCATAAGTAGCACTATGTTCAGCAGAAGTATTATTAAATACAACGCAATCTCCTCGCCACTGCTTCAATTCATCTTTTTCTAATAATTGCAACAACATCATTGCACTTGTTCTACCGCCACTAAAGCTAACCACTCTGGGTATCAATATTTTTTCTTCTGCTTTTTTATCAATTAAAACATCTCTTAATTTATCAAAAATAACCTTAACAACTTTGCTGTTTACTGCGTTTCCAATGCAGGCATACCTTTGTGCATCTGATATAACTTCATTGTTCTTGCCAAATTTAGTATGTTCATCGGGAATATCTTGCAATCTTTCACCCTCAATTGGCATTAATCTTCTAACTCTATTCTTTATCAGGTACAACCCTGTATTTGCACCCATCCCTCCGCCTTTAGAGTTAAGTGTTATTCCAATTCCACAAGGGTCATAAACTCTAGCGCCCTGAGTTAAGCCAGATTCTGTTAATTGGACGATATGATTTGCGTGTTTTTTTGTTAACGCATAACAAATACCATCATTTCTTGCAAGCAGACCTAGACTGCCACCAATCTCATTACTGCCTTTAGCTGTAAACACTCTCTCTGAATGAAAAATTTTCAGCCCCTCCCCTTTGTTCGTAGTCAGCGTAGGAGCAAGAGCAGTAGAACTATAAACATTACCATTCATACCAACGCCAGATGGGTGGATATTGCCTATGATTTTCAGCTTCCTACCTTCAACAATGTATGAGCCTTCTCTAAATCCGTCTGCCCAACTCTTTTTAATGGTATTGGTAACAGTTTGCTGCCCTGATAATTCAGCAACTTTTGAGCCTGAGTATCGGATAGGTAATATTTTTTTTCCACTTTGGTTGTAGGCTCTAGAATATCCCACAATGAACACTCTATTTCGGTCTTGCGGTGTTCCGTGATGTTTGCAGTTAAGCACCTGCCATTGGACATCGTACCAAAGTTCATCCAATGTTTTGATAATGACTCCAAAAGTTCGCCCTTCATCATGTGATAACAATCCTCGGACATTTTCAAGTACAAACACTTTCGGGTGTTTTGCTTTAAGAATTCTGACAATGTCAAAAAATAATGTTCCTCTTGTGTCATTAAATCCTTGTCTTTTTCCTGACAATGAGAATGGTTGGCAAGGGAATCCTGCAACCAGGCAGTCAAATTCTGGTAACTCGTTTTCGTTAATTTCTGTAACATCTCTATAATCCTTGTGGTTTTTAAAATTTCTTTGATAAATTGATTTTGCATAAGGGTCTATTTCACTAAACCCTACACATTTGGCATAAGGCATTGCTCTTTGAATGCCTATTTCAAATCCACCAACGCCTGAAAATAAAGAGAGATAAGTAAAAATATCTTTTTGTTTTTTATTTTTTAGCGCTCTAGTAATCATCAATCTTCAATCAGTTCAACAATCTCTAGATTATGTTGCTTGCAATATATTTCATATTCCATTATTTTTCTCCATTTATTAAAAATTTTCTATTACTAATTCGTGTAGCTGCCTCAAACAATCTTTCTTGCGCACCGATAAATATCTCTTTATCTTTTTCTATGCCAATAAAATTTCTGCCTAAATTTTGACAAGCAACCCCAGATGTTCCACTTCCCATACAGTTATCAAGAACCATATCATTTTCTTTGCTGTATGTCTTAATTAGCCATTCAATTAAATCCAACGGCTTTTGTGTTGGATGAAGTTTTACTTTTTGCTTGTCACTTGGAAAAACTTGGACACTTCTAGGGTATCTCTCAGTTGAACCGCCACCCTTGATTCCTTTTTTTGTCTTTCCATAACATTCTCCATTGTCTTCATACTTCACAAAATTATTTACAGGCTTATGCCCAGTTGTTTTTTGTGGATTGTAAACAGGTAATTTTCGATAAAATATTAGTATATTTTCATGCGCTTTTAGTGGCATTTTTTTAGCGTTTAAATGCCCTGTGGCACTTGTTTTTTCCCAAATAATTTCATACCTCAGCCAATCCAAATTAGAAACGCCTAAAACCTTATCAAAAGGCGTTTGTGCAAACAAAACAATTGCTGAGTTTGGTTTAGTAATACGCCTGTAATGTCGCCAAAGTTCTTGTAAATCAATGCAGGTATCCCATTTACAATTAGTTGCTCCATAAGGCAAATCACAACAAACCATATCCACACTCTTGTTTGGTATCTCGTTCATTAAGTGCAAGCAATCACCTAGTTGTAAATCAATATTAATCACATATCACCTCATAATCACCAGACCAAACCCACCCGTTATGCCCTGAAGGCGTTATAACAATTACTGAGTTTTTTATTTTAAAAAAGGCTTTCCAGCCTTATCTTGAGTCATGAATTCACATTTTGGTTCATCAAAGTAACCTTTGCACGACCAAAAAAATCCTTTTTCCCCCTTAATCCTTCTTAGTTTTTTTCCACACTTAGGGCAGTCTGGCATATCCTTCTCAAATACAGCTTTTCCATTATTATTTTGAGCCACTGTCTTGCAATCTGGATACCCACTACACCCCCAGAATTTCCCTTTTTTTCCTTGTCGTAAAAACATATCCTTGCCACACTCTGGGCACTCAACTGTTTGAATGTTTGATTCAATACTTATCTCTCGAGACTTAATTGTTTCAATCAATTTACCTAACCATTCCACTTGCCAATCCATAAAGGCATCAAGCGTTAATTCACCTGAAGCAATCTTTGATAAAGAGCCTTCCATTATTGCTGTCATTCCGGGATCCTTAACTTCTGTTGGTACAGCAGATATTAACGCCCTGCCCGTATCAGTTGATATTATTTGTTTTTGAATAACCGTTAAAAAATTGCGTTTTTTTAATAGTTCAATGATATTTGCTCTGGTTGCAGAAGTGCCTATACCCTCATCACCTCTCAATATTTTTTTAAGATTGACATCGGTTACGAACTGGTGTGCATTTTTCATAGCTTTAATCAATGCACCTTCATTGTATCTTGCAGGTGGCTTTGTTTGCTTAATCTCAATATCTACTGTGTCAACAGTTAATTCTTGTCCTTTCGTTAACTTTGGCACAGTGTCTTGCCTTAATTCTGCCTGAGAGTTTGTAACAATTTTCCAGCCTAAATTAACATCAACATTAATGTTTGCATTAAACATTTCTCCACTAGCATTGATTTCAATGCTGGTTTTATCGTATTCATAGCTTGGGTAAAATTGAGCAATATAACTTCTACAAATCAAATCATAAAGCTTACTTTCATCTGTAGTCATACCTGACACATTCACTTGCGTATTATTTGTAGGAATAATGGCATGGTGAGCGCTTAGTTTTTTATCATTCCATACTTTAGACTGAACTGTTAAATCAGCATTGACGATTAATTTACCCATGTTGCTATCAATATTGCTTATTGCAGTCATAACATCCTTAACTTCAGATAATTGCGATATAGGTAAATATTGGCAATCTGAACGAGGATATGTAGTTGCTTTGTGTTTTTCGTAAAGTGACTGCGCTAAATCTAATGTCTGCTTTGAACTAAAGCCAAATTTCTTATTTGCCTGCTCTTGTAAAGTATCAATAGAGTGCAATAAGGGTGGCGACACTTTTTTACGCTGTGTTGCAAATTTTTCAACGACTGCATTACCACCACTTTTAACATTATCCACAACACTTTGTGCAAAATCCTTATTAAGGCAACGCCCATTTTCATCAGAAAACTCATCATTGTTAAACCACCATTTAGCTTCTACACCGCTAAATACACCTAAAATATCATAATAATCCTTAGTCTTAAAGTTCTCAATCTCAATATCACGATTAACAACAATTGCAAGTGTTGGTGTTTGCACTCTACCAACTGACAACACTCCACGATATCCTTTTTTTTGTGCCATTAAACTTAGTGCTCGTGTAGCACTCATGCCCACCAGCCAATCTGCCCTTGCACGGGCAAGACCAGCGGCGTATAAAGGTTCAGTTTCTGAACCTTGCTTTAAGCTATTTAATGCTTTTTTAATACTATTATCATCAAGTGCAGTTAACCACAGCCTGTTAATATTTCCAGTCCATTCAAAATAATCAAGTAACTCACGACCAATCACCTCGCCTTCTCGGTCGCCATCTGTTGCAATCACAACATGGTTAGACTTTTGAAGTAATCCTTTAATAATATTTAATTGCTTTTTAGTTTTAGCATTTGGCTTCATCTTCCAAATTTCTGGCACAATAGGCAAATCCTCTGTATTCCATTTTGAATATTTTGTATCAATCTCATCGGGGTTTAATTGCTGAACCAAGTGCCCTATCGCCCAAGTAACAGCAACAGAATTATCACCAATAAACCCATCACCCTTGCCGCTAACTCCTAAATTTCTAGCTAAGTCTCTAGCTTGACCAGGTTTTTCACATATATATAATTTCATATCCATCACATACTCCTCACATTGTTTTCCCATTCACTCAAATCATCTATGAGTTGCTTCAACCTTAAAATACTGTAGGCAACAATACTCAGCTGATAATTTATACGCATTCTATTTATCTCAAACTCTGCAAGCCTGACTCTGTCAGGCTCATTCATTTGGCTAATCAACGCCCAAAAGTCAGAGACTTGAGGGCGTAAGCCTTTCTTCCCCTTAATAGTTGAAGAATAACGCCAAAATAGTGGCGTTAGCGACTTATCAGGATTTCGACCAAGAAACACTGGGCATACGCTCGCTGGATATTCAGCTTTAAACTCATCTCTCAAATCCAAACTTTCCCGCCTCAATAGTTCATATTGTTCTTGTGTATTTCCTGCCTCAACTTTTAATTTCTTTAAATCCAATTCCATATCTTTATCCTGTATTTATTTTCTGACCTATTAATAAAAACAACCAAACAACTGCGCCAATTATTCCCTCTGGGGAGCTTTGCTCCCCTTACCCTTAAAAGCCCTTTAAAGGGAGAACAACATCATTTCTAAAACCATGCCATATTCATTACTAAGTTTCTACCACGCTCATTTCTAAAATCTCGTCATGTTCATTACTCAAACATTAGGCTGTATTTTTGTAAAAATTTTTAAGTTCACGCCAAATGGAATTCATTGAATAATTATTTTTAGTTGAAAAAATCAATATATCCTTAATATTAATGGTTATATTTTCACATTCAAATGAAGCAAAAAAATTATCAGCCAATTGTTCTGGAACCGCCATGTTCTTTTTATTAATTTCTGAATCGTTAACTCTAAACTCTTGGCGCAACCTTGTATGCTTACGATTGGTATAGGTTTTAATAAAGTGTCTAATCATCTCAAACCCTGCGCCAGATGTAACTAGATTGTTAATCAAAGTTTCTTCTTCGTACTGCTTAGAGTTGCTAACCAATACTGATCTAATAATTTCTGGGTCAACATAAGATTTCACAGCAATAGCTTTCTCAAATGCAAGTACTGCTAATTTAATATTGCTTTCCCCATTTTTTACTAGACAAGCGATAGCCTCATCATCCAATCCCATTTGATACAATAAAGCTTTATCGTTATTAGCAATACAATCGTAAGCTTTTATTGTGAAATCTTGGCTGAGTAAACCTTTAACTGTATCAATTAAATCCATATTATCACTCCCAAAGCTTGGTGGCATCTCTTATGGTAGCATGTACAATCTTATAACAAACTGCTTCAAGCTCGGTGATGTCTTGCCACAAAAAAGGCATCAATCTGTCTTTGACGCTTTGTAAATTAGTTGATCGAAACTCATACATTCCAGATAGCTGATTGATTTTCTCTAAACTTGAATCAACTGCTTCAACATCCGAAAGATTAGTGTTTACATAAAGTGCTGACAAATCTTGATTAAGTTCAATATCAGCAAGACCTAACAGTCTTAAATCTGAAATTGGATTAAGTAAATCCGCAGCGTGTGAATAACCCAACAACAACCACCAGAGCCCCCAATCTTCAAAGTCATTTTTTGACTCATCAACAGTATCAACCAATAAAAAACCACATCCATGGTTAATTTTTATAACTGCATTATCCAAATTGCACTTAAAAGCAATTGTTTTTACTAAATCGTAAGCTTGATTTCTGTAAAAGTCCAAGTCTGTAACGCCTTCGTGCTTTTCATCATTAACAACAGGGTAATTGGCACTATGTGTTGCCTCAACAACTTTGTCTACTGCAGAAGTCTGTACAGGCAGGGAATTTGTATCAGCATCAACACCCATATCATTCTCATTCTCTATGGTAAGAGCAAGATTAGAATCGTCTTTGTCATCATGTTTAATATCTTTTACATCGTTATTCAAGGCATTGCGCTCTGGTACTGGTACTTGTGCTTTTTCTTTTGGCTTTTTTGTTCTGTCTAGCAACTCTTTTTTAAAGCCACCAATATCAGATGCAAATATATCAAAAAACGGATACAGCCCTGCCAACTGTCCAACAATAACATCTAACAGTTTTTCAAACTCAAATGACCTTCGTGTTTTGTTATATTTTTTTAATGCATCAAAAAAATCTTCGTCCAGTGAATGATAGTCATCAACTTCTGAATCTTTAACAATGCTCTTGAGGTTGTTATATACTGAGCGGATTTTAATAATCTGAGGAGAGCCCATTCCCTGATTTAAAAAATGATCTAAATTACCAATAAGCTTATTGGCAGTAAAGCGAAATAAGCCTAGTTGCTTTTCACTGACTGAATAACCATTTTCTTTTAAATAATCCACAAAGGGTTTTGTTTGCTTTACTTTATAATTACTATCTTCTTTGGAGTCTGACGAGTGGTCAGACTCTTTTTCATTATTTAAATTTTCCTTAAAATCTAGCTCCAATTCTATTAAAGCCTTAGCCTTATCCACTAATATCAATTCACCACGGGCTTCGTTTTCAATCAAATGAGAGATTACAGCCTGCGTTCTGTTAAGCTCTCCTTCCCACGCTTCTACAATACAATCAATTGCTGCAAACTTTGTATCACTAGTTTCTCTGTATAGCGCCTTAAATGCTAAAAGCCTGGTGTTACCA
>NZ_FQTR01000028.1 GCF_900128535.1 bacterium endosymbiont of Bathymodiolus sp. 5 South | reverse complement strand
CTTGTCAGGCTTGGAATGAAATACTAAGTGAGGATGGTTTTATTAAAAATTTGTGTAGTAGGGAGTGGAGTTTTTTGGTTTAGTTGTTTTTTGAATTTGGTATTATGCAAAAGTCTCTATTGACTTTTTGTTGCACATTAAGTGGGTTGTCTCTCATGCCTTTTTCGTGAACTTAGAGGTTGCATTTAATCCCACTTAGGTAATCTTTCAATCTCTTGTGAGCGATAAGCACTATCGGCGTAAGCGCTACATCGTCTCTACCCACCAAATCCTTAAGTAATTGTGAATCGTGTTTATTAGCAGAGCTAATGTAATCAATTTACTGATTGACATGGTTTTTATAACCAGAATGAGTTTCTTGGTAGCCCAGCGAGCATCTAGGTTTTTTGGTAAGTTGAGTATTTTAGAGGTTTTTTAACTTTTTATTGCCATATAGCAAACAACCCAAGTAAAAACTTGGATTATTTGCTAAAAAAAATTAAAGACTGATGTCAATCTATATTTAATCGGTTACTGTTGGTAATGCCCCCAGTCTGAGTCACCCCACGCCGTGATTGAACCATCGGCTTGAAAGAGTGGCAAAGGCTTGATTATTAGGATAATTTAACGCATTATAAAATCCATCAAAATCATTTTTAACACTAATGATCCGCCCCATAAATACGATACTCCCCTTTTTTTAGAGTTTTGTATTTTTGCAAATAATCTTTTAATATAGTTGCTCGAGCAGGTAAGAATTGCTCAGTCAATGCTGGAGACAGAGTGCCTCGCTCATCAACATGAACAAAATCTCCACTCATTGGCCAGTTAACATTCGGGGCAATTTCTGCATTGTTGCTATTTTGATGGCAACCGCCACAACTCATTGCTTCAGCACGGTTTCTAATCATTTGTACACTGTAATCTGACAAATTTAACGCTGTTAGTTTTGCCTTGATGATTGCGCTTAAGTCTTTGTTTCTACCGTTAGCGGTATTATTACTTTCACTTGAATCTGATTGGAGTTCATTGTAACTGTCATCATTATCCAAACTAAAGCCATTAATAATGTCGCTAGAACTAGGATTCTTTGCACGCCTTTCAGGCGCTAACAAGTTATCAACATAACCAGCAAAATCAAGATTAAAGCGAGCCCTTAAAGCCTTTAACGAATCTGACTCTATTACATGCTTCTTGGTAGGAATCTTCGGACGGGGACCAACCCCCCAGTGAGGGTCAATGCCAGTTTTCGAATATGGATCTGAATCACCCTCTGGCGCTAAACTATCCCCCTCATTGGCAAAGAGCCTAGCTATTGGGTTAGATTTAACGGTATCAGCGACAAAAACAACCTCTCCTTGGCTGTTGATGTCGGTTTTAAATTCTCTAAGTTGCCATGGACTCTGAACGAATGAGTTAGAGCGCACTTGACCTGTGCCATGGGTATAGTGGGCAAAGTTAATGACTGCGGGCAATTTAACACCATTGTGCTCTAAACCTCTGTAGAAGAACTTTTCTAGTTGTACTAGAGCATCCGCTTTACTCATCTGTCCTATTTTTTGCCAAAAATCTGCTACTGCAAAACACCCTTTTTTGCCTTTACTAGGCTCTGGGTTAGGGTATTGAGCCTCAAAGATTAGAAATAATCTAGTGCCATAGTTTTTATGGTAAGCAACTCGGTATTCGCCACAATGCTCACCATTGCTGGCACTCAGATCAAAACGGTTGAATATTGCAGTTGGAGACATGTCTGAAAGATAGACCCTTTCTTCTCTTTCTTCTCTTCTTTGTCTTTTTTGTAAAACGGCTTTTGAATTAATGTTATGTTTTGAGATCTTAGCTTCTGAACTGATGTTAAATGTATCTAGTAAACTATTTAGGAGTTGAGTATTAGAATTATTCGTTGTAGCGCCGCTACTATCAAGAATGCTAGTCAGTGTCTTAGCAAGTGAGAATTTTTCATCAAAATCATCGTTATCCACACCAAGGGCACCTCGGTTAAATACTAAAGCATGACCAGAAACATCAATTGAGGAATCAGCACTTAAATCAATAATTATTGAATCTTTGTTTAGTAAGAAATCACTCATTAGGCTATGCCCATTGCGTCCGCCTGCAATGGTTGTGTTGGTTAAGGCAATGAGAGTTATGCTTAATAGAGGAATGCGAATAAAGTTTGTGTTAAAAGATGTTAGGTTCATTTTGAATGCTCACTTTATAATTTAGTAACCCAAATTGTATTACTAATTTTAAGACTTGTCAAGTATTTTTTAGGTTTATTGTATACAAGTGCTATTTTATGTGTTTCATCAATTGTTCTGGGGTTTTGGAGGGCGCCCTATAGGAAAAAACCACTAATGGCGACATGGGTAAGATAAAAAACCTTATTGTCATAATTCTGTCATATTGACTTATTAAACTTCACCCATTAATTTGATAAAAACGGCAACAATAATCTTATCGTTGAAAATTTAGGGTAAATCCTAATGCATTGTCAAAGGTGAAATTAACTAACTGTATATGTATGATAAGTTTTGTATTTAAGGAATTAACATGACCTTTGGAGTCATATTTACTGCACTCATGGCGTTGTTGCTTCTAGGGTATTACATTGGAAAGAAGCGCTCAATCAGATTGTCTGATAAGAGTAATCAGCGTTTGCATTCATTGCCACAACACTATGGCTATTTGATTGCATTTTGGAGTAGTGCCCCTGCATTATTAATTTTATTATTTTGGTCTGTTTTAGAGTCATCTGTTATTAACTCTGCGATTATTGCCCAATTACCAGTACAGTTTCAGCAGTCATCAGCAGACGAAGTTGAGTTGTTTATTAATGAGATTATTAATTTATCTCATTCAGGTGTGACTATAAGTGATGAGGTTAAGCGCCATGCAGTCTTTTATTATAACGAGTTAATTGAGTTTAGCAATTGGGTTAAATCGCTCATCGTTTTTGTTTTGGCGTTTATGGGTATGTTTATTGCATTAGCTTTCGTCAAACCAGAAATGAAAGCGCGCAATTTGGTTGAGAGGTTAATACGCTGGTCTATGATTGGTTGTGCTTTAATTGCAGTTTTGACCACAGTTGGTATTATATTTTCAGTGATATTTGAATCTATTATTTTCTTTAAAACTGTTAATGTATTTGATTTTTTATTTGGTGCTCATTGGAGCCCCCAAGAGGCTATTCGTGAAGACCAAGTCGGCGGTTCTGGTAGTTTTGGTGCCTTGCCTTTATTTGTTGGAACTTTATTAATTTCGTTTGTTGCCCTAATGATTGCTGTTCCTTTAGGACTTATGTCGGCTATATACCTATCAGAATATTCGTCGCCTAGATTTAGGTTATTTGCCAAGCCAGTTTTAGAAATGCTAGCTGGCATTCCAACAGTTGTTTATGGTTTTTTCGCTGCGATAACAGTCGCCCCTTTTATTCGTGATTTGGGTGAGTCGCTTGGTTTAAGTTTGTCATCTGAAAGTGCATTGGCAGCGGGCATTGTAATGGGTGTAATGATTATTCCATTTGTATCTTCACTGTCAGACGATGTTATCTCTGCTGTGCCACAAGCACTGCGTGATGGCTCATATGCAATGGGTGCTACTAAATCTGAAACCATCAAGCAAGTGATTATTCCTGCAGCGCTTCCTGGTATTGTTAGTGGCGTGTTGTTAGCTGCTTCTCGTGCAATTGGTGAGACGATGATTGTGGTCATGGCAGCAGGTTTGTCAGCAAATTTAACATTCAATCCTTTAGAAGCAGTGACGACAGTTACAGTGCAAATGGTAGCCTTATTAACAGGTGACCAAGAGTTTGACAGTACAAAAACGCTCGCAGCATTTGCGTTGGGATTAGGGCTATTCTTAACCACATTGGTGCTTAATATTATCTCATTATATGTAGTGCGTAAATATCAAGAACAATATGATTAGTAATACAAAAAAAATAAAAAATAAATTAGCCAAACGCTATGCAAAGGAAAAGCGTTTTCAAATTTATGGGTTAAGCGCTATTGCTGTTAGTATTGCATTTTTGTTGTCATTATTGATAAATATCTCAACAACAGGGTTTCCGGCTTTTCAACAAACTTATATTAATATTGATGTCAATATAGATAGTAAATTGTTAAACTTAGTTGATAAATATAACGAGAAAGCGTTATTTAGTGCTAATTATAGAAAGGTTGTTAACCAGTCACTAAAAACACTATTTCCCGGTGTTAAGGGTAGGAAACAAAAAAAAGCGCTTAGACAATTAGTTAGCAAAAGTGCAAGATACCAACTTAGGGATCTTGTTATTAATAATCCCGATATTATCAATACTAAACAATCTTTATGGTTTCTAGCTAGGGATGATGTTGATGTATTTATGAAAGGTGGCATTGACAGGTCTTTGCCAGAATCAGACCGCAGACTTAAAAATTTCCAACTGGTTTGGATTGATAAGTTACTGGCTGAAAATCGCCTTGAAAAACGATTTAATATCAACTTTTTTACCCAAGGAGATTCTAGAGAGCCTGAACAAGCGGGCATCAAAGGTGCAATGATTGGTTCGTTGTTGACAATGTTGGTAACCATGCTTTTGTCTTTCCCCATTGGTGTTGCAGCGGCCATATATCTTGAAGAATTTGCACCAAAAAATAATAGATGGGTGGATATTATTGAAATTAATATTAATAATTTAGCCGCTGTGCCTTCCATTGTTTTTGGGTTGTTAGGATTGGCAGTGTTTATTGGGGTTTTTGGGGTTCCGAGGTCAATTCCATTGATTGGAGGCTTGGTATTAACATTAATGACGCTCCCTACTATCATTATTTCTTCTAGGGCGTCATTAAGGGCTGTCTCCCCGTCTATCCGTGAGGCGGCGTTAGGTTTGGGTGCATCACGCGTACAAACCACCTTTCACCATGTTGTTCCAGCTGCTATGCCTGGCATACTAACAGGCACTATTATTGGCATGGCACAAGCATTGGGCGAAACTGCGCCCTTGTTGATGATTGGCATGGTTGCCTTTATTGCAGATGTACCCCAAGGTATTACAGATCCATCTACGGTGCTTCCAGTACAAATATACTTATGGTCTGATTCACCAGAACGCGCATTTACAGAGAGAACTTCAGCGGCCATCATGGTATTGTTAGGGTTTTTAATCGTCATGAATTTGTTAGCTGTAATAATGCGTAGAAAATTTGAAAAGAAACGGTAGAATAAAATTATGATAAACATAGAAAAGCGTGAAGAATTTGATATAAAAATTGACAAAACTGTTGGCAAGCCTTTTATTAAGGATGCAAAGTTTTCTACTCGTAATGTTGATGTTTTTTATGGTGAAAAACAAGCCATATTTGATGCAAATATAGATATTGGGAAAAATCAAATTATTGCGATGATTGGTCCGTCTGGGTGTGGAAAATCTACTTTTTTACGATGTCTTAATCGGATGAACGACACCATTCAAGACTGCCATATAAGTGGCGATATTAAATTAGATGATGAAGATATTTATCAGAAACAACAAGACCCTGTTTTACTACGCGCACGGGTCGGAATGGTTTTTCAAAAGCCAAACCCCTTCCCAAAATCTATTTATGATAATGTTGCCTATGGCGCAAAGCTACATGGATTAGCAAGTAGTAAGATTGAGCTTGACGAGTTGGTAGAAAAAAGTTTAATTCGAGCGGGTCTGTTTAAAGAGGTTAAAGACTCATTACACAAGTCCGGCACTGGGCTTTCTGGTGGTCAACAGCAACGATTATGTATTGCCAGAACAATTGCCATTGACCCTGAGGTTATTTTGATGGATGAGCCAACTTCTGCGCTTGACCCAATTGCGACTGCCGTTATTGAAGAGTTAATGATTGATTTAAGTAAGAAATACACCATTGCAATAGTCACGCATTCTATGCAACAGGCGGCTAGGGTATCACAAAGAACTGCTTACTTTCACTTGGGTTATTTGGTTGAAGTGAATGATACCAATACTGTATTTACTAACCCAGAACATCAATTAACTGAAAACTATATTACCGGTAGGTTTGGATAATAATTAGGAGGCTATTCATGGAAACACAACAACATATTTCACGACAGTATAATCAAGAGTTAGAGAGTGTCAAAAGTAAAGCTCTAAAGATGGGCGGGTTGGTTGAAGAGCAAGTAGAAAAGTCCATTAGTGCACTTATTGAACAAAATAGTGAGCTGGCAAAAGAGGTTGCGGAATCAGATTATAAAATTAATAAAATTGAAGTTGAGATTGACGAAAGTTGCGCCCAACTTATTGCTAAAAGGCAGCCCGCTGCAGGAGACCTTAGACTTATTATTGCAATTATTAAGGTCATCACAGACCTTGAGCGTATTGGTGATGAGGCAGAAAAAATTGGTCGTTACACCCAAAAACTAACTTCTATGAAAGAGGGTGTCAATATGTACGCAGAACTTTCTAGATTGGGGGACAAGGTAATTACTATTTTACGAGATGCACTGGATGCATTTGCCCGTATGGATGTAGAGCAGGCGACTAGAATAGCTAAAACGGATAGACAAATTGATGAGGAGTTTGACCGAGTTTCTAGGATATTGGTCACACATATGATGGAAAACCCTCGTAATATTAAAACTATGTTGCATGTTATTTGGTGTGCCAGAGCTTTAGAGCGAATCGGTGACCATTCTCAGAATGTTTGTGAGTATGTGGTTTACTTAGTTAAAGGTCAGGATGTTCGCCATATTGAATTAAAGTAGGGAAATTGTATGAACAATGATATGTTTACAATCTTAATTGTTGAAGATGATAAGGCGATAATAGAAATGCTTAGCGTATCTCTTCAAGCTAAACAGTACAACATACTTAAGGCCAGCACAGGCGCTCAAGCAATAAGTTTATTGGGTGATAATGATGTAGATTTAGTGTTGCTTGATTGGATGTTGCCAGATGTTGACGGCACTCAGCTGATTGGCAAAATCAGGAAGTTTGAGGGTTTTCAGTATTTACCAATTATGATGTTAACAGCAAAATCTAGTGAAGAAGACAAAGTGAAGGGGTTTGATATGGGCGCTGATGACTATATGACCAAACCAGTATTGTTAAAAGAGTTAGATGCGCGTATTCGTTCTTTATTACGCAGGTCACAAGGGCTTACTGCCAGTGATGAGTTAATTATTGACAACATTATTATTAACCCAGTACAACAATTATTAACCATCGGTGGTGAAGCTATTACTATTGGCTCCACTGAGTTTCGATTGTTACACTTTTTGATGAAACATAAAAACAGGGTGTTTAATCGCTCTCAGTTATTGGATGAGGTTTGGGGAAGGTTTGTTGCTATAGATGAACGCACTGTTGATGTCCATATTTTAAGACTGAGAAAAATATTAAAACCTTGCGAGGTAGATAAGTACATCCAAACTGTGCGCAATATGGGCTATCGATTTAGCGCTAATACAACATCATGAAGCCCTCTATTTTGTCTATTGAGAAGTGGCGCATAGTGAGTGTTATATTTGTAATACTGGTTGGTGGCTTGTTAACAGATGCTTGGCTAATAAGTATAGCATTCAGTTTGTTTGGCTATATTGTTTGGATGTATTACAAGACTTATCAGTTCTACACTTGGGTAATTAACGGAACTGGTCAAAATAATGTGCCAGATAGTGATGGAATATGGGACAAGATTAACTATCAAGTGCTACAAGACAAAAATAAAAGTAGCAGTAGAAAAAAGCGCATGAATGCTTTGTTAAAACGCTCACAAAGTATTTTAAAAGGGTTTCCTTATGCTGCTATTGTTCTTAATCAAAATAACGAAGTTGATTGGAGCAATAGCAAATCTGTTTTGTTAAATATTGTCAAAAATGATAGAGGGCAGTGTATCAACAATTTAATTCGCTCTCCTAAGTTGTATAAATTATTGAACGCTAATGAAGACGGCAGTGAGATTGAAATAGAGTCCCCTAAAGATTCGTCTATACAATTATTATTAAAAATTATTACAATTGGCGCTAATTCAAAGTTGTTAATCGCACGCGATATAACGCAAAGAAACAAAACATTAGAAATGCGTAAAAGTTTCATTTCAAACGCATCTCATGAATTACGCACACCACTAACGGTAATCTCAGGTTATCTGGAAATGATCAAAGAAGATAAAAATTTACCAAAATCATTATCTACCCCGATTGATACTGCATACGAACAAACCAAACGAATGCAAAATATCATTGAAGATTTGTTAACACTTTCACGCTTAGAAAGCACCGATGATATTCAAGATATCAGCACCAGCATAAATATGGAAAAGGTTATTAATCATGTGTGTCAAGATTTAAATCAAGTAGTGACGGTAGAGATTAATACCGATGAGGTGATAGTTGGTGTTGAAACAGAAGTTATTAGTTTATGTGCTAACCTAATACAAAATGCAATATTTTATACCCCAAAGGGGACAAAAATCATCGTCAGGTGGTATGCGAATGGTGGTAACAAGTTATGTCTTGATATCCAAGATTTTGGCAAAGGAATTCCAAATAAGCATTTAGCGCATTTAACACAAAGATTTTATCGGGCTGATAAGGGTAGGTCTAAAGAACAAGGCGGTACAGGTTTGGGGTTGGCTATTGTTAGTCACATTGCTCAGAGACATAATGCAGTATTAACTATTGATAGTAAAGTAGGTAGTGGCTCGACATTTAAAGTTTGTTTCCTAGTCAACAATTGATGAAACTCTCACCAAATATTTAATAGTAGGCAAACCCGTTAAATGTTTACAGATTGGTTGAGCTTTTGATATAACTGTTGAGTTTGCTTTTTTAAATCAGCAAGTGTGTCATTGTTTTCAATAATATCACAGGGTAATTCTGCAGAAATTTTTAACCTATTTTCGTGACTGGTTTGTATAGAAATCATCTTTTTTGCTTGTTTTTCGTCAATACTTGCACGATTTTTCAGTCTTTTTAGTTGTTTTTTCTCATTGCAGGTCAAAATAATGGCTCTATCGAACAGATAGGCTAATTTTCTCTCCATCAGTAGGGGGATTTCTACAATATTTAAGATTTTTTTTGAATTTTTTTGCCATTCTTGCATTATTTTCAATATTTTTGGATGCAAAATAACTTCAATGTGATTTTTATTGCTTTCATTTTCCAATAAGAGGGTTCGTAACACTTGTCGATTAAGGCTATCATCTTGATTAAGGATCCTTTTGCCAAAGGTGCCTACCAACTCTCTAAGACCATCTGAGCCAGGCGTAGTTACTTGTTTGGAAATATCATCAAGCCGAATAACATCAGCACCCAACTTCGCAAAAATCTGAGCCATCTGTGATTTTCCGCAAGCTATGCCACCTGTTAGTGCAATTTTAAGTGTTGTCATAGGCGTTGATTTTAGCATCACAAACCTTCACCTGTAATTATCTATTGACTTTTATGGCAAAAGTCCCGATAATATTGCTCTTCATGGTTATGTAGCTCAGCTGGTTAGAGCACAGCATTCATAATGCTGGGGTCGGTGGTTCAAGTCCACCTATAACCACCATATTTGAGGGTTTATACAATCGCAATAAAAAGCGCAATGTATTTTAAATAAGATTGTATAATTTTCAAAATCATTACGCCGAAGTAGCACAGTTGGTAGTGCAACTGATTTGTAATCAGTAGGTCGCCAGTTCGAGTCCGGCCTTCGGCACCATTTTATAAAAAAAGTTATCTTGCGATGACTTTTTTTTCGCCCATAAAAAAATGGTTTATTCTTTATTTGTTGATATTATAGGTGTTTGCGAGTGGTGTTGATAAATTTAGAGTTTTGCGTATAATCATTGAGTTTTTCATCAGGGAAATTTAATATGTCATCACGCAGAAATTTAGCAAATGCGATTCGTGCTTTAAGTATGGATGCAGTTCAGAAAGCCAATTCAGGTCATCCGGGTGCCCCAATGGGCATGGCAGATATTGCCGAAGTGCTTTGGAACGACCATATGAAGTATAATCCAACTAATGCTAACTGGGCAGATAGAGATAGATTTGTTTTGTCTAATGGTCATGGTTCAATGTTGATTTATTCATTGCTACATTTAACAGGCTTTGATTTGTCAATTGATGACATTAAGGATTTTCGCCAATTGCATGCAAAGACTGCGGGACATCCTGAGTACGGCTATATAGAGGGTATTGAAACAACAACAGGTCCATTAGGTCAAGGTATCACTAATGCTGTGGGTATGGCGATTGCAGAACGCACTTTGGCAGCACAATTCAACAAGCCAGATCATGAAATTGTGAACCATAACACTTATGTCTTTATGGGCGATGGTTGTTTAATGGAAGGTTTGTCACACGAGTCTTGCGCAATGGCAGGCACTTTAGGTCTGGGCAAGTTGATGGCTTTTTGGGATGATAATGACATTTCGATTGATGGTCATATTGGCGATTGGATGGAGAAAGGCGTTCCGGGTCGTTTCAAGTCTTACGATTGGCATGTGGTTGCTGTTGATGGTCATGATGCAGACGCAATTAACAAAGCGATTGAAGAGGCGAAAGCAGTTACCGACAAACCAAGTTTGATTTGTTGTAAAACAACCATTGGCTTTGGCTCGCCAAATCTTGCTGGCACCCATGATTGTCATGGCGCCCCTTTGGGTGACGAGGAAATTGCAGCAACACGCAAGCAACTGGGCTGGGACCACGCAGCATTTGAAATTCCTGCTGATGTTTACGAAGGCTGGAACCACAAAACACAAGGTGCGACAGACGAAAGCACTTGGAATGATAAATTTTCTACTTATAAGGCAGAATTTCCAGCAGAAGCAGCCGAGTTTGAGCGGCGTATGGCGGGTGATCTGCCAGCAAATTTTGCAGTTGAGATGGATAAGTTCATTGCTAAGACTCAAGAGGAAATGCCAAATATTGCATCACGCAAAGCAAGTCAAAACGCGATTGAAGCAATGGGTCCATTATTACCAGAAATGTTTGGCGGTAGTGCGGATTTAACGGGTTCTAATCTTACTAACTGGTCAGGCACCGTTAAAGTCAACAAAGAAAACGCTAAGGGTAACTATATTTCATGGGGTGTGCGTGAATTTGGTATGGCACATATGATGAATGGTATGGTCTTGCATGGTGGTTTCAAAGTTTATGGCGCAACCTTCTTTATGTTTATGGAATTCATGCGTAACGCATTGCGTATGTCGGCACTCATGAAAATTGGTACGATTTATGTTTATACACATGATTCTATCGGTTTGGGCGAAGATGGTCCAACACATCAGCCTGTTGAACAATTGGCAACCATGAGAATGATTCCAAATTTTCAAACTTGGAGAGGTTGTGATGCAGTTGAGTCAGCAGTTTCTTGGAAGATGGCTATGCTTCGATGCGATGCACCGACTGCATTGGTGTTCTCAAGACAAAATTTGACGCCCATGAAAAGAACGGCTGAACAAGTGGCAAGTATTGAAAAAGGTGGTTATGTATTGCAAGATTATGAAGGCACGCCAGACATCATTTTAATTGCAACCGGCTCTGAAGTTGGTTTAGCAGTGGAAAGTGCTGCGGCAATGAGTGATAAAAAAGTTCGTGTGGTTTCAATGCCTTCAACAGATGCATTTGACACACAAGATAAAGCATATCAAGATTCTGTATTAACGCCAGGCGTGAAGCGTGTTGCGATTGAAGCAGGTGTTGGTGATGCTTGGTACAAGTATGTTGGTCTAGAAGGCGATGTGGTTTGTATGACGAGCTTCGGTGAGAGTGCACCGGCAGATCAGTTGTTTAAAGAATTTGGTTTCACAGTCGATAATGTGGTTAAAACTGTCAATGAAGTTTTAGCATAATTTTTAAAAAAATATAAACAAAGGAGTAGGAAAATGGGAATTAAAGTAGGTATTAATGGTTTTGGTCGTATCGGTCGTATGGTGTTTCGTGCAATTAAAAAGGACTTTCCAGAGTTAGAAGTAGTCGGTATTAACGACTTATTAGAAAATGATTATTTAGCATATATGCTTAAGTATGACACAGCACAAGGTCGTTTTGATGGCGATATTGCTGTTGAAGGCGACAATTTTATCATTGATGGTAAGAAGATTCGTCTTAGCGCTGAGCGTAATCCAGCCGATCTTAAGTGGGGCGATATTGATGTAGATGTTGCCATTGACTGTACGGGTTTCTTTTTAACTGAAGAATCTTGTCAAGCGCATATTGATGCTGGCGCTAAAAAAGTGGTGCAATCAGCACCTGCGAAAGACAGCACACCAATGTTTGTATACGGTGTTAACCACGATTCTTACGAGGGTCAAGCGATTGTTTCTGCGGCGTCTTGTACCACTAACTGTTTAGCGCCAATCGCTAAAATCATTGATGACAACTGGGGACTTAAGCGTGGCTTAATGACAACGGTTCACGCCTCTACTGCAACACAAAAAACAGTTGATGGTCCTTCAATGAAAGATTGGAGAGGTGGTCGCGCTGTATTTGAGAACATTATTCCTTCCTCAACAGGTGCTGCTAAGGCAGTCGGTGTTGTATTGCCACAGCTTAACGGCAAACTAACAGGTATGGCTTTTCGTATTCCATCGGTAGATGTTTCAGTTGTTGACTTGACTTGTGAATTAGACAAGCCTGCCAGCTACGAAGAAATTTGTGCAACTATCAAAGCAACTGCAGAGGGTGCAATGAAGGGTACATTACAGTACACAGAAGATATGGTGGTATCGTCTGACTTCCGTGGCGTGAGTGCTTCTTCAATTTTTGATGCGAATGCAGGTATCGCACTTGATGACACATTTGTCAAGTTGGTTTCTTGGTATGATAATGAGTATGGTTATACTTGTAATATGCTAAGATTAGTACAACATGTTGCATAGGCTTTATAAAAAAATACTTGTTTTAGTTTTTAGTGTTACCTTAGTAACGCTATATGGTTGTTCATCTACCCCTGTTGCCAAGGAAGCAGTTACAGGAGAGCCGCTTAGAGAGCAGTTATTTCACATAATAAGCAAACACAAGGTTTTGAAGTATAGGGAATTATGGAAGGCATTTAAACAAACCGATGCCTTGCCAAATCAACCTGATAAAGTGTTTGATATTTATTCATATAATGGTGATAATACAGCGTATATTTACAAGTTTTTTACTGATCAATGTGGTCATTATAAGAAAGAAGGGGATTGTTATAACAGAGAGCATTCTTTTCCAAAAACTTGGTGGGGTGGTAGTTTAAATGTGCCAATGGCAACCGATTTGTATCATATATATCCTACAGATGGATATGTGAACAATATGCGTGCTGCTTATCCGTATGCAGGTGTTGTGAATAGTAAAAAAACTAAATTTTCTACGAATAAATCTAAAATGGGCCGAGCACAAAACAAAAAGTTAACAGGAAAGTTTTTTGAGCCAATTGATGAGTTTAAGGGGGACCTTGCTAGAGGGTACTTTTATTTACTAACGGCTTATTATGACAAGGTCCAAGATTGGCACTCTCCTATATTAACAGGCAATAACTTTACCCCATGGGCACAAAAGATATTACTGAAGTGGCACAAGCAAGATCCAGTGAGTGATAAAGAGAGGAGGCGCAATAAACAGATTATGAAAATACAAGGAAATTATAATCCTTTTATTGTAAGCCCTAAATTAGTTGGAAAAATATGGAAGGATAATTGATGATTATAAATTTAGAAGAGTTAGAATTGGGCGGTAAAAAAGTACTGATTCGTCAAGATTTAAATGTACCCATTAAAGCGGGCGTGGTAACAAGCGATAAACGCATTAAGGCATCGTTACCAACCATTGAAATGGCAATGAAGCAAGGCGCTAAAGTCATGTTAATGTCACACCGTGGTCGCCCTACAGAGGGCGAGGCGAGCGATGAGTTTACCTTGCAACCTGTTGCTGATCGCCTGAGTGAGTTATTAGGTGTCACAGTGCGTTTAGAAAAAAACTGGCTAGATGGTGTTGAGATGAGTGATGGCGAAGTGGTGCTTTGCGAGAATGTGCGTTTTAATAAAGGTGAAATGTCAAACGATGATGCCTTGTCTAAGCGAATGGCAGCGATGTGTGACATCTTTGCGATGGATGCATTTGGTACAGCACACCGTGCACAGGCTTCAACACATGGTGTTGCTAAGTATGCGCCGATTGCTTGTTCTGGTCCGTTGTTATCGGGTGAGCTTGAAGCATTAGGTAAAGCATTAGACAACCCTAAGCGCCCAATGGTGGCAATTGTTGGTGGTTCTAAAGTATCAACCAAGTTAACAGTATTGGAGTCTTTATCCAAGATTGTTGACCAATTAGTGGTTGGTGGCGGTATTGCTAATACTTTCATTGCAGCACAAGGTCATAATGTTGGTAAGTCACTGTGTGAAGACGACTTGATTCCAACGGCTAAAAAACTGATGCAAGACTGTGAAATCCCAGTGCCAAATGATGTGGTTTGCGGTAAGGAGTTTTCAGAGTCTGCAGTCGCTGAAACCAAGGCATCATCAGAAGTGGTAGATGACGATATGATTTTTGATATTGGTCCTGATTCTGCACAAGAACTGGCTGAGATTATGAAAAATGCAGGTACTATCGTATGGAATGGTCCAGTTGGTGTGTTTGAATTTGACCAGTTTGAAGGCGGCACTAAGACAGTTGCGATGGCAATCGCTAATTCTGATGCATTCTCAATTGCAGGTGGTGGTGATACTTTAGCAGCGGTTGATAAGTACAATATTGAAGACAAAGTAAGCTACATTTCTACTGGTGGCGGTGCGTTCTTAGAATTCTTAGAAGGTAAGAAGTTACCAGCTGTAGAGATTCTAGAACTTCGAGCTGCGGAGTAATTCTTGCTTAGAAGAACCAAAATATTAGCCACACTCGGCCCAGCAACGGATAAGCCTGGTGTTTTAGAAAGTATTCTAAAAGCAGGCGTGAATGTTGTGCGTATTAACTTTTCTCACGGTAGTGTAGAAGAACACCTAGGTAGAGTGAAAGCCGTACGCAATTGGGCACATGATAATAATACCTATGTGGGTATTTTGATGGATTTACAAGGTCCAAAGATTCGTGTTGCTGGCTTTAAAGATGAAAAAAAGATTGAGTTAAATATCGGTGATAAGTTTGCACTTGACGCAGATATGGGCGAGACTTCTGGCAATCAAGATGGTGTGGGTATTGCTTACAAAACCTTGCCACAAGAAGTTAAAGTGGGCAATATTTTAATACTTGATGATGGCAAGATTGTTCTAGAAATTATCAGCATTGAAGGCAATAAAATTAATACTGTGGTAACGCAGGGTGGCATTTTATCTGATAAGAAAGGTATCAATCTTCGTGGCGGCGGTTTATCGGCTGATGCACTCACTAAAAAGGATAAGAAAGACATACTAACTGCTGCCAAAGCAAAAGCAGATTATGTGGCTTTATCGTTCCCAGTGAGTGGCGATGATGTGCGTCTTACTAAGAAGTTATTGAAAGCGGCAGGCTCTGATGCAGGCGTGATTTCAAAAATTGAGCGTGCCGAGTCTTTGGTAGACGAAGTTATCAATGATATTATTCAAGAATCAGCAGGCATTATGGTGGCGCGTGGTGATTTGGGTGTTGAAATTGGTGACCCACAATTGCCAGCACAGCAAAAGAGATTGATTAAATTAGCCAGGTCAAATGACCGTATTGTGATTACTGCAACACAGATGTTAGAGTCAATGATTAGCAACCCAATTCCAACGCGTGCAGAAGTGTTCGATGTGGCAAATGCGGTATTAGACGGTACCGATGCAGTGATGCTATCCGCCGAAACCGCAGCAGGTGATTATCCAGAGAATGCAGTGAAGACCATGCACGATGTTTGCATAGAAACTGAGAAAAGCCCCATTGCAAAAGTTTCACACCATCGCCTACACGAGTGTTTCAGTGATATTGATGAAACCATTGCTATGAGTTCTATGTATGCTGCCAACCATTTAGGCGTTAAAGTGGTTGTTGCCCTTACTGAAAGTGGAAAAACACCCTTGTGGATGTCGCGTATGAGTTCCAATATTTCAATTTATGCCATGAGTGACAGTGTTGCCACTTTGCGTAAAACGACACTCTATCGGGGTGTTTATCCTTGTGGTATCGACAAAATGAATGATACAGAATGGGAAGAGGTTAATGGGAAAGTGGTGAGTATATTGGAAGATAAGAAAATTGTTGAGGAAGGCGATTTGATTATATTAACCAAAGGAATGCATGTAAATCAATCGGGCGGCACCAATCTAATGAAGATTTTGCGTGTTGGTGATGACGATTTATAAGGGTAAAGTAGTATAAAAAGTGTGTTATTGTTGCTAAGTAAACAAGTAACATTAAATATTTGATTTAAGTAAAAAAATAAGGAGAAAGAAATATGTTAATTTCATTAAGAGAATTATTAGACCACGCGGCAGAAAACAATTATGGTATGCCGGCATTCAATGTTAACAATATGGAGCAGGTGCATGCGATTATGCAGGCTGCAGACAAAACCAATAGCCCCGTTATTATGCAGGGCTCTGCAGGTGCACGCTCTTATGCGGGTGAGCCGTTCTTGCGTCATCTTATCATTGCAGCGACTGAAATGTATCCGCATATTCCGGTGGTAATGCATCAGGATCACGGTTCTGAGCCAGCTATTTGCTTGCGTTCAATTCAATCGGGTTTTTCATCGGTGATGATGGACGGCTCTTTAGAAGCTGATATGAAAACGCCAGCCAGCTTTGAGTACAATGTTGATGTTACTGCTGAAGTGGTAAAAATGGCACATGCAGGCGGCGTCTCTGTGGAAGGTGAGTTAGGTTGTCTAGGTTCACTTGAAACTGGCATGATGGGCGAAGAAGATGGTCATGGCGCGGAAGGTAAACTAGATTTAGATATGTTGCTTACTTCAGTTGAAGAAGCGGCTGATTTTGTTAAAGCCACGAATGTTGATGCGCTTGCTATTGCTATCGGCACTTCACACGGTGCATATAAATTTACCGCAGAACCAACAGGTGATGTATTGCGTATTGACCGTATTAAAGAAATCCACGCACGCATCCCCGACACACATTTAGTTATGCACGGTTCGTCTTCAGTGCCACAAGATTGGTTAGAAATCATCAACAATCATGGCGGCGATATGGGTCAAACTTATGGCGTACCAGTGAATGAAATCGTTGAAGGCATTAAGCACGGTGTGCGTAAAGTTAATATTGATACTGATTTGCGTATGGCGTCAACGGGCGCAGTGCGCAAGCATTTGATTGAAAATACGGCTAACTTCGACCCACGCAAATTCTTAAAAGAAGCCACCAATGCGATGAGTGATATTTGTGCTGCTCGTTTTGAGGCTTTTGGCTCAGCTGGCAATGCTGATAAAATCAAAGTCTCTTCATTAGATACGATGAGTCAAAGATATTTGTCTGGTGAATTAGATGCACAGATTAAGTAAACGACACTATTTCAATTGGTTATTGTATTAAAAGTGGAATATTTTGAATTTATTAATAAATAGGTAAATATTATGAGCAAAGATTTTGATTATGAGGAGTTTGTAATAGAGTGTTATAACGACAAGAAAGATCAAGAAATTCATAACGCCAGCGAAGAAAATGCTTTGTTGCTTTTTAATAAACTTTTTGAAAAAGCGATTAGAGATAAGGAGGATGTAAAAATTATCTCTAATCAATTATTGAAGCGTTTTTACAATCAATTAACCGATAAACTTCAACAAGTGCTTAAGAATGGCAACACAGTAAGTGTTATTGTTGAAAAGGAAATTGATGATAAAGAACATAATACTTTCTACCAACAGTCTAAAGGTAATTTAAAGATTGCTTCAAATTTTGATGAATTGCCTAATTTTATTGTTGTGGGTAACAATGCTTTCCGTTACGAAACTGATAAAAATAGCACCAAGGCTATTGCTAATTTTAACCACGAGAGTATGGGTGCGTTTATATCTAATTTATTCGATAAGATAAATAACGATATTTTGCCAGCATAATAATGCAGGAGATTTTATCTCAGTTAAGTATACTGGTTGTGTTAACAGGTGTTTCTGTTGCAGTTATTCAATATCTTTTTACTAATCATCATGCACATTTAAAAGATTTTATTGCTTCTTTGGTAAAAATTGATTTTGATAAG
>NZ_FQTR01000027.1 GCF_900128535.1 bacterium endosymbiont of Bathymodiolus sp. 5 South | reverse complement strand
CACTTTTCACCCACTTGGCGATTTTTTAAACCCAGCCTTAGCCCTGCTAGGACAAGGTTTAAAGAAATCACCCATTGGGCAAAAATTGGATTTTGCTAATCATCCCTATTTATGCAAAGGTCTCTATATTAACTCAGTAGTTAAATTTTGTCATCTTTGCTTGTCATCCATAATTATATAAAGGTCTCACGATGATGTAAAATAAAATGACTATGAAAAACGAAGCCACAGGATTGAAACGCATTATTAACGCTTTTGGATTTTCAATGCAAGGATTAAAAGCTTGCTACCAGTCAGAAGCCGCCTTTAGGCAAGAGTTGTGGCTTAGTGTTGTGCTCATATCACTCGCATTTTGGTTGAAAGAATCAGCCATTGAGCGCGTACTATTGATTGCACCCGTATTTTTAGTGTTGATTGTTGAGGTGTTAAATTCAGCCATTGAGTCAGTGGTTGACAGAATTGGTGACGAGTATCACCCGCTGTCTGGTGTGGCAAAAGATATGGGCTCAGCGGCAGTATGGCTTTCTTTGGTTTTAGTGCTGGTAACATGGATAATTATCTTAATCTAAGCACCCATCTAAATGGCGATGTTGATTGCCATATTTTTGATTCAATCCCCAGTACTAATGATTATCTTTCATCGTTGGAATTTTCACCAAGAACACAGGTGTGTATTGCCAGCGAACAAACGCAGGGCAAAGGGCAATACAATCGGACATGGTTAAGCAATAAAGACAAGGGTGTTTTATTGTCTATTCGTCGCGTGTTTTCAACTAAGGTTAATTTAAGTGGACTGAGTTTAGTGGTAGGTTTGGCGCTACTTGAAGTGCTGAGAGATTACGGTATTATGGGTTTAGAGCTTAAATGGCCCAATGATATTTATTATCAAGATAAGAAACTGGCTGGGATTTTGATTAAGAATATTACTCGAAACCAAACTCAATCTGTAGTGATAGGCATTGGAGTAAATATTGATGTGAATATAGATTGCCAAACACCGTGGACTGATTTACACTCAATCAGCACGCAAGAATCCATTAATCAGTTTGATCTAACTAAAGATTTAATCAATAAAGTTTTAGAGTTTTGCCAAATTTTTGAAGTGCATGGTTTTACAACTTTTTCTAAGCAGTGGGCAAGTGTGGATTATCTGCAAGGTAAGCAGGTTCGTTATAATGACAACAAACAGACTTTTTTAGGTAAGTGCTGTGGTGTAAACGACGAAGGTGTATTGTTGGTTGCAACTAAAGTGTCAACTAAACAAGTTTATTCGTCTGAGTTTTTGACGCTTCTTTAGTTGCTGCTGACTCTATTTTCTGATTCTCAACCATCGAGACATTACCTTTAAAGTAGGATCCATCTTCAAGAATTACTTTCGGGGCGTTCATATCGCCAGTAACAAAACCCCCCTTGTGGATGATTATTTTTTCATTTGCGTTAATATTACCAACGACACGACCAATGATATTAACGACCCTAGCCTCAATGTTAGCGTTAATATCGCTTAATTTTTCAACGGTAAGAATGTTATCTTTGAGTGATATGGCGCCATCAATTTTGCCAAAAATACTGATATCATTAGTGCCTAATATTTCTCCTTTAATAAAACAACCTTGAGAAATGATGGTTTTTTCTTGACTATTAGCAGTATTAGGACGCTGAGTGTTGTCTGTTGTTGTCACTCTAGGCTTAGCTCTGGTAGGTGTCGTAGAGGCGTCAGGCAGAGTTTCAGTTTTTGGTTTTTTAGTGTTAAACATGAGGTCGTGTATTAATGATAAAATTAAGCATTATAAATAAGTTTACACTTTATGTCTACACAGCATTCACTTAAGGTTACCAATATTAGTAAATCTTATTCGGGTAGAAATGTCGTTTCAAGTGTCTCATTTTTCGTGCAAAGTGGTGAAATAGTCGGTTTATTAGGGCCAAATGGCGCAGGAAAAACCACTTGTTTTTATATCGCTTGTGGATTGGTTAAGACAGATTCTGGGCAAGTTGTTTTAAATAACCATAAAATTGACCATTTACCCATGCATAAACGCGCTAAATTAGGGTTGGGTTATTTACCTCAAGAGCCATCTGTTTTTAGGAAATTATCTGTTGCAGATAATATTATGGCAGTTTTAGAGATTAATCAAGCCTTGGACAAGGATGCCCAAAAGAATCGTTTAGAAGAATTATTAGCAGAATTTAATATCGGGCATATTCGTGCTCTTAATGGATTAAGTTTGTCTGGTGGTGAAAGACGACGCGTGGAAATTGCCAGAGCAGTGGCAATGGAGCCAAAATTTATCTTATTAGACGAGCCATTTGCAGGTGTTGATCCAATTTCTGTGGGCGACATACAGCAAATTATTTTCCATCTAAAAAATAAAGGTATTGGTGTGTTAATTACCGACCATAATTACCGTGAAGTACTAGATACTTGTGACCATTCTTATGTATTACACGATGGCGTGATTATTACTGAGGGCAATAAGGAGCAAATCTTAAATAATGACAGGGTGCGCGAAGTCTATTTAGGTGCGCGTGACTAATTTCATCACATTGGGTATAGAAAGTTCATGCGATGAAACGGGTATTGGTCTGTATTCACAGCAAGACGGGTTGATTGCACACCAATTATTTTCTCAAGTTGACATCCATCAAGAATACGGCGGCGTTGTGCCAGAATTAGCATCCCGTGACCATATACAGCGCGTCTTGCCACTCATTAAAGCCGTGCTTGAAGACGGTAAAATAAAGCTCACCGATATCAGTGCTATTGCCTATACAGCTGGACCGGGTCTGGCAGGGGCGTTGTTAGTGGGTAGCGCTGTGGCAAAATCTTTGGCTTGGAGTCTAAAAATCCCCGCATTAGGCGTGCACCATATGGAAGGGCATTTGCTCGCACCACTCTTAGAAGACAAGCAACCTGAATTTCCCTTTGTGGCGTTACTAGTCTCTGGCGGGCATACAATGCTAGTTGATGTTGAAGCGATAGGGCAATACAAAATTTTGGGTGAATCTTTAGATGATGCAGTCGGTGAAGCCTTTGACAAAACGGCTAAGATACTAGGTTTGGGTTATCCGGGCGGACCAGCACTTGCTGCACTTGCTGAGCAAGGCAGGCAGGGCGTTTTTAAATTCCCAAGACCGATGATAGACAGACCAGGACTGGACTTTAGTTTTAGCGGTCTCAAGACTTTTGCACGCAATACCTTTGCTAAACACCCAGAGCAAAAAGCCGATATTGCCAAAGCCTTTGAAGTGGCAGCAACACAAACACTGATGATTAAATGCCGTCGAGCCTTAGAGCAAACAGGGCGTAAAACTTTGGTTGTGGCAGGCGGTGTCAGCGCGAATAAAGCACTCAGAGAGGAGTTGGATGCGATGGGTGAAAAAGTAGAGGCACAAGTATTTTATCCACGCCAAGATTTTTGTACTGATAATGGTGCAATGATCGCCCTTGCTGGGCATCTAAGACTGATTAAAGGACAAGTATCAAAAGGCAATGAAATTGTCGTTAAACCTCGATGGAGTTTGGAGCAATTACAAGCAGTATGAGCCAATTAAGCCAAGTATTTACGCGTGCATCAACAGGATTAGAGGCACCATTGGTCACCATTGAAGTGCATATTTCGAGTGGTTTACCAGGGTTTTCTATCGTTGGATTGCCTGAGGGTGCCGTGCGTGAGAGTAAAGACCGTGTACGCAGTGCCCTCATAAACTCACAATTTAAATTTCCCAAAGGACGCATTACCGTCAGCCTAGCGCCAGCTAACCTGCCTAAAAGTGGTGGTAGATATGACCTGCCAATTGCGATTGGTTTGTTGTTGGCAAGTGGACAAATTAAAGAAAAAATAAATTTAGACAGTTTTGAATTGTATGGTGAGCTAGGGTTAAACGGCTCATTGCGTGCTACCGAAGGCTTATTGCCCGCTATTATTGCCAGTAGTCAAGACGCGCATAGTATTATTTTACCAATACAAGAATCCGCTCAATATACCTTGGTTAATCAAGCAATAATCTACCCCTGTGAGCATTTATTGCAAGTTTGTGATTTTGTACAAGGTGCCAGTAATGTTAATCAATTGGTTCATAAGCTAACGGATAAGCAGACAATTTATAACAATGATTTTTCTCAAGTTAAAGGCCAATACCACGCCAAACGCGCATTGGAAATTGCTGCTAGTGGTGGGCACAATCTACTTCTAGTCGGTACACCCGGCTCAGGTAAGACCATGTTAGCAGAGCGACTACCTTCAATTATGCCACCGCTTAGTGATGACAAAGCACTAGAGCGCGCTTCAATTTATTCGGTCGCCAACAAACCATTGGATTTAACTCAGTTAAAAGTTCGCCCCTTTCGCTCTCCGCATCATTCGTCTTCAGCAGTTGCATTGGTTGGTGGTGGTTCAATTCCCAGACCTGGTGAAATATCGCTTGCTCATGAAGGTGTATTGTTTCTAGATGAATTGCCAGAATTTCCAAGAAGTGTTTTAGAAGTTTTGCGTCAACCCTTAGAAAATGGCGTTATTCATTTGTCCCGTGCCGCCCAACAAACTACTTTTCCTGCCAATTTTCAACTTATTGGCGCAATGAACCCCTGTCCCTGTGGCTATTATGGTGATGGCACCAGCAAGTGCCATTGCACAGAGGATCAAATTGATAGATACAAAAATAAAATCTCAGGTCCACTACTAGATAGGATTGATATGATGCTTACCGTGCCCCCGCTACCAAAAGAAGCATTACTTGGACAAACCAATAGTAGCGCAGAGTCAAGTGCAGTGATACGAGAAAGAGTGCTAAAAGCTAACAACATTCAATTCAAACGCCAAGCTAAATTTAACGACAAACTGACACCCGATGAAATAGAAAAGTCCATACCTCTAAGCAAAGAGAATAAGCAACTATTGTCTGATGCTATTGACAAATTTCACTTGTCAGCAAGAGCCTATCACCGCATTCTCAAAGTTGCCAGAACCATTGCTGATTTAGACAACTCAAACAGCGTCAACATTCAGCATCTCAGCGAAGCGATTGGTTATCGGCGTGAGTCTTGAGTTATTTTGATACTATTTTTTGTATTTTTATGGACAAAAAAAGGTCTAAAATAGGTCGTTAATTTTTTAAAGTATTTGCACAAAGGGAGACATTTGAAGCGAGTTGTTATTACAGGACTGGGCATTGTTAGTAGCATTGGCAATGACACAAGTGCCGTTTTATCTTCATTAAAAAATCACACATCAGGCATTGTATTCTCAGAAAAGCTCAAAGAGCTTAATTTACGCTCACAAGTTATTGGCGATATCAATATAGACATTAGCCAATATTTAACTAAAAAACAACGCAGGTTTCTTTCACCTGTTGCTTCTCTTTGTGCTATTGCTATGAGCCAAGCTGTTGCAAACTCAGGTTTAAGTGAAGCCCAAATATCTAACCAAAACACAGGACTGATTGTTGGCTCAGGCAGCGCCTCTAATGACAATGTGATTGATGCCTACGAAACCCTAAAAACCAAAGGGGCTAAAAAAATTGACCCTTTTAAAATTTTAAAAACCATGAGTTCTACCGCCAGTGCTAATTTGACCAGTCTATTTAAAATTAAAGGTTTGAGTTATTCTATCAGTGCAGCCTGTGCTACTTCTAGCCATTGTATCGGCAACGCCTTTGAACAAATTCAACAAGGCAAACAAAGCATCGTGTTTGCAGGAGGCGGTGATGAAGTGCACTGGTCATCTGCCGTATTATTTGATGCTATGCGTGCCTTAGTGTCAACCAACAATCCAAAAGATTCCTCTATACCATTTGCCAAAGACAGAAATGGTTTTGCGCTCTCAGGTGGTGCGGGTATCATCGTTTTAGAAAGCCTAGAACACGCTCAGCAACGAGGTGCTAATATCTTGGTAGAACTTATTGCCTACGGCACTAGTAGTGATGGCGGTGATATTGTCAAGCCTAACACTGAAGGTGCGATTCTTGCCATGCAAAAAGCCATTCATCAAGCAAAAGATTGTGGTGTTGATGTCATTGACTATATCAATGCCCATGCCGCTAGCACCAAGGTAGGCGACATCAGTGAAATTCAAGCCATCCAATCAGTCTTTGGCTATACCATTCCATCTATAAGCTCTACCAAGTCACTTACAGGACACCCGATTGGCGCCAGTGGAGTACATGAGCTGATTTATTCAATATTGATGATACAACATAATTTTGCATTTGGCAATCATGATTATGAATTAGGTGATGAATTTAAAGATACACCTATTCTAAAACACAATCAAGATATGCCAATAAGTACCGTGATGAGTAACAGTTTTGGCTTCGGTGGTACGAATGCATCGCTGATTATTAAGAAGTATGGTTAATTACCTATTAGTCGTATTCGCAGGACTTATAACGCCTTTTGCTTTTGCGCCCTTTGGCTATATTCCCACTATTTTTATTGGTCATCTTATTCTATTTTGGCTAATATTTAACAGTAAAGACAATAAACAAGCTTTCAAAATTGGATTGGTATTTGGCTTATCTGAGTATTTGCTTGGATTTTATTGGATGTTCTCTATTGTAGAAGGTTATGACATTAACTATCAAATTGTAATGTCTATTACCATCTTAGGAATTATCACAATCATTGCTCTACTTCTAGGGATGTCGTCATACATTGTCAAAAGACTCTCCAACAATAGTGTTTTTTATTATGCTTTATTTACCCCATCTATCTTTACGCTATACGAATGGATAAAGTCATGGCTGTTTACTGGCTTTCCTTGGTATGCAAGTAGTGACTCTTTGGATATTTTTGATTTGTATAGTTTGTTGCCAGTTGTTGGGTATTTGGGCTTATGTTTTGTATTCTATATTTTTATTGGTATTTGCACCTATTTAATTAAAAACTACAAGAACAAAACATCTTATTTTTTATTTTTTACTTATTTATTATTGTTGACTTTTGCTATTTTGTTTACTAAAAATATTAATTGGACAACAGACATAAAAGAAACCAATATCAGAATTATTACGGGTGATTTTGACTTAAATCAAAAAAATAATCGCTATGAAGTGATTAATCGATTTAATAAATACAAGGCCTTAAGTAACACTCAGCCAACAGCGGATATTACCGTGTGGCCTGAGTCAACCATTAGCATTGATTATCAAGACATTGAAAAACATATTGATTCAAATAGTATAAACACCGATGTGTTTTCAGGGGTCTATTATCAAGAACAAGATGGAAGTAAAAACACGCTTTTTAGTTTTTCTAAAAATAAACCTGTTTATTATAAAGAACATCTTATCCCCTTTGGTGAATACACGCCTTGGTGGTTCACTTTGTTAAGACCACTGCTGCCAAAATTTAACATGGATAGTTTATTTGCCGGTAGTAATGAGAACAATTTTACCGTTGATAACATTAAAGTCTTTAGTTCTATTTGCTTTGAAATTTTGTTCTCAACTGAACTTCTAGATAGATCAAAAGACGCTAATATACACATACACATTAGCGACTTAGGCTGGTTTGATAATACTATAGCAATAGATTATTTGCTAAATGTGGCAAGAATGCGAGTCATTGAAACTTCCAAGCCAATGGTTTATAGTGTTAATAAAGGGCATTCTGCATTTATTGACCACAAGGGTGTTATTATGAGTAAACAATCTATTTCTGGACTTTACATGTTAAATCAAACACTTGCCCCACAACAAGGGACAACCTTTTACACAAAATACAAAAATACTCCATTATTAGGTACAATAATCCTTTTATTTTTCATATTTATTTTTCGTCGTGGAAAAAAAAGCAAAACTATTTAATAGCATAGCATTGATACTAGCAGTATTCAGTATTGTCATTCTAACGAATACGAATAATAATACTTATGACGCAAATACACAAGAGTTATCAAATACTAAAACTAGTTTACAGCAGTCAAATTCTAGCATAAATGAATATCAAGATTTTAGCGGTAAAACTATCATTAAAAATACTTTACCAAAAACTCTTAAAAATGTAGAGTCAGAAGTTAAGGCTATCAATATAGGTCTAGATAAGGATTTAAAAAGTCTAGAAGAGCAAAAAGCAGAAGTGATTGCACAAACCTCAGATGCAGATAACTTAAAAGCAGAAGTACAGGCTATTTTAAAACTAGCAGCTGAAGCTGGTGCTGATAATAAAGCCATAGAGAAATCTTTTAACACCGCCCTTAATGCACCGATCACCAGTAAGCCTTCTTTGAAACTAGAAAAAGAACTCACTGTCATAGATAGAGATGCTGTAAATATAGAAAACACCATGGAGTCTTTAGGGGTACTAAATAATAATATTAAGGAGTCAAATAATGATAACAATTAACAAACTATTTATCTTACTTGTTACTATTGTAAGTCTTTCTACTTACGCAAACTTAGTGACAAACTTAGAGGGCGAAGCCAAAGTTAATAATGGTTACTTGTCATATATTACACCTTTGGCACTACCTCAAGGTATTAATAAGTTATCACCAAATTTAAGTATTAACTACACTCAAGGCTCTGGTAGTTCACCACTGGGCTTAGGCTTTAAACTCTCTGGTTTACCCTCTGTGAGTCGTTGTGCTAAAACCGAAAAAATTGATGGTATAGAACACGGGGTTTTATTAAATGAAGAAGACGCTTATTGTTTGGAAGGTATACGACTCATAAAGATAAGCGACAATAAATACAGACTCATCAATAACTCCAATATTAAAGCAACACTGAGTAACAATGCTTGGACAGTTTACTACCCAAATGGTGTCAATAAAAAATTTACATCTGCCAATAACTACAATAATAAAATACTTAATTGGAATCTTGTGACTACTAAAGACAAGTTTAACAACACGATTGATTATAACTACATGGTTGATAATAATATCTATTATGTTAATACTATTAGTTATAACAATCACAAAGTCGTTTTTAACTACAAGAACAGCCCACATCAATACATTGATTATCGGTTTGGTGTAAAACACCAACACAATAAACTGCTTGATAATATTGCCATTTATACAAAAGATCACCCACTTAAAACTTATAAACTCAACTACCAAACAGCAACTACTTATTCTCGATTAAACGAGATCATTCTTTGTGACGGTGTCAATGTTTGCACCAAACCACTAACTTTTGGTTATAAGCAACTTGAGAGCAATAACGACCCAGATATTAGTGATATTATTGCCGAGGACTCTGCTTTAGACACTGTAGAGGATGATGACGATATAGTAAATGCCGATGAAATCAAATATGAAAAAATTATTGCCAATGCTGACGAGGTTTTAAATTATGGTGTTGCTGACTTTAATAATGATGGTAATAATGATGTCTGCTATTTAGATAACACAGGGCTTAATTGTGCTCTAGGAGATGGCAGTGGTAAATTTGGTGGCTTTAGCAAATGGACGAACGCACTAAGTGATAGCAATTGGCACAAATTAGAGCATAGCGCAAACTTAAGTTTTATTGATGTTAACCATGATGGCTGGACAGATTATTGTGCTGTTGATGATAAAGGTGTATGGTGCGGGCTTAATAGTAAAGATAATTCATTTGTTAGTGATAAATATTGGTCAACCATTGCCAATGTTGAAGATGCACTTCGCTTTATTGATATTAACAAGGATAACCTAATTGATTTGTGCTATTTTGGTGATGATGGCATCCATTGTGCCAATAACAACGGCAGTGAATTTGGCAGCAAATATCAACACAGTAGCCTAGTCTTTGATATTGAGATCAATGACACCAAAATACCACAACCGCAATTCTTAGATACTAATGGGGATAATATATTAGATATTTGTGGTTTTAAAAACAAGGCTTATCAATGTGCGATTGGTTATAAAGATAGCGACAATAATTTTGTATACAAAAATTCAGTCAACTTTATTAATGATTTAAACCTGCAAGACTATAGCGACAAACAACTAGAAAGATTTAACAACAGTTTTAAACTTGCAGATTTAAATAACGATGGTTTGGTTGATTTGTGTTACAGGGGCAAGGATAGTTTAGAATACAATTGTCATCTCAATACAGGTAACAATTATGCCAACAAATCTACTTGGCTCACCTTGCCAAGTGAGATGGCGTATACTGATAACGGCTTTGCTGATAACTACGACAATGCCATCCATTTTAGTGATGAAAACGCCGATGGACTTAGTGATTTTTGCACCATTATTGCGAATAAAAGATGGTGTTATAACAACATAAACAATGGCTTTAGCCAAAGTGCAAGCAAAACACTATTAGATGTTGATTTAAGCGCTATTAACAAAACCACCAGTGGCTATACTAGACCACTTAAAAAATTATTTGGTTTAAAAACTACTTTCCACACTTTAATAGTAAATAGCAGATATGGACCTTTTAAAACAGTAATAGACCTAAACAACGATGGCTGGAATGACTTTTGTTATCGCTCTTATGGCGGACTAAATTGTGTTTATGAAGAAAAACAACCTATTGCTCTACTAAGCAAGGTTACCAATAGTTTTGGACTTAGTACAGATATTAACTATGAAAAACTTAACAATGTCAACTACACATCAAGTGCGAGTAATCATCCTATTATTAGCACCACACCACAACTCAATTTAGTCAGTAGTATTGTAGTTGATACCCCAACTGGTGAAACCAATCAAGTCAATTATCACTACAGTGGCTATAAATATCATCTAGATGATGGCTCACTAGGTTTTGAGTCTATAACCGTCACCAATCCTAGTAAAAATACTGTTATTACCACTACTTACGAGCAAGACAAAGATGATTTAATTGGTAGTATTGTAGAGTCTAACACGACAGTAGATGGTGTGCTTGCCTATAAAAAACAAAACGAATATCAGCTATCTCAGCCCTATAGTAATGTTAAAAATATTCAAATAACCAAAACTACAGAAACTTTTTATGAAAACAACATCCTAACTAAAAAAATCATTAATGAATATAGCAACTACAATCAATATAACCAAGCTCAAAAAATCGTTGAAAGCAAAAGCAATAATTTTGACCAAAGTCTCGTTACTACAAGTATAGGTCAATATACACAAGATACTAAGAACTGGCTGTTAAACTTGCCAACAAAACTAGAAGTAACCCACGCTCGAGATGGTAAAACCACCACCAGAGAAACCACCTACACTTATAGTGACGGTAATTTGATTAGACAAACTATTCAACCAAACTTTAACTTAGCACTTACCACTAATTACCAATACAATGCTCAAGGTTTAGTTAATAAAACCACCAACACAGATAAAAACGGCAATACCAAAACAACATTCAGAACCTATGATAGTTTTGGTAAAGTCACCTCGGCTACTAATACCCTAGGACAAACAGCTTATAATACTTATGATAGCCAGTGCTCTTTTGTCAATCAAAGTACTGCCATTAGTGGTTTAAAGACAAAATTCACCTATGACAGTTTATGTCGAATAAAAACCAAAACCTTAGCAACAGGAGAAGTGATTACTTATACTTACGAATGGAGTGATGGCGTAGAACTTGGTAATGATTATCAAGGTCTAGGGCTTAATTTTAAAGATAGCAGTATCTATAGTGTGCTTGTCAGTAGTAATACGGGTAGTTGGCATAAAACCTACTATAACGCCATTGGTAATAAAGTTAGAGAAGTAGCGCTTATTGATAACGACAAACATAGCATAACTGACATTGTTTATGATAAACATGGTAATATTAAAGCGCAGTCACTGCCTTATTTTGAAGGCTTATTTGCAGGGGGTAATGTAGCTTGGAGTGTGTATGAATATGACAATAAAAACAGAATAATACAAGTCAAAACCCCAAATGAGCATGGTAAGTATATCAACATCAATACCACTTATAGTGCAAATACCATTACCAATAACAACCAAGGGCAAATCACCAAAACTACTCAAGATATCAGTGGTAATGATAAGAGTATTGTCAAAAACAATCAACAAACCATTAGCTACACTTATGACGCAATTGGCAATCTTACTAGAACCGATAAAGACAACAGTATTATTACCCTAGAATATGACGAGCTAGGAAACAAAACCAAGAGCATTGACCCAGCTATGGGAATTTGGTCTTATGTTTATAACGGCTTTGGAGAACTAACGCAACAAACCGATAGCAAAGGACAAATCACCAGTATTGAATATGACAAACTAGGTAGAATTGTTAAAAAAACCTTAGCAGGTCAAGTTTCTACTTGGGTCTATGATGATAAAGGCAGACTCTCGTCTGAAAGTAAGATAATTGGTGGCACTCAAATCGTTGGCAAATCTTACAGTTATGATAGTTTGTCAAGACTGAACGAAGTCACACTGAGTATTATTATTAATAATAATACTCAAGACTTTACTACCAAATACGAATACGATGAAAGTTCGCGCATCAAAACCATTACCTATCCTGATGGCTTTACTGAGCATAAAGACTACACCCTAAGTGGTGGCGCAAAAAAAGTCTCTGTGCCTAAAAACGATGTTTGGGATTATGACTACCTTTCTTTAGAAAAGTCCTTGGCAAAAACTGCTATTAGAATTACAGAACTCAATAAAGAAGCAGAAGAGTTAGAATCAAAAGCCCAAGAATATCTAGCCGAGGCGGCTAAGTATGAACATTATGCAGAAAACTATCAAAGAACTTCTGATAGCTATGAAGACTATGCTAATAGACTAGATTATTACTCGAATAAATATTATCAATATTATCAAAATCACCAAAGACTAGCCAGTAGTTACAGAGCTAAAGCCAATTATTACTACAGAAAATTCGGCAATGTAACACTGAGTTATGTTAAAACAGTAAATGGTAGGCACTATTATCGGAATACCGACTGCACTAATAAAAACTGGAAAGGTAGTTGCAGAAGACAAAACAACTATAACGCTTATATCCCGACTTGGATGGTTCAAGACGAAGATACTTGTGGCAATGGAACTACAACAAGTGGTTGGAAGGGAAGAGTAATTTGTTATGCCGGACCTGGAAGAAAAATTAATGTCTCGAAAACATACAACAAACAGGCGGATTATTATCAAAGAACAGCCAATCGATATAAGGGTTACTCAGAGCATTATGCAGATCGCAGTAAATATTATCAACAGCGCTCTGATGAAATTCAACAGCAAGCAGATGAAGCACTAGAGACTGCTAATAATTATAAACAACAAGCTTCGGAGCAAACCACGCAGTTGAATAAAATAATGAACGAGTTAGAGGATCAAAAAAATACCCAACAAGAGCTGCAAACCGTCCTCAACAACCGTTTGAATGGCACCATTGTCGCTTTATGGACAGCCATCAGCTATGACGCTTATAACAAGCCAAAATCCATTCTATATGGTAATGGCTCACTTACTCGTAATATTTACAGCCCTCATAACAACAACCTAACTTCTATTGAAATCGGCAGAGGTGGTGATTTAATTAACAATATGAGTTATAGGTATGACAAGCATAATAATATCACTAGTATTGTTAACTCTATAACTAATGAAACACACAATTATAGTTATGATGATATGGATAGAATTACCAACTGGCAATATTCAAATAATAGTTATAGTACCCAAAAAGACTATCGTTATGACATCCAAAACAACCTAACCTTTAAAACAGGTGCAGGCAATATGACATACAACACCGCCAACCAACTCACCAGCAGAATTGACAACAACACCCTAACGCACACTTATCAATACGACGCCAACGGCAACCAAACACAAAGCACAGGAAATAATGCTAGAATTATTGAATATACCCCATTCAACAAAACCAAAAAACTAACCACCCAAACAACTAACGGCACTGAGGTTAACGAAACCACCTATGATGCCAACAACAACCGCATCATCCAAAAAGCCTACCATGATACAAGCACCGGCACCCATCCAAACAAGATTACCTACCACATCAACAAAGGCTACACAGTTATCCATACCACAGACAATCAAAACAACGAAGTCATCATCCATAGACATAACATCTTTGTTAATGGTAAAGTCGTTGCCACCTATGATAAAGCCTTAGTCAACAATGTAAAAGCCGTTGACCAAGTTGCCTACATGCACACCGATGCCCTAGGCAATATCGTAACAGTTACCGGCAATAATGGCGAGATAAGGCTAAGACAAGCCACCTCCCCTTTTGGTGAAACCATCACCCAGGGCTTAGTTGATAACACCGCAACAGGCCACTTCCAAAAAGATGATTTGAGAGGCTTTACAGGACACGAACAACTACCAAGACACAACATCATCAATATGAATGCAAGGCTGTATGACCCACTTACTGCTAGGTTTTTAAGTGCAGATAGCCTAATACCCAACAGCAAAGACCCACTTGCATACAACAGATATATCTATGTTAGAAACAACCCCCTTAAATACACCGATCCAACAGGACACTGGTGGCAGCTAGCCGTAGCTGCCGTTATGATGGTCATTAGCGCTACGACTGACGATCCAGCCATTGCTAAGGTAACCGCAATAGCAGGTATGCTACTGATGGGCGACGCCCTAGGCGGTGCAGGATTGAGTGCTGCTGAATCTGGGGCAGTTATTGGATTTACTCAAGGCACACTCAACTCAGCCAATTTAGGTGAAGGTGTAAAACAAGGCGTTATCTCTGGTATTACTGCAGCAGCAATAAGTGAGGTGGCACACGGCGGTGAAAATAACGCTAGTGAATTTACAACAACAGAACAACTCGCCCTGCAAGGCTTAGTCGGTGGTATCTCAACCGAACTTCGAGGAGGTAAATTCCAAGATGGCTTTGTCTCAGCAATCATATCCAAAGGTGTTGATTTAGGATTAGAGGGTCAGCAACTAGATTTTTATACCCAAGGTGCAATTACAATGATTGCAGGTGGGCTCGCCTCCAAAGCAGGGGGTGGTAGTTTTGAAGATGGGGCTGTTCAGGCGGGGATGGTGTTTTTGTATAATGCATGGGGGGATATTTTTAAAGTTAAAGTGAGTGCAGGTGCAAAAGTTGGCGCAAAAGTAAGAGCATTTGGTGTTGCAAAAGTTGGAGTTAATGCTGATATTGGATCTGCAAATCAAGAGTGGATTTATGGTTCAGGTGGTTGGCGGTCTGAGGGTTATGGCAGTCAAGGTGTTGATGGTGAAGTTGGAGTTTTAAATGTTGATTTCGGAGGGTCTTATGGCAGAACACACCCAGTAGGAGGTAATAACTGGACAGACTTTAAAGCAACTGGTAAAACACCTAATATTAGTGGATTTGGGCTAGATGGGAAGTTTGGAATGGAAGCAACAGGTTTAATTGGAGTAGGCTTTGAGATAGATTTTGGCGAAATTCCTAATTTTTTCCAAGATAGATTTGGTTGGTAAAATCAATGAAAGTAAAATATTTGTTTTTGTTTTCAGTTATTATCTTACCATTGAATATAACAAGTTATATTGCTGAGTTGTTTAACTATCATATAAATTTCCACTTAACTGAAAAAGACAATCTTATACTTTCTTTCTGGCTAGGAAGTATTATCATTTCATTTTTTATTCTTTTGTTTAAACTACTACAGCACGCCTACCCAAAAAGCAAACTACATTTCTTTTTGCTGTTCTTTTTATCAGTTTTTTATTATTGGTTTTACTGTTTAAAATATTACAATAAACAATTGGAAGAAAGCAAGAAACCACCTGAGAATATCTCAAAACACCTAAAGCAAGCATTTATTTTGTCTCTGCCAGTATTGATAATAGGGGTGATAGAATTATTTGGCATAGATGTGCATGATTTTATTGCAGTGTTATCAATGATATTTTTAATATTCCCAACTTTCTATTTATGGTACTACATGCTAGTTGATGTTTATGAAAAGAATAAACTTCATTTTGTTTTTATGTATTTATGCTTTCCTTATATCTGGATTTATTACATATTTTTTTATGAAAAAGGCTTTAGTCTAATTAACAAAATAAAAAATAAGAAGCGATATAAAAGATAAAGGAAAACAAACGTTAATTATGCAAACCACCCTCAACAACCAACTCACCAGCAGAATTGACAACAACACCCTAACGCACACTTATCAATACGACGCCAACGGCAACCAAACACAAAGCACAGGAAATAATGCTAGAATTATTGAATATACCCCATTCAACAAAACCAAAAAACTAACCACCCAAACAACTAACGGCACTGAGGTTAACGAAACCACCTATGATGCCAACAACAACCGCATCATCCAAAAAGCCTACCATGATACAAGCACCGGCACCCATCCAAACAAGATTACCTACCACATCAACAAAGGCTACACAGTTATCCATACCACAGACAATCAAAATAACGAAGTCATCATCCATAGACATAACATCTTTGTTAATGGTAAAGTCGTTGCCACCTATGATAAAGCCTTAGTCAACAATGTAAAAGCCGTTGACCAAGTTGCCTACATGCACACCGATGCCCTAGGCAATATCGTAACAGTTACCGGCAATAATGGCGAGATAAGGCTAAGACAAGCCACCTCCCCTTTTGGTGAAACCATCACCCAGGGCTTAGTTGATAACACTGCAACAGGTCACTTCCAAAAAGATGATTTGAGAGGCTTTACAGGACACGAACAACTACCAAGACACAACATCATCAATATGAATGCAAGGCTGTATGACCCACTTACTGCTAGGTTTTTAAGTGCAGATAGCCTAATACCCAACAGCAAAGACCCACTTGCATACAACAGATATATCTATGTTAGAAACAACCCCCTTAAATACACCGATCCAACAGGACACTGGTGGCAGCTAGCCGTAGCTGCCGTCATGATGGTCATTAGCGCTACGACTGACGATCCAGCCATTGCTAAGGTAACCGCAATAGCAGGTATGCTACTGATGGGCGACGCCCTAGGCGGTGCAGGATTGAGTGCTGCTGAATCTGGGGCAGTTATTGGATTTACTCAAGGCACACTCAACTCAGCCAATTTAGGTGAAGGTGTAAAACAAGGTGTTATCTCTGGTATTACTGCAGCAGCAATAAGTGAGGTGGCACACGGCGGTGAAAATAACGCTAGTGAATTTACAACAACAGAACAACTCGCCCTGCAAGGCTTAGTCGGTGGTATCTCAACCGAACTTCGAGGAGGTAAATTCCAAGATGGCTTTGTCTCAGCAATCATATCCAAAGGTGTTGATTTAGGATTAGAGGGTCAGCAACTAGATTTTTATACCCAAGGCGCAATTACAATGATTGCAGGTGGGCTCGCCTCCAAAGCAGGGGGTGGTAGTTTTGAAGATGGGGCTATTGCTGCGGAGATGGTGTTTTTGTATAACAATTTTGGATTTAAAGTGGATAAAAATAGAGCAGGTGGCAATGGTCATACTACTTTATATTTGCAGGATAAGAAAGGCAATTGGTATGCATATGATCAAGGGGCAATTGGCAATCATTCACCAATTAAACTTCTTGCAAACATGGGGGTCGGGGCTAGGGTTAGTCTAAGAAGAATTTCTTCTCCATCTAAAGATGCTGTTATGTACAACACGACTGTCAGTGATGACAAGCTTATATACAGAAGTGCTATAGAAAGCCAGAAAAGCCATAATAGTGGCAAAATCTTGTATCGTTTGTTTAGTAATAATTGCACAGATGCAGCAGTTGATGTCATCAATAATTCAGGAGTTGGAATAAATATTCCAAATTCTGCATTTACAGTGAAACCTAACTCTTGGTTTGAACAGTTTTGACGTTAAATCTACTTAAAATTGTATTTTATATAGTGTTTATGTTTATGCATTCTTGTTCTAAAAATATGGATATGCAAAAAACTGTTTTTGTTGATAACTTTGTAATATATACCAATATTAATAAGATGAAATATTTGAAAGAACAAGCATCTACTTTTGTGTATGGTAATTTAAATATTAAGGCAAAATCTAGTGGGTTTAAATTTGATACTTTTGACTTAAATTGTGTACAAATAAAAGTTAATGAAAATAATAGCAATATGCTATATATTGACAGCATTGCTTCTGTATTGACTCAAGCATTTGAAACTAAAGAAAATATAATAGATGTTGATGTATATTGGTCTTTTAATGGGGATCTTGAGAAAGAAAATATAAATAATCTTTCGTTTGATTTAAGTTACTTTGATGAAAAAAAATGCGTTAATACCTCATATGAGGATATGTTTGGAAAACGGTAAAAAATATATAAATAGTCACTCCTTAAAAACCCCACAGTAAATAAGGGGATGCTACTCCTTTATAAAACAAGAGGACACAAGCATTAATTATGCAAACCATCCTGAACAACTAAGTCATCAGCAGAATTGATACAAATGCACATACTCACGCCTACCAATATTACGCCAATAGTTCTTTTCAATACCCCCCTTGAGAGCTGTAATCAAACTAGAAATATTAGGCATTACAACATAAATATAAGTAATAATATAACCTATAATAAAAATATTGAATACACCCCATTCAACAAAACCAAAAAACTAACCACCCAAACAACTAACGGCACTGAGGTTAATGAAACCACCTATGATGCCAACAACAACCGCATCATCCAAAAAGCCTACCATGATACAAGCACCAGCACCCATCCAGACAAGATTACCTACCACATCAACAAAGGCTACACAGTTATCCATACCACAGACAATCAAAACAACGAAGTCATCATCCATAGACATAACATCTTTGTTAATGGT
>NZ_FQTR01000026.1 GCF_900128535.1 bacterium endosymbiont of Bathymodiolus sp. 5 South | reverse complement strand
CACTTCTCCTTGTATAATAGTTGGTTCTGTATCTTCATCTTCTATATCATCTAAACTAGAAAAATTTTCATCTTCCTTAATGCTTATAGAATATTGATAAAATTTAAATTTTTTTATACTCATATGTTGTTACCTATAAAACTCACACTCTACTATTTTGCCAAAAATTTAAACACTTTTATGATTAAAAGTAAATTAAAGTACCGATAGCCTCACCTGTGAGTACATTATCAGTTCTTCCTAAGACAATAATAGTATTGGTATTAGCAGCTAAATACTTAAATAATTGTAAATATTGTTTCATCATCCAACCCAATTCTCAGTTTTCAGCCCTTTTACACACTCAAACCCTTTAAGATTGTTACTGACCAGTGTAGCGCCTAAACTGCGTGTATGAGCGGCAATCCAAAGATCATTATTGCCAATAATATTACCTTGCTTAGATAATTTTGCACGAATATCGCCATAGTGCTTGGCAACATCGCTATCAATAGGAATAATGCGGATATTTTGCGTGAATTTATCCAAACTTATTTTTGATTTAGCAAAATTATGACCTTTACTAATACCGTAAAATAATTCACCGTAAGTAATAATAGAGATGCTTATTTGACGATAATCCAACTCATGAAATTTTTTCAATACATTTTGCGGGCTTTGATTGATAATGTAAATACAAATATTGGTGTCCAAAATATAATTATTTATCAAAACTTTCTCTTTCTATTGGTGGTGTATCGTCCCTCTCAAAATCCTTGAAAGCATCATGCAATTCACCCAAGGCATAAAATGCGTCTGCTAAATTGGGTCTAACCGGTTTAAGGATTAAATTATCACCGTCTTTAGTAATATCTACTTCATTGACATCAAAACGCATCGCTTTTGGCAAGCGAACCGCTTGGGAATTTCCTGATTTAAATACTTTTGCTAACATAATGACCCCTAAAAAATATATACAATTAAGTATATACCATTGTAACTGAAAAATGACAATATTGGCGTTAGTTTTAGCAGTAGTTTTGGCGTGGATCGGCGTCATATATGCCACCTTGGTTAGTCAAAATGACCAATTGAGATAACAATATCTAGGTTGTAATATTGAGTTTATTTTTTTAACTACTTTGCCATTTTTATTCTAAACTATTTCCAAAATGGAAATAGTTGAATCATCTAGAGACCTTTGCATAAATAGGGATGATTAGCAAAATCCAATTTTTGCCCAATTGGTGATTTCTTTAAACCTTGTCCTAGCAGGGCTAAGGCTGGGTTTAAAAAATTGCCAAGTGGGTGAAAAGTGGGTTTCTGATGATTGTTCCTATTTATGCAAAGGTCTCAAATTGAAATTAAAGTGAAAAATTATGAGTTATGCAAAAGTCTCTCATTTATTTGATTCAGTTGAATCTGCACAAAATTTAACCACTCAATGGTTATGGGTTTATAATAATGAACGACCACATTTTGCTCTAGGCGGAATACCGCTAAGATGGCGTAATAAGATGACTGTAAACAGTCAAGCCTCTACTTTAGAGTTGTATGGAAAATGGGGGTATTACAAGTATGCCCAAACTAACGATTTATACACCCTTTTTACTTTTCTCATTTTTTCATTTTTTCATTTTTTTTAAAAAATTTTGTATTTCTTTTTGACTCAAAATTAAGTATCCTTTCTTGATCACCATATTTCACTCTCTTATTCTCTTATTCTCTTATTTTGTAATTAAAGACACCTATCTTCAAAGTTCTTATATGCAAATAATACTCATTATCATTTGTAATTACAAGTTATTCTTAACAATTTACTGTTTTATGTGGAATATCATACAAAAAAGACAAAAAATAGCACGATAAAGCATTCTATTTCAAATACTTACAGTTTAATAAAACTACATTTTACTTTGGATATAATTCTCTTCACCCATCTATTCATCCAGCCCAATATTCAAGCATCCTTATATTGATTAATCATCGTCAATGAGACTCTAAGTGTTTGATTATTTTAATTTTTTATCCTATTTGATATTGACATTCATCATATATTTAATATACAATGATGATAATTATTATTATTCTCATTATCATTTATGTACATTTGTATTTACAACGCAATTACTGATAAAGAGATTGAACTTACAATGGAAATTACTTAAAAAACTTCTAAATGAACAATACCTTAAAACATTCATCAAAATTTTATAACACTGGTTTTTTATTATTTTTTAATGATATTTCATGAAAAATACAGGATATAAAAGTGCAAATGATTCTCATTAACAAACAAGAAATAATACGAAAATTAAATGAGAGCCACTATAGCGATAAGACAGTTTCAGTCTATGCATCTTGGATTTGTCGTTTTATTAAATATCATAATTTAGATAACAACAAGCTTGAGATAAAACACATACAATCCTACCTTAAATATCTTGTTAACAATAGAAGCCTAAAACCTTCAACGCACAATCAAGCGCTTAATTCTGTGGTATTTTTTTACCAAAAAATCTTAACTATTAAAATCAACAAATCAAGTGTTTCAGCACTTAGGACTGACCATAAACAGAACGCATTAGATATTTTGTCAAAAAAACAAGTAGAGAATATTGCTTATCACCTTAAGGGGCAATACCAATTGTTAGTTTATTTACTCTATGGTTGTGGATTAAGATCAAGTGAAGTACTTAATTTAAAAATAAAAGACATTAATTTTGTTACCAATCAACTCACTGTATCAAACCTTAAATACCATAGAACACTATCAATTCCTACAAAAATTACTAATAGCTTAAAAAGTCAAATAGAATTTATCAAAGGAATTCACCATAAAGATATAAAAAACAAGTTCTTCAAAAGTACCAGTGAGCATCATTGCTATCTATTTCCCATGAAGCAATTTTGTAACGACAAAGACAACAAGCTTATCCGCTCTCCCATTATAAGTAATACTCTAAATTACAATATCACAACAGCTGCAAAAAAAGCAGGTATTACTTTTAAGGTAACCGCTCAAACATTTCGTCATTCTTTTGCGGTGCGCTTATTACAAGATCAAATTGATATTAAAACTGTGCAAAAACTACTCGGACATAAACACGCCAGCTCAACCTTGATTTATTCTTATGTCACACAAAAGATAAGTAGACGCAAGTCTTTATCTCCACTTGATTTGAATTAAACCTATAAGAGACCTTTGCATAAATAGGGATGATTAGCAAAATCCAATTTTTGCCCAATTGGTGATTTCTTAGGTTTTATGAATTATTAACTCAGCATTGAAATATATGACATAAAATAAAGACATCTATCATTAATAATTATCATGCCATTGAATTCAATCAATAAACGCGCAAAAGCCAGTCAAAAAGTTACCATCGTTGGTGCAATTGTTGATTTTTTATTGGCTATTTTTAAAATTATTGCTGGTGTAGTTGGCAATTCTGGTGCACTCATTGCTGATGGCATCCATTCGTTCTCAGACTTGTTATCTGATGGTATCGTGTTATATGCTGCCAAGCACTCTGCTGAAGAGGCCGACGAAGAACATCCTTATGGTCATGAACGATTTGAAACTGTTGCCACCTTAGGCTTGGCAATTATTTTAGCCATGGTTGGCATTGGTATTGTTATCACTGCTTTTGATCGTTTTAACAATCCAAGCGCCTTATCGCATTCTACATTGCTTTTAAGTATTGCCACTTTATCTATTTTTTCTAAAGAGATACTCTATTGGTATACGCTTAAAGTAGCACAAACTTACCAATCAACCATGTTAAAAGCCAATGCTTGGCATCATCGTTCAGATGCATTGTCTTCTGTTGTTGTCATTGCAGGCATTTTTGGTAGTCTCAATGGTTATCACTCTTTAGACAGTGTTGCTGCTATTGTCGTTGGCTTGATGGTTATTTATATTGCATGGGAGCTAGGCACAAGTGCAACCAAAGAATTGGTAGATACTTCAATTGACGCCGAACAAGTCAAACAGCTCAAACATGCCATTGGCATGATTAGCGGGGTAAACAGCGTGCATTCGCTACGCACACGCAAAATTGGTAGCGCTATTTCAGCTGATGTGCATGTACAAGTTGATCCATTTTTAAGTGTTAGCGAAGGACATATTATCAGTGTGAGTGTTGAGCGCGTGGCCAAAAAGTGCTTAACAGCTCTATCTGATGTCACTGTGCATATTGACCCCGAAGACGACGAAACAGCAGCGCCTTGTGATCATCTACCTGAGCGCGCAGAAGCACTCGGACTTCTTAATAAAGCGCTATTCAATAATAAATGTGATGGCGAAATTGAGCGCATCCAATTACACTATCTTGATGGTAAGATTCATGTAGATTTTTACCTGCCTCTGAGTTGCTTAGAAACAGATAAAAGTGGCAATAAAATCTTAAAGAAACTACAGCAAACTATCGCTGATTTAAAATACTTTGGTAAGATAAGAATATATTTTGGTAGCGATTAAGTGCTTTCTTATTTTTTAATATTATCAGTAATCATTCGATGAGAGAAGCGAGCATATAATACTGGCAAAACAAACAGAGTTAGCAGTGTTGAAGAAAATAGCCCACCAACCACCACTGTTGCCAGCGGTCTCTGCACCTCAGAGCCAACGCCTGTTGCCAATAACATTGGAACCAAACCTAACGCAGCAATTGAAGCAGTCATTAATACTGGGCGCAATCTTGATAATGCACCATTAAATACCGCATCATTAAGTTTAGAGCCACTTTCTACTAATAGGTTAATTGCATTTACCATTACCACACCATTAAGCACTGCCACACCAAATAAAGCGATAAAACCAATTGAGCCTGGTACAGATAAATATTGACCTGAAATAAACAATGCACTAATACCGCCTATCATTGCTAAAGGAACATTAAGCATAATAAGAGCAGCTTGACTCACCGAACCAAAAGCAAAGAACAGTAATAAAAATATTAGCCCTAATGAAATAGGTACCACAATCATTAATTTTGCTTGAGCGCGTTGTTGGTTTTCAAACTGACCACCATAAACCACTGAATAACCCACAGGCAAACTAAGATCAGATTTAATGCGTTGACTGATCTCTGCAACAAAACTACCCATATCACGCCCACTAACATTCGACTGAACTACCACACGACGCTGAACATCATCGCGCCTAATTTGTGGTGGGCCTGCCTCAATTGAAACCGAAGCAACCTCCCCTAACTTAACCCAAGCACCACTAGAGGATTGGATAATTAAATTAGCAATTGTTGCTGGGTTATTGCGATATTTTTCAGCAAAACGCACATAAATATCATAACGCTCATTACCTTGGATTACTTGTCCAGCAGATACCCCGCCAATTGCATCAGAAACAAGTGTCATTACTTGTGCAACTGAAATTCCGTAGCGTGACAACTTGTCTCTATTTGGGCGTATCACTAACTGTGCTTCTCCTGAAATTTGTTCCATTTCCACTGAACTTGCACCATCAATTTTACGTACTAAGGCTTCAATCGCCTTACCTTTTTCATTCAAAACATTCAAATCAGGACCAAAAAGCTTAATCGCTAATTGCGCCTTAACTCCAGATAATAATTCATCGACTCGAGTGGCAATCGGCTGAGAAAAAGTGAACAACAAGCCTGGATGAAGCGACATTTTTTCCTGCATTAGCTTTTGCAACTCAAAACGATTGTTTGCAGAAGTCCATTCATCAAGAGGCTTTAAACCTAGATAGATCTCCACATTAGAAACTGGTTCTGGGTCGCCACCAATTTCTGCACGCCCAATACGGCTTGAAGCATACATCACTTCTGGGAATTCCATTAAGATGCGCTCAAGCTTTTGTGCCACTTCAAAAGAAGTTTCCAAGCTTGATGAGGGTGCAAGTGTGACACGAACATTAATAGTACCTTCTTCTAATTCAGGCACAAACTCGGTGCCTAAAAATGGTAGCAGCGATAAAGACCCAATAAACAAGATAACTGCAATTAACACAACATTTTTACGCGTATTTAATGCAATATTGAGAATTTTCTTATAGCTATTGTCAATAAAATCAAGTGCTCGTGTTGATTTATGCTCTACCCCTTTAGTAAATAAATAGGTTGAAAGCGCTGGAACTACCATGAGTGCTACCATGAGTGATGCCATCATAGCTAATACAATACTAATTGCCATTGGCTGGAACAATTTTCCTTCCACACCTTCCAAAGTAAACAAAGGCGCAAAAACGACAATAATAATTAGCACCGCAAAAAACACTGGTCTACCAACTTCTCTTGAGGCTTCTAGAATACGCAAGCGTACACCGCCAGGATTGGATTTTTCATCATGATTTGATAGGTGCTTAAAAATATTTTCCATCATCACCACTGAACCATCTACCATCATCCCAATAGCAATTGCCAGACCACCAAGCGACATTAAATTAGCTGAAATTTTCCAATAAGACATCGCCATTAAAGCCAAAACAATGGAAATAGGTACAGATAACAATACTAAAGTAGCAGCACGAAGATTCATTAAAAAGAAAATTAGTACAACCACAATAAGCACAAATGCCTCAACTAAAGCCTTGGTTACCGTACTTACAGCCTTATCAACTAGGCTTGCCTGATCATAAAAAGCCTCAATTACCACACCCTCAGGTAGTGCATTTTGAATAATTGGCAAGCGCTTGTTAATTGCATCAATCGTAGACTTGGTATTTGCCCCCATGCGTTTCATAATAATTCCTGTTACTACTTCTCCCATTTGCTTAGGTTTTCCAGCCTCATCACGCAGGGTGATAGATACTGCACCTTGGCGAATTTCTGATCCATATTTAACGCTGGCTACATCCGAAACACGCACTACCACGCCATCTTCATCTTTAATGGCTACATTGGCAATGTCACGCAAACCATTTTCACCGCCGCGTACCCAGCCAACACCGCGTATTACTAATTGCTCTGCTCCACGATTAAGATACCAACCACCTGCATTATGATTGCTATCCTCAATCGCTTGAACAACATCTTGTGTATGTAATTGATAAGAAAGTAATTTATCTGGATCAAGTTGCACTTGATACTGCTTCACATTACCACCAAATGCTAACACTTCGGTAACACCATCAATTGGCATTAACAAAAGTTTAACTACCCAATCGTTAAGGCTTCTCAACTCCATGGTGTTAAATTTTTGCTTGTCATCAGTGCGCAACATATATTGAAATATTTGCCCTAAACCAGAAGTGTTTGGTCCCATAGCAGGCGCACCAATTCCATTTGGAATTTCTTCTCTAGCAGCCTGTAGGCGCTCAAATACTAGTTGCCTAGCTAAATAAATATCTACTCCTTCCTTAAAAACTACTGTTACCAACGATAACCCTGTTTTAGAAACTGATCGCACTTGCTCTACATCAGGTAATGCATACATTACCGATTCAATTGGATAGGTGATCAGCTGTTCTACTTCCTCTGATGCCAGACCTTCTGCCTCTGTATTGATTGTAACTTGTATATTAGTAACATCAGGAAAAGCATCTAAATTCAATTTTGGTAACATTATAAATGCACCTACTACTATTGCTAAAAGCATTAATACAATCATCAAGCGATTGTGCAATGCACCGTCTATTATTTTATTCAACATCGCTTTTACCCTTAATGATTATGAACTGAAAAGCCTGACTTTGCCAACTCAGACTGCACAAAAAATGCACCTTTTACCACCACGCGCGTACCCACTTTTAAACCTTTAATAGCAGTATAATCGCCGATGGTTTTCAACACTTCAACCTCAACAGATTTAAACTTTCCAGCCTCGTCTTGCTCAACAAACACCGCCCAATCACCATCAGGACTACGCAACACGGATTCTGTTGGTAGGGCTAAGTATGCTTCAGCTTGCTGCATTTTAATTTGCACATTAACATACATGCCGGAATGTAATTTATCTTGTTTATTATCCACCTGAATACGAACACCGATAGTTCGGGTTCTTTCATTTAATAGATGGTGTTTTTGTATTACTTTACCTTGCAACCAACTATTATTTAACAACTGAATACGGACATCTGCACCGATCTTAACCAGTTGTGCTTGCTTTGGCGAAAGTTGAGCCTCAATCCAAAGAATATTCTCATTAATAATATCGAACAAAACTCGGCTTGGTTCAATCAATTCGCCTTCAATAAAATTATCGCTTGCAACCACGCCTTCTTTTAAGGCTAATAACTGGAACTTACCTAACATTTTAGATTTATGGCTTTCGCTTAATGCTTCAATTTGTAAGTCATTCATACCATATGCCATAATTTTACTACGCATACTAATATAAGCTATTTTTGCTTGATTATAGCGCTTCAAAGAGACTGTGGATTTTCCCAGTTTTTGTACCCGAATCCATTCTTCATTTGCCAATAAAAATTCACCTACTGCCTGTGCCATTGTCACACTAGAAAGTGTTATAAGAGCCTGACCTTTTTCGACAAAATCTCCAAGTTTAACTTCACGAGACACCACTTGTGCACTAATTCTAGACATTATTTTACTGCTTAAATAAGCATTGAGTTTCACCTCTGCAGGAGCATATAATTCATTATCAAGATTTTGCAAAATCAATGGTTTAACAATAATACCTGCAGCTTTTAACTTATCAGTAGCTATATACACTAAACCCGATTCTTCTTCGATCTCGCCACCTTTTTTAAACTCACCATTATTTACAGGGTTTTCTTGTATTTCTGTATGCTTTTGTTCTTCATGCTCGTGTGTTTGTGTTTGTGAAAAAGTTGAAATTGATATCAAAGTAGATAGCACCCATGTTAATAATATTTTCATTTTCATTCTCCCAGCCATTGTTTAACTTCTCCAGAAGCAGAAAGCCAATTGAACCAAGCCTCCCATGCTTTAGCGTGTAAATCTTTAGCGGCAATTTCGCTGTCCAATGTTTGCTCAACTTGCACTAAATAATCAGTGGCATTAATGTCTCCAGCTTTGAATTTATTTTCCAGTGTCTTAACCTGATTAAGCAAAGTGCTTGCACCTTCTTGACGCCAAGTCTGCCAAGCACTATGTAATAATTGATAGATTTTTTGATGATTTTTTAATCTCACCTGTGCTAAATAATGTGCATTCTGTAACACTGCTTCCTCAGCAATAGCTTGATATTTAGCCATATCCACTTCGGCACTATAATCATTAAAGATATTAAAAGGAATGGATAATGACAACCCAACAGTATTATCACCTTCACTTTTTCCACCTGTTATATTAATTGTTGGGTCGGCAGTTTGTTTTAGTGCAGCTTGTGAAATTTCCGCTTTAGCAGCGGTTAATTTATTTTTTAACAGGCGAATTTTTGGCAATCTTTCAACCAAATTCTGAATATTTTTTTGTTTAATATCTGGCAAAGTATTGGGTAATGAAGGTAAATCAATCACCGGAAAACCTATAGACATTTCAAGTGCTTGCTTGCTTTGTCTAAATGCCACCTTTGCATCAGTATTTTGAATCAATGCTTGTGAATACGCTAAGCGTGCTAAATTGTAACTACTTTGGTTAATATCTCCAATTTTAAAAGCATTGCTAGCAAATGTCGAAAAACGTCGCATCACTTCAACCCTATGATTTGATAAGTCCAAGCTTTCATCTGTTAATTGATATTTGGCTAACTTTGATAAAGCATTTACAGCTAAGTCATACTGCACTTGTTCGCGCTTTGCAATTAAAGACTGCAACTCAAAGTTAGCAACTTTACCAGCAGCAGCAGCTTTTCCGCTCCAATCAATACTCTGGCTAATGCTGATAATTTTGCTAATTGGAGCACCATTTTTATTGTCAACAGCAAACCCAATCTCAGGATTATAAAGCCATTTTGAATCCGCTGTGCGTTTTGCTCTAGCAACTTCCACTCTTGCGTCAATCTCTTTGAGAATTGGGTTAAACTGCCAAACATCTCGAATAAAAGTAGACAAAAATGAGCGGTTTTCTTGCGAATAAATAGGGTTAGATAGTGTTAGACATATTACTATTATGGGTAATATTTTTTTGTATTTCATGTTTTTCCTTAATTTCTAATTAAAAAGATATATGGCAGGGTGCAAAAAAACACCTGCTAATGCAGAATAACTGCGTTAGAAATTAAGCTTTGGGAGGTTGGAAAAGTCCAGAGTTTGACTGTGAGAAATAAATTTCACGAGCCAATGCAAAATACTTGCTTGAGATTAAATAAAAATTATAATCAAGTTGCTTTTTAAGCGTAATACTCAAATATACATGAACACATTGATGACATTCCGCGTTATCAGAAATTTCCATTTGTAAATTATCATCTATATCAATCATCATCCGTGTATCAATATCGTCAGGGTAGTTGCTTTCGTTCGCATGAACCACCGAAGACAAACTTCCGACAACAAGTGACAAGATAAGTAACAATGAATATATTTTTTTCATACGGGAAAAAATTATATCATATAAACAACCACTATTTTGTAAATAATTAAAGGCAATGATAAGCATGACATATCGCACCCGCCAATGCATCTGCTGCATCTTCTTGTGGCGCTTTGTTAAGTTTTAAGGACTCACACACCATATAACTCACTTGGCCTTTAGTGGCATGCCCTTTACCAACAAGGGTTTTTTTAATTTGGTTGGGACTGTATTCCACCATAGCAATACCACGAGACCCCACTGCTGAGATAATGGCACCGCGTGCATGACCTAATTTGATGGCAGCATCTGGATTGGGTCGATCAGGTCGCATAAATGCGCGCTCAATCACCACAATATCGGGCTGGTGCTTTACCACAATTTCACTAATACTTTCAAAAATAATAGTGATACGCTGGGTTAATTCACCCTTGGTGCGAATGCAACCGCTGGCAAGATAGTTAAATTTGAGATTTGAGGTCTCAATCAAACCAAAACCTGTTACCCTTGAACCGGGGTCAACCCCTAAAATTTTCATAGAAATTATTATATAATATAACTTTTTATTTATCGGAAAGAATCATGGCGGTATTAGAACTTAATAAAGACAACTTTGATGCAACAATCCAGAATAATGATATTGTTGTTTTAGATTTTTGGGCACCTTGGTGTGGTCCTTGTAAACAGTTTGCCCCGACTTATGATGAAGTTTCTGAGAAGGTTGATGATGTTGTTTTTGCAAAAGTTAATACCGAAGATGAACAAGAACTGGCAGGTAATTTTCAAATTCGCTCAATTCCCACTTTAATGATTTTCAGAGAGAAAGTTGCGATCTTCTCTCAACCTGGTGCAATGTCGGGTGCTGATTTAGAAGCCGTGATTACAAAGGCACAAGCCTTAGATATGGAAAAGGTTCACGCAGAAATTGCCAAGCAACAAGAGAAAAAATAATCAGGCTAAACGCTGATAAAAGGCTTTATCAAACCCAACACTAACGCCCTGTTTTGTTACTAAAACAGGGCGTTTTATCAGTGTTGGGTTTTTTAATGTCAGCTCTGAAGTAATGTTTTGTTTTTCACCATCGCTCAAATTACGATAAGTGGTAGAGCGTTTATTGATAAGCTTATCCCAACCCACGCCATCAATAAAACTTTGCAAGGTTTGTCTGTCAATAGGCGTTTGACGAAAATCAATAAATTCAAAATCAACACCTTGGGCTTCCAAAAACTGTCTTGCTTTTTTAATGGTGTCACAATTTTTTATACCGTACATTTTTATCATCGTTTTACTTACCGCTCCAAGGGTGGCACTCCTGCTTTGCTGCGTAACCAATTAATGGCTTGAAAAGTTGCATCATTACCAATCAATTTTAATTCTAACTTGCGTTTACCTGGAAATTCCATCAAAAACAAACCCAACAAAATAGAAATAATACCTTGACCTGGCGTAACCAACATAATAATACCCGCAAGTAACAACACTAAGCCAATAAGGTTTTTAATCGTGGCAACAACAAAATTACAATTATTTTTACACTGATGACTCTGGGTGAAATAATCCACAGGAATTTTGCCTAATAAAAAGGGCATTGCCACAAGACTAACAACAAAAACAATCCCTGAAATAATACCTGTCATTACCAATATATCTTCGTATTCAGTAATAAGTTTGTTAATAAAATCTAACATTTAACACTCAACACTCTAATAAAAAAGTAACCGGACCATCATTAATAAGTGATACTTGCATATCCGCACCAAAAACACCACTGGAAATGCTTGAATGGGCAAGCTTGATGCTACTTAAAAAATAATCATAGAGCGCTTCTGCCAATACAGGCGATTTTGCTGTGGAAAAACCAGCGCGCGTGCCTGATTTAGTATCTGCCACTAAAGTAAACTGGGACACCATCAGCACACCACCATTAATATCGGCAACTGACAAATTCATTTTTCCTTGCTCATCAGCAAATATTCGATACGCCAATAGCTTGTTAATCATTTTATCCACTTGTGGTTTTTGGTCGTTTTTTTCAAATCCTAAAAAAACCAAAATCCCTTGCTTAATTTGCCCGACAATTTGACCGTCAACTTCTACCTTAGCCTTGCTCACTCGCTGAATCAGTGCTTTCATTATTTTGACAAATATGAAAACTCAGCAATATAAGAAAACGAAATCATTATCTCCCAAAGCAAAGTAATTCTATCCCTTCTAAGCTCTACATCATCATCAAGCACCCTAACATTATTAAAAAAATCATCAACAGCAGGTTTTAATTCTAAAAGAGCATCTATGATAACTAAATAATCTTGCTTATCTTCATCTCTTTTTCTCTTAAATTTCATACATGCATTTAAAAGATTTTTATCAAATTGATTGGTAAATTCTATATCTTTATAAGTATTTGTGTCACGACCATCTTTCCTTCTACTTATACTTTGAGATGAAGAGCTACATCCGCCAGCCATATCTTCAGAGTCAATATCTTTAAATATATTTCTAATACGCTTGTCAGCTTCAATCAAACTTTTTGAATTTTCATTTTGCACAAAAATGTGTACTGCTCCAATGCGTAAGTGCCAATCATAAACAACATTGTTAGAGCCTTTTTTTGCTAATACTGCCCTTACAACGGCTTTATCAATAGCTTGTTCTTGGTAATACATTTCTAAACGACTAACAATAAAATCGTAAATGTCTTGAATAATTTCTTCATCAAACTCATACAACTTAACTGATTGTTTAATTAATCCAAATAAATCCAGCTGTGATTTTGATTCAATCATCATCCGCAACAAACCCAATGCTGCACGCTTGAGCGCATAAGGGTCTTTTGAGCCAGTGGGTTTGTGTCCAATGCCATAAATGCCCACAATGCTATCAACTTTATCGGCAATTGCAACGCATAAACCCTCTTTTGTGCAGGGCAATGTGTCACCTGAGAACCTTGGATGGTAATGCTCACTAATGGCACTTGCAACTACAGGGTCCTCGCCATCATTAAGCGCATAGTATCCGCCCATCACCCCTTGCAAATCGGCAAATTCACCCACCATATCCGTGATTAAATCTGTTTTTGATAATAGCCCTGCGCGTGCACTGTGTTTTGTATTTGCACCAATAATATCAGCAATATAAGCGGATAATTTTTCAATGCGTTTGGCTTTATCACCCATCGATCCTAACCCCTCCATAAACAGCACACTGTCTAATTTTGCAATTCTAGATGCTAAAGTCCTAGATTTATCTTGCTCCCAGAAAAATTCTGAATCCGTGAGTCGTGGACGAATGACACGCTCATTGCCATCAACAATCACTGATAAATCGCTAGACTCAATATTGGCCACCGAGATAAATGCAGGCAATAACTTGCCTTTAGCATCTAGCATGTGAAAATATTTTTGATGTGCTTTCATTGCAGAAATCAATGCCTCTTCTGGTACTTTTAAAAACCTTTTATCAAAGTTTCCTGAAAATGCACAAGGGTATTCAACCAAAGCACAAACTTCATCCAACAAGGATTCATCAATCACAGCAGTGGCGTTATTCTCACTCGCTACTTGCATCACTTGAGTGCGAATGGTTTGCTTACGCAGATCAAAATCCACTTCAATTTGTGCCTTGTCAAGCAAAGTTTTTTGATAATCTTTGGCGTTATTAATACTGAATGCTTGCTCACCGGTAAAACGCATTCCACGAGTGCTATTGCCACTGTCAAGACCCATAATATTTGCCTTAACTATGTCGCTACCCAACATCATCACCAACCAATGCACAGGACGCACAAAATTAAAGTCTAAATCTCCCCAATGCATTGAACGAGCAATAGGGATGTTTTTAATCGCCGTATCAACAATATTTTCTAACAAATCTTGTGTTTTTGAACCCTTTTTTTCTTGTGTGAAAAAATAATAATCCGTGCCTTTAAGCTCTCTTTTATCTAAGGCATTAATATCCACACCACAAGATTTGGCAAAACCTTCAACTGCCTGCGCTGGTGCGCTAAGGGCTGGACCTTTGCGCTCAATCATTTGGTCTTCTTGCTGAGATTGTAGATCACTCACTAACACCGCTAAGCGTCTTGGTGTGGCAAAGGATACAACCCCACCAAAAGATAAATTCAACGCACTGAGTTGCTGGGTCAAATTACTACTGAGTGAATTTGACAGTTGCTTTAATAATTTAGGTGGCAACTCTTCAGTGCCAAGTTCTAATAAAAAATCTTGTGTCTTCATATTATTTAACTATTTGAAATCTTAACTTTCCGTCTTTTAAATCAATCATCACCGAGTGTCCTTTTAATTTACTGGGCACCACCTCAAATTGTTTGTAAATACCCGCAATAGCAATCAACTGCGCATTAAACGAGTGAATAAAAATAGTGGCGGTTTCATCGCCATCTACACCTGCAAATACCTTGCCACACACTTCTCTATAAGCAGAAACACAACCGTGTGATACCGCTTCTCCATCAAACTTAACAAGTCCCAATAACACCAAATCACTGTCTTTAGCAAAGACTTGCTCTGATGAGGAAACTTCATTATTCACAATTTTAGGTAAGCGATGTTTTTCGTTTTTCGCTACTTTAGAGACAGGTATAGACTTAGATTTTTCTGCTTTATTCGGCTGCTTGAGTTGTTTGTCTTCTGCTAATATCACAGCTGGCTTATCAAAGACGACTAAACCTGAAAATCTAGCAAAATCAATCAACTCTTGCACTGTCGAGCGAATGCCGATTGTCACCATGTTGTTTTGCGTTAATATCTCTATCAATACCGCTAATTCATTTGCTTGAAAATGTTTGTTTTCAATCTCTAAAACAACCGGTGCATACTGAAACTTATCTTTGTCAACTTCTAGCAAACTGGTAATTTCATCAAACAGTTTTTCGGTGTTTTTGCTCGGTACTTTCAGCGCATAAAATGCCTCACCTTGTCTTTGCATTTCAACTAAATTCATGTTCTCATCTTCCATTAGGTTAATCCCTCCAACCTTGTGTGCAATCTAAGAAATGCCAAACGCGTTTCATGCCCGTCTCACCGCTCAACATTAGCTCCAAGGGCGCTTTGTGTTTAAATTTTTTAACGCCTCGCTTCAACCACAAGCACGCATAATCGCGATTAGTTGGGTAGGTCGTGCCTAAAGATTCATGAATACCTAAAATCATTTCAGCACGCTTAATTGAAGTTTCATCAAAATCAAAAGACTTATCGCCTCTTCTATATAAATACAAATGCCTTGGCTTGAGCGACTTTAAACCCAACAAAGCGATTTGCTCTTGATCCGTCAATTGCCAATTTTCCATTACTTGCGTCAGGCTAAATGTTAATTGATTTTCTTGTTCTTCAGTCATTTTTTTAAACTTCTATTTTGATAAAAATTAAATATTATATTGCGCTCGAAAAGACTCTTATCTGGCGCACTCGGTAAGGGTGAGGCTTTGTTTACTGCCCGTATGATTGAGTTTTTAAAAGAGGTTTCTCTGCTCTTGTTATCAACATTGCAAGATTTTAATTTAACACTTTTAACGACACCACCCTGATCTTGCACAATATGCACTTCACAAGTCCAATCATCTTTTGCGCCTGCATAACGCCATTGGCTATTAACTCTTGAAGCAATTTGAGTGATGTAGTTTACCTTAAGTTCATCCAAAATACTTTTCTGAGCGTCTTTTATCTTTTGCGCTGCTTTTAACTGAGACGCCTTAGTCAGATCGCGCTTTCTTTGTTCTTCTTTAAATTTTTTGGCTTCGGCTTTACGCTGTTTTTCAATTTTTTGTTTTTTCTTTTCTGCGGTTTTAGCTTTTTTCTCAGCTATTTTTCTTTTTCTCTCAGCCTCTTTGGCTTTTTTCTCAGCAAGTACTTTGGCTTGCTTTTCTTTTTTTACTTTGGCCTTAAGTTTATTGATTTTTCTTTGTTTTTGATAACGCTTATCCTCTAGCTCTCTTAGACGCCTTTGTTCACGCTTGAGTTTTGCTTGTTTCTTTTTTTGCCCATCAAGTAACCGTTGTGTTTCTTTCTTAATTTCACTCAAATCAACCGTTACTGCTTTCGGGATGGCTCTAGAATTGACTTTTTTAAGCCTATCTTCTGGCTCTTGCTCTACACGCTGCACACTAGAAAAAAGCAAACCAACAAACAGCACAAGATGTAATGCCACAGCCACAGAAAAAGCAACTGGATGGTGTTTAGCAATCCTAGGTAATCTAATTTTTTGAACAAAGTCTTGCATATGACTACTCATCTGACTCAGTTACAATGCCAACTTTTTCAACGCCATTTTTTTGCAAAAAAGCCATTAATGCAATCACTGCACCATAAGCAACTTCTTGGTCGCCTCTAACAAAAACTCTCATCCTTGGAAAAACCTGTAATCTAGCCTGCACGCGTGCGGCAATCTTGCCTACTGACAAACGCTCAGGCTTGGCACCTGTTATAGAATTAATGAAATATTCACCATCACGATTAATGCTAATAATAGTTGGCTGTTGCTCAGTAAAATCTACCGCCTTTGTGTCAGCATTAGGTAAATCTACTTCAATGCCTTGTTCAAGAATAGGTGTAGTCATCATAAAAATCACCAACAACACTAACATTACATCAATATAGGGAACAATATTAATATTCGCATCTGCGTCTGCTCTAGTGCGTTTTGGTAGTGCTATCATATTTTCTTAGAAATAAATCCTATTATCTTTGGAAGATGACAAACATTTTTTCAATAAAGGCGGTGTATTGATGACTGATATCACCAATTTTAGATGACAGACGATTGTAAGCAATGGTCGCTGGGATCGCGGCAAACAAACCAAAGGCAGTTGCAATGAGTGCCTCGGCAATACCTGGTGCAACTACCGCAATACTTGCCTGTTTGACAGACGCTAAGCCAATAAAAGAATGCATAATACCCCACACTGTGCCAAATAAACCAATATATGGACTTGAAGAAGCAATCATGGCCAAAATACTCAAATTACTATCTAAACGCTCAATCTCACTATTCGCTGTGGTGTTCATCAGGCGGTAAGCACGCTCAGCATTTGCTTGCTTGTCATCCAATTCTAAGCAGGTAAACTCTTTATAACCTGAAGAAAAAATATCTGCCATTGTGCCGCTACTTGGTATTTGAGATTGTAACTCGTCGAGTGTTTTATCTATTGAAAAATACGCGGAAAAGTTTTTAATATCCCTCTTAGAATCTAATAAAATTTTCTTTTTAGATAAAATAACAGTCCAGGAATAAATACTCATCACCACCAAAATCAGCATCACCAATTGGACGACAAAATCAGCCTCTACAATCAAACCTAAAATACTAACACTATCATTGACACCAGCACTATTAACAATAGTAATGTTATCCATCTATTTTCTCCTTTATCATCAGTGGAATACCGCAAGGTTTAAAACTATCGGCGTGCAAACATGCCACGGTTACTTGCGCTTCAAATAATACCTGATTTTGCCCTGAATGCATTATTTTCTGTGTAAAAATCAAGCTGGCACACCCGACTTTTTTAATCAAAGTTTGCACCGTTAATAAATCATTAAATTTTACAGGTAGATGATACTGTGCATTGAGCCTACGAACAGCAAAAATCGTATTATGCTTAGCAATAAGCACATCTTGCTCAAAACCCAAATCACGCAAATACTCACTACGCCCTCTTTCAATAAATTTTAGGTAATTGGCATAATACACCACGCCACCGCTGTCTGTATCTTCATAATAAACTCTAATATCTATCTCATTCATTGAACCAATCTTCATTATTAATGACAAGTGTTTAATTTTAGCATTTTTTTAAAGTCTTTTGCCAGCTCAGCGTAGTGGCGTAACCAATAAAACTATAAAGCATAATAAAATAACAAAGTTTAACTTTGTCATACGAGACTAACAGAGGGAAAATAAAAGACGAAAAAAAACCCCAATCTCAAATAAGACTGGGGTTTCTAAAGTGTTAATTTAGTATCCTAAGACACTAAATCAGACTTTCTAACTAAGATTAGAACTTAACATCAAATCTAACACCTCTGTTGGTTGCGTTAAGAGCTTCAGTATCAGAACCACTAAGCTTAGCCAAGTTAGCTGTTAACTTACCGCCAGACATAGCGCGAGTAAAAATTAATTCAGCACCTGTCACCTTGTCAACTGTACCCATTGTGTTCTTAGTGTAGATAGCCTTAATTGTATTACCTGCCATCTTAGTGCTTACTGAAACACCTAAGATTTTAGAGAAATCACCAACAGCTGCTGCTGCTGTGGCTGTAACACCACGAGCGCTTGTACCAACTAGCATAGAGCCTAATGGTGCAAACTTAGCGTTATGATCTGCAGCAGCGTCTTTGTTCTTATACTGAGCAACATCCCATTTAACAGCGCCTACTTTACCGCCAACATGAAGTAAAGTTACTTTTTGTTCAACATTAGTGCTAGTGCCTGCTGCTTTTTGCTTATGATGCTCAGCAGCAACTAAGATACCGCCAAAAGTACCCTTAGCAGAAAGGTTTGTCCATTTAGCCTTAGGGTTATCAATTACTTTAATTTTTGCACCAGCAATGTCAACAGCAACGCTAACATGTGTTGTGCTAGCAACATGCTTTGTACCCTGGACAAAAGTAATGGTACCAGCATCAGTAGCAGTATTAGGAGCAATAGCAGTAGTAACAGTATCAACCTCTCCTCCATTAGTTGTATATATACCTAAAGTAACAGGACCTACTTTAGTTGATAAAGATAGAGCATCTGTGCTTTTCTCACCCTTACTCCATGCACCTAAGCCAATTGTACTATAAAAATCGCCCGCTTTAACATTGATAGGACCCACTTTAGTAGTGATATAGAATTGATGTAAATTAGAAGCGCCAGAACGATTTGCATCCTGATCGTCAGTTCTAAAACTAGCAACCACTGTAGTTGCACCAGATTTACCAACGACATTTAAGTTAACACGCTTGGCATTTACAGTGGTACTACCACTTTGA
>NZ_FQTR01000025.1 GCF_900128535.1 bacterium endosymbiont of Bathymodiolus sp. 5 South | reverse complement strand
CCCACTTTTCACCCACTTGGCGATTTTTTAAACCCAGCCTTAGCCCTGCTAGGACAAGGTTTAAAGAAATCACCAAGTGGGCAAAAATTGGATTTTGCTAATCACCCCTATTTGTGCAAAGGTCTCTATTAAAAGTTATGTTTTTAAAATAAATCGGTGGCTTTAGTCGAGAAAGGAGAAATATTTAGTATGAGTGTGAGTAAACGGAAATATGAAGAAATGCTAGAAGAACAATCAGATAAAGAATTAGCCTCTATTCTCGGCATTTCATATGACGAACTTTGTCAGTTAGAATGGGATGTTGATACAAATGAAAGTAGCGATGGATTAATTTATGATTATATATATACTTTTCGAGATGACTCTAACCTAGAGATATTGAAAAAAATACAAGGGATTGATATAGAGGGAAGATATGTTTACCTTCAACCTTGGGAATTTGAATCTGATTATTATGAATCTGAAATTGCATGGTATATCGAATCACCTGAACAGTTATCTGTTCTTGAAAATCACTTAAATAGCATTATTAGTTTAACAAAAATCGTCGCTGATGAACCAACAAAAATTGATCTCTTTGTTATGTTACATGCGCATGTAATTGCAGCTATGGAGGAGTTCCTGTCTGGAACATTTATTCATGAAATTACAAATTCAGATGAGCTTATGAAGAAATTAATTGAAACTGATTCAAAACTTGGTAAAAAATTAAAAGATAAAAAGCACAAAGATAGACAAATGATTGTTGCCAAAAAATATCTAAACAATCTAATTTTTCATAGGTTGAAAAAAACCAAACAAATGTATAAGCAAGTGCTTGATATTGATTTTAAAAATACAGATTGGTTAGATACAGCCATTAAAGTAAGACATCATTGTGTTCATCGAGCTGGTTCTGATAAAGAAGGGAAAAGAGTTAATATCACGAAAGAAAGCATTATTAAGCTCGTAGATGATTGTAAAGAACTAAGTACATTGATTAGCTTAGAAATAGGTAAATAAAAAGCAACATAACAAATTGCTCAGAACAAGGGAGCTTCACAAGCATTAATTAGGAAGGATAAGCGGGTAAGCTGCTTTAATTTATAATTTTTAGTAAAGCAATACTTATGACAATGAAAACACCTGGCAAACTATTCCAGCCGACCGCTTACGAGTCAGGTGATTTCAAGCGTTAGATATAAAGATAAGGGGTGTAAACATTAATTATATTTCTTGTTTTTTAATTGGCTGCTCTCAATAATAAAATCTTTAAAGCGTTGTGCAATAGGTGAAAGTTCTGTTTTGTTGCTATGCACAGTATGCCAATGACGCGTAATTGGAAATTTATCAATATTTAGTTGTTTAATAATGCTGTTTTCAAGCTCTAGTTTAACCGTATGTTTAGACACAAAGCCAATACCAAGCCCTGCTTGAACTGCTTCAATAATGGCTTCATTTGAATTAATCTCAATTTCAGAATTAAACTTCATGCCTAAAACACGCTCAATGGTAATACGCGTTCCAGAGCCTTGTTCACGCGTAATCAAGGTTTCTTTGCTGAGTGCCTTAATAGAATTTTTCTTATTTTTCAGTAGCGGGTGATCAGGATGGGCAATGGCAATGAGTGGATTTTCCATAAAGGGTTGTGTAATCAACGACATATCTGCAGGGGGTTCACCCATAATCACCAAATCAGAACTGTGATTGGTTAATTTTTCTAGTAAAAGTTTACGGTTGGTTACTTCTAAATGAAAGGTCATGTCAGGGTATTTTTGTTTAAATTGTGCCAACACGCGTGAGACAAAAGAGTTGGTGGTGGTGGCAACTGAAATCTCTAAATGTCCAGAGTCAGGATTTAAGGTTTGTTCGATATCTGCCTTTGATTGTTCCAACTTGGCAATCACTGTCAAACAAGTTTGATAGAATTTCTTGCCAATATGCGTGGGAGAGACTTTTTTGCCTTTAGTGCTGAGCAATTCTGCACCGATATTTTGTGTCAACTGCTGTATCTGCATATACACCGCAGGCTGGGTAATGTAAAGCTCCTTGCTTGCTTTGGTGAAACTTTTTAAGCGTACAACCGCTTCAAAGCTATAGAGTTGCTTAAGGGTGTAATTAATCATAAATAAAACTTATTATTTAATAAATAAATATTATTTTACATTATTTATTTATTCTTGTATGATAAGCGTTCTTTTAATGAAAGGAGACCATAGAAATGGCTAAAGTTTATGATGCGGGTGTAAAAGATTACCGCGATACTTATTGGATGCCGGATTATACCCCGTTAGAAACGGATATCCTGGCGTGTTTTAAAGTAACACCACAAGAAGGCGTTCCTAGAGAAGAAATTGCAGCAGCCGTTGCCGCTGAATCTTCTACAGGTACTTGGACAACAGTATGGACAGATTTGTTGACAGATCTTGATCACTACAAAGGTCGCGCCTATGCGATTGAAGATGTACCTGGTGACGATACATGTTTCTATGCGTTCGTTGCATACCCGATTGACTTATTTGAAGAAGGTTCAGTGGTCAATGTAATGACTTCTTTGGTTGGTAATGTATTTGGTTTTAAAGCATTACGCGCACTTAGACTAGAAGACATCAGATTCCCAATCGCCTATGTGATGACTTGTAATGGTCCGCCACAAGGTATCCAGATGGAGCGTGATATTTTGAATAAATATGGTCGTCCTTTATTGGGTTGTACTATTAAACCTAAATTAGGTTTATCTGCTAAGAACTACGGTCGTGCTTGTTATGAAGGTCTTCGTGGTGGTTTAGATTTCACCAAAGATGATGAGAATATTAACTCACAGCCATTTATGCGTTGGAGAGCTCGTTTTGATTTTGTGCAAGAAGCTATTGTTAAAGCCGAAGCTGAAACAGGTGAGCGTAAAGGTCACTACCTAAATGTTACGGCGCCGACTGCTGATGAAATGATGAAGCGTGCTGAGTATGCTAAAGAAATCGGTTCTCCGATTATTATGCATGACTATATTACCGGTGGCTGGAGTGCCAATACACAATTAGCACAATGGTGTCAAGACAACGGTATGTTGTTACACATTCACCGTGCAATGCACGCTGTATTAGATCGTAACCCGCACCACGGTATCCACTTCCGTGTCTTAACCAAGATTTTGCGTTTGTCTGGTGGTGATCATCTTCACTCAGGTACTGTTGTAGGTAAGCTTGAAGGCGATCGTGAGGCAACATTAGGTTGGATTGATATTATGCGTGATTCATTCATTAAAGAAGACCGCTCTCGTGGTATCTTCTTTGATCAAGACTGGGGCTCTATGCCAGGTGTAATCCCTGTTGCTTCTGGTGGTATTCATGTATGGCACATGCCAGCACTGGTTAACATCTTTGGTGACGATTCCTGTCTGCAGTTTGGTGGTGGTACGCTAGGTCACCCATGGGGTAACGCAGCAGGCGCAGCAGCTAACCGTGTTGCGGTTGAGGCTTGTGTTGAAGCGCGTAACTCTGGTCGTGAATTAGAAAAAGAAGGTAAAGATATTTTAACTTCAGCAGCTAAGCACAGTCCTGAATTGGCAATCGCAATGGAAACTTGGAAAGAAATCAAGTTTGAATTCGATACGGTTGACAAGATTGACGCAGCTCACAAGTAAACAAATAGGAGAAATAATATGCAAGATTATCAATCAAGTTTAGGTAATGCTGAAAGTCGTAAATTTGAGACTTTCTCATACCTACCTACATTAACTGCAGAGCAAATGCGTGTGCAGATTCAATATATTGTTGACAAAGGTTGGAACCCAAGTGTAGAACATACTGAGCCACAGCACGCTGCTGGTTCATATTGGTACATGTGGAAACTGCCAATGTTTGGTGAAACAGATGTTGATGCAATCCTTCAAGAAATTGAAAATTGTCACGCTGCGCATCCGGACAATCATGTTCGTCTGTTAGGTTTGGACAACTTTGCACAATGTGCAGGTACTTCAATGGTTATTTACCGTGGTCAAACGGTTTAATACTCACTGAGTACCAACAAAAAAACCCTGACCTTGGTGTTGGGGTTTTTTGTCTTTAAAAGTTTGTTTTCAGACTTTTAAAGACAAAAAACCTTTTAAAGATAGTAAAATTATGGCAAATAAACCTAAAATATATGTAGGCATCAATAATGAAATCAATGGTGGTATGACCAGTATTGGTAAGGTTATTAGAGACGGCTGGGTATTTGGATTGCTTGATGAGAGTGAAACTTGTGAAGGTTGGAATTTAGCCGGTATTGATGCCTTGTTACAAAAGGTTAATACTGAATGGGACAAGTATGGTTGTATGGTGAGTTATTTACCACCAGAATTGCGCGAACGCCATCAGCGTATTCATGATGTTGCCATCCAAGACGCTAAAAAAGCAGGTTGGTCGGGTGAACATGAAACTGATGATGAAGATGAATAAAAGTTAATAAATAGTGGAGAAGTATTATGTCTGATATAAAAGTAGATTCAAAACAATACATGATTAAAGATGAGCCGTATTATGAAGCTGTTAATAATGAAGTAGAACTGTATCAATCAGCTTACGATGTGCGTATGCCGATGATGATCAAAGGCCCAACAGGTTGCGGAAAATCTCGTTTTGTTGAATATATGGCTTGGAAATTAGGCAGACCTTTAATTAGTGTTGCTTGTAATGAAGACATGACCGCTTCTGATTTAGTGGGTCGTTTCCTATTGGATAAAGACGGTACAAAATGGCAAGATGGGCCGTTAACAACAGCCGCGCGCATTGGTGCGATTTGTTATTTAGATGAGATTGTTGAGGCGCGCCAAGATACCACGGTTGTTATTCATCCATTAACCGATCATCGTCGTGAATTACCGCTTGATAAGAAAGGCGAATTGGTTAAGGCACACCCTGATTTCCAATTGGTTATTTCTTATAATCCTGGTTACCAGTCATTAATGAAAGACCTTAAGCAGTCTACCAAGCAGCGTTTTGGTGGCTTGGATTTTGATTACCCAGAAACCGCCTTAGAAGTGGCTATTGTTACCAAAGAATCAGGCGTTGACGGGATCATGGCTGAGAAATTAGTACAAATTGCACACCGTGCTAGAAACCTTAAGGGACATGGCTTAGACGAGGGTATTTCCACCCGTTTATTGGTCTACGCTGGTCAGTTAATTGCCAAAGGTGTTGATGCTGAAGCGGCGTGTTCTATGACCATGATTACGCCACTCACCGATGATCCTGATATGCGTGATACACTTCATGCAGCAGTCCAGACTTTCCTAGGTTAATTAGTGCTATCTTGCCAGTTCGGTACAGATTATGTCAAAAATACTCTTAGAAGATTACGCTGATTTTTTAGTAGAAATCGCGCCTGAAGTTAAGGAGGTTTTAGAGGCAACTTTCCAGGATGCTGCGCGTGTTATTTCTCCTGCTGGGCTGAGGGACTATTTAGATGGTGCTAAGGCACTGTGTGGTTTAGGTCGCGGCAATGACTTGGTGATGACTTATCTTGAAGTGATGCCACAGATGGCTAAAGAGTGTGGTGAGGATATTATTCCTGATTGTGTTAGCGCAGCGATGAAAGCCTCATCAATGACTTCTGGTGAAGTTATTATCTTGTTGTTGTCTACCTTGCCGAATGTTGCTCGCCATCTTGGTGATGCACAATTAGTGCGTGGTTATTTAACCTTAATTCATCAATTGGCATCAACAGCGGCTCGTGGTTTGCGTCCGATGTTGATGCATATTGACGGATTATTGTCAAAATTAACCTTGAGTGGATTGCGTCGTTGGGCTAATTTTGGTGCTAAGGCTTATCGTAGAGATTATAACAATCTTACTTCTTATTTCTCACTTGAGTCAGCTGACTCTCGTGCTATGTTAGAGAAAGAGCGCCGCGGCGTTTTGTTTATTAGAGTACAGCGTAAGCTAAATTTTTATTTGCGTGCCTTATGGGGGCGTGATTTCTTTATTCGCCCTACAGGCGCAGAATATACAGATTTTAGACCCTACATAGAAAACAAAATTCTCTATGTGCCAGATGCACTTGATGATATTAAATTAAGCGATGAGCAGGGCATTAAAGGTTTGGAAATTTATCGTGCTACCGTGGCACATATGGCTGCGCATATGATGTACACCAGTCAAGCAATGTCTGCTGAGCAGCTCAGTCCTGCACAGATGTTTTTTATTGGTCTTTTAGAAGATGCGCGTGTTGAATATAAAGCTATTAATGAATTTCCTGGGTTGAAGAAACTGTGGCGCTCATTGATGATGCTTGAACATAAAGAGCCTGCCGAGCATAAAACCATGAGCATTCTCGAAGGATTCGCATTGCAATTATTAGATGAAGATGCGAGCGGCAATGACGAGCAACTCAATAAATTTTCGGCTAAATTTCATGAAAAAATTGAAGCCAACCAAGACGATAATCATTTTGCATGGCTAATGGGTGTTGAGCTTTATAATATTTTTGAAGGCCGAAAAGAAGTACCCAGTCTTAGGATTTTAGAGCGTTATCGTGTTGATTATCGTGATGATAATCGCATTATATGGCATTATGAAGATATCAATTGGGATATGGGTGTGGAGTATGTGGCGGCGAGTCAGCAGCAAGTGCGTTACGAAGTTAGTCCATTAATGATGGCGCACGAAGTTGATTGTGAATTGGCAGGTGATGATGCACAGGTGATTTGGACTTGTAAAGACACCATGCGCGTGTATGAAGACGATTTAACCGATAATGCTAAATCATTCAATGAAACTATGGGTAAAGAGCCAATTTCTGACCCCTTTCATTATCAAGAATGGGATTATCAAATCCAGCTACATCGCCCTGATTGGGCAACCATTTATGAACATAGGCCACCAAAAGGTAACCCTGAAGATATTGAAGATATTTTGACTGAATACAAGCCAATTGCACACCGCATTCGTCAAATTATTGATTTATTAACCCCTGCTGGTGTTCAACGAAAACGCGGTATGGAAGATGGCGATGAGGTGGATATTAACGCTGCTATTGACGCTATGATTGCCATTCGTATGGGTGAGCAACCTAATCCAAGAATCACTATGCGTAATGTGTTAAATACTCGTGATTTATCAGTAGTGGTATTACTAGACTTGTCAGAATCTACTAATGAAGTGATGGAAGGCTCAGATAAAACAGTCCTACAATTGACCCGCGAAGCGGCAACTTTAGTATCGACTGCGATTGAAGGTATTGGCGACCCATTTGCACTACATGGCTTTGCCTCTGATGGTCGTCATGATGTACAATACTTTCGCCTCAAAGACTTTAACCAACACTTTGACGATGAAGCTAAATCTCGTTTAGCAGGTATGAAAGGTGGTTTATCTACCCGTATGGGCGCAGCGCTTAGACACGCCGGTACACACTTGCATAAGCAACAAGAAAAACGAAAATTGATTTTATTAGTCACTGATGGTGAGCCGGCTGATATCGACGAGAGTGATCCACAACATCTGCGTTTTGACACCAAAAAAGCCGTGGAAGAATTATATTCTACAGGCGTTCTAACTTATTGTTTAACGCTTGATCCTCAAGCAGATGCCTATGTGAAGCGTATCTTTGGCGAAAATAACTACACCATCGTTGATAATGTTGAGAAATTACCTGAGCAATTGCCGTTATTGTTTGCAAGCCTAACCGCATAAATGTTTGAAACTGATAAAGATATTCTAGCGTTTAAACCCAAGTATCCACATACACTACCGCAAGATTGGAAAAACGAGGAGAATCCAACTGTTTATGAGGTTAATGCAACACTAGATACTTTAAAAAAAATGTATGCCAACCAAGTCAAAGACCTTGAGCAAAATAGAGTAGAGGCTGAAATAGGTGAAGAAAATTTGCGCAACATTGCCACTAATTATCAATCTATTAAATCCATTTTATTTCAACCTCGTTAAATTATGAGTCATAAGAAAAAACCGTTAATATTTGAAGTCAGTCAAAATAACTTTGAAGATTTGGTGATGCATAACTCATCACATTTACCTGTATTGATAGAATTTATGGGTATTTGGTCTGAGCCATGTATTAAAACTGAATATGCAATTTCAGATTTGGCGAGCGAGTTTTCTGGTCAGTTTATTTTTGCCAAAATTGACATTGATGAGCAAGAGGAACTTAAACAACAATTCTCTATTACTAATGTACCAACACTTGTAGTGTTTAAAGATGGCAAAGAAGTACAACGCGAAGAGGGTGAATTACAAGCACAAGAGTTACGCATTTTATTAAAGCATTACGGTGTTTTCCGTGAATCTGATCATAGGCGCGAGCAAGCAAGAGAAAAGCACATAGCTGGCGATACCCAAGCAGCAATTATACTATTGACTCAAGCGATTTCATCTGATCCAAGTAATGTACGGGTGGCTTTGGACATGGCACAAATTTTCTTGGATATTGGCGAGATAGAGCAAGCGCAAAGTTTGTTTGATAGGTTGCCAGAAGTTGCACAGAAATTAGACATTGGCATCTCAATTGCCAGTCAACTTAATTTCAAGCGTTTAGCGCAAAATACAGTTGGCATAGCTCAGCTACAAGCATATATATTAAAGTCCCCTAATGACTATCAGGCATATTTTGATTTGGCAGTTTGTTTATTTTCTGAGCATGATATTGAGCGTGGCATAGAAGCCTTGTTTTTCATTCAAGAAAATGATGCTGAATTCAAAGAGGGCGCTGCCAAAGAAATGATTGGTATGGTTTGTAATATGTTGGAGGGCACGAATCCAGAACAAGCGAAGCTATATCGACAGCGCTTGGCTAATCTTATCTCTCAATAAACGGTTAAATTTTACTTTAGTGTTGAATGGGTTGATAGTTCGTTTTCGCTCTAAAGCAAAGGCAAAGGCAAAGGAAAAGAAGGATTAAAATGATGCCATTCATAGCGAATAGGATAGTTGCGGCGATAATTTTCAAAATTCTTAATATTCGCAATTGCTACTGTATCTTGCTTAAAATCGTAAATACTGTTCAGCGTGTCTTTTAGAGTGTTTTGATTAACAGACAATTTTTCAGGGTTAATGAGCTTTACAATATCTTTATCTTGTGTCGTGTTTGTAAATTCACACAGTGCTTCATACACCATAAAACTGCCCATAAATTTAGCATCAACGGAATGTCCAGCGATGTGCGGCGTTGCTAGGTAGGCATTTTTTTGCAAGCTTTGATTGATGTTAGGTTCGTTTTCCCAACAGTCAATAACATTGGCTTTGGTTGGTGTCTTTTGCCAAATATCTTCAACAATCACGCCACCACGCGCTGCATTAATGACAATGGTTTGATTGCTAATATGATGAAAATTCTTTGCATTTAATAATTGATATGACGGATATCTACCATCAAAGCTAAGTGGCGTATGAAAAGTAACAATATCAGCGCTAAGCGCTGTGCTTAAATCAACAAATTCGGGTAAGTTTTCAGTATCTTGTCGTGGCGGGTCATTAAGCAAAGTTTTGATACCCATCAACTCAGCCTTAGCGGCAAGACGCGAGCCAACATTACCCACACCGATAATACCCAGGGTTTTTTGGGTATAGTCAAAACCAAACTCATCTGCTAAATTAACAATTGCACTAATGATGAATTCTGCCACTGCCATTGAATTACAACCCTGTGCTGAGAAAAAAGTAATATTATTTGCTGTTAAATAATCTTGGTCAACATGCTCTAGCCCAGCCACTGTTGAGCCAACAAACTTAACTTGAGAGTCTTGCAATAATGCTTGGTTGACTTTGGTGCGTGAGCGCACGATAAGCACATCGGCATCTTGCACTGAGTTAGCATCAATATCACGCCCAGCCATAGCGACAATTTCGCCAAATTCAGAGAATATTTTGTGATATGCATAGCATGCATCATCAATCACTAATTTCAAAATCTTGTTATCCTTAATTGAGCTAGATTGGAATATTTACCAATTAATTTGTTTTAATTGATGCATTTTAAGGTACTTGTTGGCTTTAGAAAAGTGTTTGCAACCAAAAAATCCCCTGTGTGCTGAGAACGGAGAAGGGTGGGTTGCCGTTAAAACCAAGTGTTTGTTGTTGTCAATGAGTGCTGCTTTTTTATAAGCATAAGCACCCCACAATAGAAATACCAGATTTTGTTTTTCTGTGTTAATAATATCAATCACCCCATCAGTAAAGTCCACCCAGCCTGATTGAGCATGTGAGCCAGGTGAATTTTTCTCAACCGTCAAAACGCTATTAAGCAGTAACACACCTTGTTTTGCCCAATGCTCAAGATTGCCACTATTATTTGGTGTCAGCCCAAGGTCAGATTGTAATTCTGTATAAATATTTCTTAGAGAAGGCGGAATGGTTACCCCATTAGGCACAGAAAAACTCAAACCATGTGCTTGTCCATCGTTATGGTAGGGGTCCTGCCCTAAGATTACTACCTTAACAGCATTGAATGGCGTTAGTTCAAAAGCCTTAAACCAGTTACTAGAATTTGGAAAAATTACTTTTCTAGCTTGTTTTTCTTGCCGTAAAAATGCTTTTAGATTTTGTCCAGATTGATTTTGTAATAAACCATTTACTTGTGGATGCCAATTCAAAATTCAGCCCACCATAGTCGTAATCGATAACCCAGCGTGGTAACATAACCCACTTCGCTAAATTGAATTCTACCTTTAGGATTAATAAAAAAACTACTGGGTGTGGCGCGCACACCAAAGAGTTTTGCGAGGGTTCCTGAGTTGTCGTTAATCATATTATCAAGGCGCATATTGTGTTCTTTGGCGTATTTTTTTAATTCGGTATCCGCACCCGATTGCATGGCGATATTTAGCACCCGATAGTCTTTGCTGATTGTTTGGATATTATCATTTTCTAAACGACAAATACCACACCAAGTTGCCCAAAAATGTATCAATACAGCTTGATTAGGTAAGGGCTTGCTGTTAACAATCTCGCCACTTAAAGTTTTAGAGGTAAAACTGGGCGCTACGCCAGTAATTAAATCTTGTTGTTGCCACACACGGATAACAAAAACGGCTAAAATAACCATCAGAAATTGCATGATGGTTTTACGAGTAGGTTTTTTAATATCCATATTGCGTATTATAAAGGTTCTTTAAGGAGTGATAATGACAGATTGGTTACAGCATTGGAAGGATGATGCCACATTTTGGCACATGGAGACAACAAACACTAAGTTGTTAGAATTTGGTGCGTGTTTAGCACTGCAAAAAGGCGACACAGTCTTTGTGCCGTTATGTGGCAAAAGCCAAGATATGAGGTATTTCTTAGAACAGCAGTACAAGGTGATCGGTATTGAGTTAAGTTCACTGGCTGTTGAGGCTTTCTTTACTGAGAATAATATTGGATATTCCATGCAAAAAGTGGATAAATTCAGTATTTATGATGCACAAGATATCCGTATTTTCTGTGGTGATTATTTTGACCTTGAAGCCAAGCATTTAAACACAGTTAGGGCGGTTTATGACAGGGGTTCACTGATTGCATTACCTGCAGATTTAAGGGCAAGATATGCACAACATTTACACGCCATCATACCCAGTGATTGTCAAATGTTGTTGTTAACACGAAATTACCCACAATCAAAAATAAGTGGTCCGCCTTATGCAGTGAGTGAGGCTGAGGTGGCACAGCTTTTTAAGGGCTTTGAGTATGAGCAGTTAGAATGCTTTGATGATATTCAAAATGAACCCAAGTATCAACAAGTAGGGGCTGATTTTGTTGAAAAAGCAGTCTATAGTTTGCAAAAAATATAAGAGTAAAAATGGCAAAAAAAGTAAAAGGTAAGGTTACCCAGTTTGGTAGCAAAGGTTATGGTTTTATTTTAGGTGATGATGGTGAGCAGTATTTTGCACATCAGAAAAATATTGTTAATAATTCTCGTTTAAAAGTCAATGCCCGTGTGGTATTCCACGCAGAAACTTCAGATAAGGGCTTGGTTGCTAATAATATCGAGTTGGATAGTAAAGCAAAAGCCACATCAAGCAAAGGTCTAAGTGATAGAGCAATTATTACCTTATTTGCATTTTTGTTTATTACTCAGGCTGTTATTCTTTTTAAAGAATTTATTGGTTTTGCAGGTTAATGAAAAAACTGACACTATTATTGTTGTCTTTATTTTTAAGTGGTTGTTTTTCTTTATTTTCATCTGATGCAATAACAGTTAGTAATATCTGTACTTTGATGGATGAAGAGGTTCGCTGGTATCAGGCAACAAAAGCATCAACGAAAAAATATGGCGTACCCATGCATGTGCAATTGGCAATTATTTATCAAGAGTCGCATTTTAAATCGGATGCAAAACCCCCAAGAACAAAATTATTTAGTGTGATACCTTGGTTTAGACCGACCACTGCTCATGGCTTTGCTCAAGCAACAGATGCAACATGGGCGTTGTATAAACTCAAGACAGGCAATACAAATGCAAGTCGTGAAAATTTTGAAGATGCGGTTGATTTTGTTGGTTGGTATATCAGTAAATCCAAAAAACGCTCAAATATTAACAAAAACGATGCTTATAACCAGTATCTGGCTTACCATGAGGGTCATGGTGGATTCAATCGTAAAACTCATCATGCCAAACCTTGGCTTAAAAAAGTAGCAAGAAAAGTTGCCGCTAATGCCAAGCGCTACCAACAGCAACTCAATCAATGTACTTCAAGATTGGACAAAAATAGTGTTTGGAGTTTCTTTTAATGTGGGTAAAAGTATTAGACTCTATACCGAAAGAAGGTACGATGGTTGCAGCGACACTTAAGAGTGTTAAGGTATTTGTAACCATGAATAACGGTGCTTTATATGCAGCAGAAAATCGTTGTCCACATGAAGATATCGAGCTGACTTTAGGTTGCTTAAAAGGCAATCGAGTCAAGTGTTCACTCCATGGTTATAGCTTTGATTTAGCCACAGGTAACAGCTCAGAAGAGGATGTAGAGGCTATGCAGACTTATGCAGTTAAACAAGAGAATAACGAAATATATATAGAACTATGAATTCACAAGATTTAATGAAATCCATTATTCAGCGCGTGGCAACCGGCCCAGATTTAAGTAAAGATATTGCCTTTGAAGAAGCTAGAGATGGCATGCAAGCCATTTTGCGTGGTGAGATTGATGATGTACGCTCTGCCATTTTTTTAATTGCTTTGCGTATGAAGCGTGAGAGCATGGAGGAAAATGAGGGTATTTTGGCTGCTATTCTTGCTCAGAGTGATAAACAACAAATTAATGTCGAGGATTTGGTGGATTTGGGTGATCCATACAGTGGTTATAATCGCTCAATTCCGATTTCATCATTTTTACCGCCGCTATTAGCAGAGTTGGGTTTACCAACGATTATCCATGGTCTAGATAGCGTATCGCCAAAATTTGGACTGACGCATAGGCACATCAATCAAGCATTGGGTTTGAATGTTGATTGTTCAACCGAACAAGCAAAAAACAGATTAGAAGACTCGTCTATTGGTTGGAGTTATGTTGATCAAGCGAGTTATTGTAGTGGCTTGCATGACTTAGTGCCATTACGAGAGCGACTGATTAAGCGTAGTGTGATTAATACCGTAGAAACATTGATTGGACCGTTAAGGGGCAAGACCACACACTCGATTTTGGGTTATGTACACAAGCCGTACCCACCAATCTATGCGCATTTGGTTGATGCCAGTGGTATGGATAGTGCCTTATTGGTGCGTGGTGTTGAAGGTGGCGTGATTCCCTCACTTCGTCAAAAAGGCTTAATGGTTTCTTACCAAGGTCTAATTGAGCAAGATAGGGTGGATATCAATCCCAAGTCGTTAGGCATTGACCAGAACTTGCGTGCTATTTCATTTCCTGATAAGTGGGATGTGCATAGCGATATTAAAGCGTTGGCAGATTATACAGTTGAGCTAGGAAAATCTGCTTTATCAGGCGATAAGGGCTTGTTTTATGATGGTTTGGTGTTAGCGGCTAGTTTGATTCTTTGGCATACCAAAAAGGCTGACTCGTTGGTTGGAGCTGCTGAAATGACAAGAGCGATTTTAAATTCTGGCAGGGCATTGAATCGTTTATAATTTAGAAAAATAATATAAAAAAAAGAAAAGATGAGTAACGCAATCAAAATTACAATCAGTTGGCTAATCGCCCTATGGGCATCAAATGTATTTCTTGGTTCGTTGTTTTATAAATTCGACAACACTGCATTAGAGCCACAGCATATCTTTAGCACTATTGGTATTTGGATGAGTGACACCATCAACACCACATTAGGTGAATTGTTTACTGAGTACGGTTCGATTTTAATCGGTTTAGCTGAGTTGGCAACTGCCTTGGCGTTATTATCACCCATTGTATTGTGGAAGCATAGGGAAAAACTACACTGTATTGGCGGATTAATGGCATCAGTGGTAATGACAGGGGCAATATTTTTCCATATTTTTACTCCACTTGGTTGGCATCCAACTTGGCAAGTTGCGAACGAAGCAGCTTGTCAAGCGGTGTTTATAGCACCTAATGCATGCACAGATGCTGGTTTGGCAAATGCAGCTTTGTCCATCTTAGTTTTGGGTATTGTGATGATGTGGCTGAACAAAAAACCCAATTAGAAGGTTTTCCATTCAATGCAAGATAAGGAATTGCTTGAAAAAATAGCGAAAACACTACAATACTCAAATATAAAAAGCAATAATCGATTGATTGATTATCAATCGACTACTGAATTAACTGAACTGTTAGACTTAAATAAGCAATCAACTCAGGATTGGGTGCAATTGTTTGTTTGGGTGCAGCAATATCTAGATTACTCCCCTAATACCAGTCATATTGGTTTTGCTAATCGTATGTGGTCGGGCGCTAATGCGCCTTCAATTTTGGGGGAAGTTGTTGTTGCATTGAGTAACACTTCAGCTTGTACCTTTGAATCTGCACCTGTTGCTACCTTGATGGAAACCTACATGCTTGAACAAATGCTTGAGTGTGTTGGCTTTAAACAAGGTGAAGGGCAGATGACAACGGGCTCAAGCAATGCCAATATGATTGCCATGATGGTGGCACGCAATCAAACATCAAAAAATGCAAAGCAACAAGGGTTATTTAGTCAAAAACCTTTGTTTGCTTTTGTGAGTGATGATGCGCATTATTCGCTAGATAAAGCGATGAATATTTTAGGTATCGGCACCGATAACTTAATTAAAGTGCCAACCACTAAAAATGGAGAAATGGACGCTTCAGCACTTGATAAAGCTATTTGGAAAGTTCAAAAAAATGGCGGTATCACATTTTTTGTTTGTGCAACTTTAGGGACAACAGTGCGTGGTGCTTATGACAATATTGAAAAGCTAATCATGCTAAAAAATAAGCACCATTTTTGGCTACATGGTGATGGTGCTTGGGGCGGGGCAGCAGTAATGAGTCCAATATTAAAAGCTAAATTTCTAACTGGTATTGAGCAATTAGACTCTTTTACGATGGATTTTCACAAAATGCTTGGTAGTAGTTTAATGTGTAACTTTTTATTATTAAATCATCAAAATTTATTGTCTTGTACTTGTGCAGATGGCGATAGTAGTTATATTTTTCGAGACAATACAGTTGATTTAGGGGCTGGCTCACTACAATGTGGTCGTCGTGTGGACAGCTTAAAATGGTTTTTAGACTGGAAATTTTATTCTAAGCAAGGTTTTTCTGATAGAGTTGAAAATTATTATCAATTAGCAAAATTTGCAGAGGGTTTTATTAATGCCAGTCGTGAGTTGGAAATGGTGAAAAAACGCACTTCGTTTAATGTCTGTTTTCGTTTTAAAGCGCAAGAGTCAAATGCTTTCAACCAAAATTTACGCAATAAATTATTCAAGGATGAACAAGCCTTACTTGCGCTTGCTTATATAGAAGAAAAATTGGTGTTTCGACTGTTGATTAGTAATATTAATATCAATCAAGTGAAACTAACAGCGCTATTAAATCGTTTAATTAGTACAGGAAAGGCACGACAAGACAATGTTTAAAAAAATTAAGAGTTACGATTACACGCACACAACTGATTTTGACTTTAAAGCATTGTGTGAATTACTGGCTAAAGAGTATCATGACTTAGCTATTGAGAAAATTAAAGTTTTAGCAAAAGAAGTAAAGGTAAAAAATCTATCTTTTGATCAAGGTAATTACACAAGAAATATTATTATCAATAACGCTGATTATTGGTTAGGCTTGCTACATTGGGACCAAGGCGCAACAACGCGTATTCATGGTCATCCAGAGCAGGCTTTTGTTTATGTATTTGAAGGGGAGCTAAGTTGTAAAAGTTTTGATAAAAACCCATTAACTGAACTTGGTTCTAGCAAGTTAAGTGGCGGGGAATATGGCTATAGCAAAGGTTTAAAAGGCAAGATGGACAATTATATTCATCAAATTAATGCAAAGCAAAAAACTGTAAGTTTGCATTATTACTCAGACAATCCAACCAAAGGAGAGGTATTTGACATTTAGGTTGATTTTTCATTATATTATTTGGTCAATTCGTTTGGGTATTCCTCCTTGGTATTATTTTCAAATTAACGCTGAATGGTATAACAAGAAAAAAGGTTTTTATTCCAAGATTGATATGGATGCTCGCATCCCAAAAAAGTGGCGTCTGAAACAGGGTTATTTTGATAAAAACAATCTTCCAGAAACTTTCCCTGTATTTTTAAAACCTGAATGGGGGCAAAATTCTAATGGCATTATTAAAATTAATAATAAACAAGATTTTTTAAATTTTGACCCAAAAAATGGAAAGATTCCTTATATTTTGCAGTATGCAGCGCATGAAGAAAAAGAATATGAGATTTTCTATATTCGTGATGCGACTAATAAGAAGTGCTTAAGTACACTAAATATTACCCAATCACTCAATCGCTCAGATGAGCGTTACCCCGTTAATGGCATTCATAATAAAGAGACAGTTTATCAAGATATTACACAAGATTTTTGTGAAAAAGAGTTGGATATTTTGCAAAAATATCTGCAAGAATTACCGTCTTTTCGTATTGCCAGAGTGGGGCTTAGGGCGAATTCTAAGACGGAGTTACTGTTGGGTTTTTTCCATATTATTGAAATTAATTTATTTGCTCCATTTCCTATTCACTTACTAGATGATAGCGTTTCAAAAAAAACCAAATATAAATTTATTAAAGACAATATGAAACATTTAGTTAAAGTTAGCGATACCACCCCTAAGCAACACTTTAATCGTTTTGTTTTTTTTAGAAAAATTATCAAACACTATCAGTCAAAAACTAAACAATAATGCAATTATTACATCGGTTTTTATCGCATTTTTTCTTATCAGGCTGTAGTGATTATAATCCGCTTAAAGTTCGTCGCGCCTGTCGCTCAAAAGCACAGGCTAGATTGGCCTTTGAAGAAAACGCATTGCCTTACGCCAAAGGCAGAACTTTTGTTAACCCATACTCAGCATTTAAATTTTATGAGCAATATGGTTTTCCACTGGTTATTAAGCCTAATGTTGGTGGTTTTTCTCGAGGGGCGTATTTTCCCATTGAAAACAAAGCGCAATTATTAAGAGCAAGTATTGGTGTTAAAAAGTGGTGGCCAAATAGCATTATAGAAGCGTACCTGCTGGGCAAAAATTACCGTGTGGTAGTGACAAAATTTGGCGTTATGTCGGTACTTAGGCGTTATCCACCTTTTATAGTGGGTGACGGGCAGAGAACGATTGGGGCTTTGATTGATATTGAGAACGCACTAAGGCAAAAAATGCAGCTTGCGCCTGTGACTCAATTGATACCCAAAAATAAAGCCATTAAGAAACATCTAAAACAACAAGGGATGCGCTTTTCTACCATCCTTACAGATACGCAAAAAGTTTATCTGCACCATAAGATTTCTCTTAAATTAGGCTCAAGTATTGAGGTAATCGATAAAGTTAAATTAAGTGATAACAACAAACAAGACTTGATTAAAATATTGAATTTTTTTAATGCTAATATTTTGGGTGTTGATGTGATCTGTAAAGAAGGAATTGAAGTTGATTTCAAGACACAACCCTGTATTTTTTTAGAACTTAATTCGCGTCCATTTTTAAAAATGCATGACAACCCTAGATATGGTGAAAAACCCAAAGATTTAGATGATTTTTATAATAAATTAAAACAACTGGAAATTACCGATAATGAAAAATATTAGTAAAAAATATTTATTTTATGGCTTTGTCGCACTCAATATTATTGCTTTGATTTATCTATATTTTAGTGATTATAACATTGACCCAGAAATGCTTAAAGCGTTTTTAACTACAAAATATTTTGTAATATCCTATATTGCTTATATTTTAATTTTAATTATTAGGGGCTTGACATTATTGCCAGGTACTGCCTTTTTGCTGGCAGGTATCTATATTTTTTCTTTTACTCAGGTGTTTTTTGCTATTCAAATTGCTATTGTGGGTTACTGTTTGATTATTTATAATTTTGCACATAAGCTAAATTTTAAAGTACCGCAAAAAATATTGGATTATGAACATAAAATCAAAACCAAAGAAATCCCTATTATTTTTGCTTTGTGTTTTATCCCAGGTATTTCAATCAATATATTGATTTATTTTTTATCTGTTATAGATGTCAAACTCAAAAACATACTTATTGGTGTTATTGGTGGCACTTCTATTACATCAATGGTTTACATATCAATCATTACTGGTGTGTTTGAATCAGTAGACTATGCACTCAATTAAGGTTTTTAAATTGGTTTTTACCTAGCCAAAAGTCATTACCTTTTTTGATAAAGCCAGGAATATCCTTTACCCATCGCTTGTTAGCTACTCGGTTGTAGTTTAGATAAAGCTTGTTGCCAACAATCGTCCAGATTTTAGGATCTCCATATACACCTTCACCATCTTGGGCGATACGCCAAGCACAGTGTCCGCCATATTGTGGTGCATATTGTTGCGGGTTAGCCTTAAATGATGCTAGATTTTCTGCATTTTTAAAATGCCAAGTTTTTCCTCGATATTCAAGCGAGAATTCTGCCAAACCTTTAACAGGCTTATTCTCAGTGAAATAATTAACCGTATCATAACCTTCAATAGCATATTCGTTGCCTTCAGAGCCAGCGCCAAACCAAGCATGCTTGGTATAGGTAAAATCAAGCGCGAAAACTTGTAACGAGGCAAAGCTTAATAGTATTAACAGTAAATTTTTTAAGATATTTTTCATATTTTCTCCTAATTAAATAATCCATTTTCCCTGATAGTCAATCACAGTAGGTTTTAAAGGGTAAGGGAGAATTTTTATTAAAGCCAATAAGGCATATTATGTCAAACACTAAATTTTACATTTATTTTTAGAGGTGCCCTTAAGTATTTTTGTTTGAATTTTGGTGCTGTTTAAATTTAATAATTGGAGAATTCAATCCATAAGTGCAACACTTCCATTTAAAAAATAGTCCTTGCCAGTCATCTTGGCAAAGACCTCAAATGGGGTCTTGTACCCCAAGCATTTCCTAGGTCTATTATTCATTAAATCTGTTGC
>NZ_FQTR01000024.1 GCF_900128535.1 bacterium endosymbiont of Bathymodiolus sp. 5 South | reverse complement strand
TCTGCCTCAGTGGATAAGAACCTCAAACTTTGGGATTTAATGGGTAATTGTCTGCAAACTTTTATTGGACATACGGATATGATTTTGAGTGTAAATTTCAGTCCAGATGGCAAACAGATTGTCTCTACCTCAGGAGATAACAACCTCAAACTTTGGGATTTAATGGGTAATTGTCTGCAAACTTTTGTTGGGCATACGGCTAGAGTTTTTAGTGCCAACTTCAGCCCAAATGGCAAACAGATTGTCTCTGCCTCAGGGGATAATAACCTCAAACTTTGGGATTTAGCGGGTAATTGTCTGCAAACTTTTGTTGGGCATACGGCTGGGGTTGCAAGTGCAAATTTCAGCCCAGATGGCAAACAGATTGTCTCTGCCTCAGCGGATAAGAGCCTCAAACTTTGGGATTTAATGGGTAATTGTCTGCAAACTTTTGTTGGGCATACGGCTGGGGTTTCAAGTGCAAATTTCAGCCCAGATGGCAAACAGATTGTCTCTACCTCAGGGGATAACAACCTCAAACTTTGGGATTTAGCAGGTAATTGTCTGCAAACTTTTGTTGGGCATACATATATAGGTATAGTTTTTAGTGCAAATTTCAGCCCAGATGGCAAACAGATTATCTCTGCCTCATGGGATAACAACCTCAAACTTTGGGATTTAGCGGGTAATTGTCTGCAAACTTTTGTTGGGCATACGACTGGAGTTGTAAGTGCAAATTTCAGCCCAGATGGTAAACATATTGTCTCTGCCTCAGCGGATAAGAGCCTCAAACTTTGGGATTTAGCAGGCAATTGTCTACAAACTTTTATTGGGCATACGACCTTGGTTTCAAGTGCAAATTTCAGTCCAGATGGCAAACAGATTGTCTCTGCTTCAATGGAAATTTGTATTTGGCAATTATCACCTGCCCAATCCTCTTGGCAATTACAACAACTATGGCACAATGACTATCGCTTAAATTTTACCAATAATACAATCCACGCCACAGATACAGCATGGCAACTACTTAATGTTAGCAACGGCACGCAAACGATGTCTATTGACGACTATGCCAATTTTAAGTTAGACACAAACAAGTAATTATCTAATTCGCTCTTGTGTGTGTGCATTAATAATGTGTGATGGCTCGGTATTATTCTTTTTTGGTGCAATAATAAAATCTAATTCTTGCTTGAAGGACACATTTAATTCAAGCATACTTGTTGCAATAGGTTTTCCAGTAATATTGGCGCTGCTAGACAATAGCGCACTGCCTAATTTTGTGCACAGGGCGCTAATCAAAGCATTGTCTGTCAAACGCACCGCAACTGTGTCAAAATCACCCCTGATCAATCTTGAAGTGTTTTTACTTGCTTTTAATAAATAAGTCGTTGGTTGTTTTTGTAGTTTTATTGGTACTAATAAACTTGCGTCTTCTACATACGGATACAAAAAATTGACATCACTAGCAAGCAAAATCAAGCCTTTTGCAGGGCTTCTACGCTTAAGCCACAGCATTTTTTGCATCGATTTTTCATAAGGCAGGCAGGTTAAACCTTGAACGGTGTCTGTCGGGTTGCTAATCACCCCGCCAAGCCTCAGTATCTTGGCTGCATATCGTGTTTGAAAATTCATGGTTTTTTAGCGCGAGGGTGAAATTTGTCATACACCTTGGATAATTCTAAAAAATCTAAGTGCGTATAAACCTGTGTTGATTTAATGCTTTTATGCCCTAAAAAGTCTTGCACACTGCGCAAATCATGACTGGACTGCAAAAAATGTGTGGCTGCTGCGTGGCGCAACATATGTGGGTGCACACCAACCTTAATGCCAACTTCCAGTGCACGCCGCTTAATCATGGCTTGCACAGACCTCGTGCTGATTCTTTGCCTCTTGTTGTTTAAAAATAGAGCGCCTTGTGTCACACCTATTTTTTGCAAGTAGTTTGTCATCGCCTTTTGTGCTGGTTTGCCTAATGGTGTGTGCCGCATTTTTGACCCCTTGCCCACCACTCGCAAAAAGCCCTGAGTGTTATCGATTGAATCTATATCTAATGAGACCAATTCTGACACCCTAAGCCCACAAGAATAAAGCACCTCAATAATTGCAACATCTCGCAGCTCTTTAGCCGATTGCAGTCTTGGGGTGCTCAACATTACAATTTGCTCATAATCTAGTATTTTCGGTAAGTTTTGGCTGACTTTAGGCGTTTGCAAGCCCAAAGCGCAGTTACTGGGTATGATTTTTTGGGACAATAAATAACTTAAAAAACCACGCACAGAAGACAAATGACGGCGAATACTGCGTCCACTCATACCGTGATGACGCATTTTCATCACGAGTAAATTTAGATGCTGCGTGGTTACATCACTCCAATTAGTGATGCTTTTTTCACGCAAAAATTCTAACAACTGACGCAAGTCTTTTTCATAGGCCTGTTGTGTGTTTAGCGCATAGTGACGCTCAACTTTTAAATACGCAATAAATTTTTCAATTTCTTTTTGCATTTTTAGTTGAATTTTATCATTCTGCCCATATTGATATATTTTAACGCATAACATGGAATAGAAAAATGGCAGAAAAACAAACACATACTTTTCAAACAGAAGTCTCACAACTACTGGATTTGATGATTCATTCTCTATACTCAAATAAAGAAATTTTCCTCAGGGAGTTGGTATCCAATGCCTCTGATGCGATTGATAAGCTTAAATTTGAGACGCTTTCGGATGATTCTTTGGTTGAAGGCAAGGAAAATTTAGCCGTTTATATTGATGTTAATAAAGACAAAAAAACCATTACCATTACCGACAATGGCATTGGCATGACTGAGACTGAAGTCAATAAAAATATCGGCACTATTGCCAATTCTGGTACCAAAAAATTCCTGAAAGGTCTAGATGAAAAACAAGCACAAGATTCCAATCTTATTGGTCAATTCGGTGTGGGTTTTTATTCTGCCTTTATCGTTGCTGACAAGGTAACACTGACCACCAGAAAAGCAGGCACTAAAGGCAAAAAAGGCACCCAATGGACATCAAATGGCAAGGGTAAATACTCAACTGAAAAGGTCGATTGCCCTGATTTTGGCACCTCTATCACCTTGCACATTAAAGCCGATGAAGCTGAGTTTTTAGACGAGCACCGTCTGCGCGGCATTATCAGCAAATATTCCGACCATATTACGGTGCCAATTATGATGATTAAGCACTCAGAAGACGACAAAAACATTGAATACGAAGCCGTTAATAAAGCCAATGCCTTTTGGACACAAGACAAATCTGAGCTTAAACAAGAAGATTACGATGAGTTCTATAAGTCGCTGACTTTTGACTTTGAAGCGCCACTCACCCAGTTGCACAATCGTGTTGAGGGCAACTTAGACTACACCTCCTTACTCTATATCCCCTCAAAAGCACCATTTGATATGTGGGAACCTAAGCGCAAAGGTGGCATTAAACTCTACGCCAAGCGCGTCTTTATTATGGAGGATAACGAGGAATTAATGCCACTTTACCTGCGCTTTGTCAAAGGTGTGATTGATACTGCTGATTTATCGCTGAATGTTTCTAGAGAGATTCTACAAGGCAACAAAGTCGTGGATACCATACGCAAAGCCTCGGTCAGTCGTATTTTAAAAGAATTGGAAAAAATGGCAAAAAACAAGCCTGAAAAATACGCCACTTTTTGGAAAGAATTTGGCATGGTTATGAAAGAAGGTGTGGTTGAAGATTTTGCCAACAAAGAGAAAATCGCCAAACTACTACGCTTTGCCACTAATAAAAGTGCTGATGCCACACAAACAGCAACGCTTGAATGCTATGTTAAAAGCATGCAAAAAGACCAAAAAGCCATTTATTACATCACGGCTGAGACTTATGAGAGCGCCAAAGGTTCACCACATCTAGAAATTTTCAACCAAAAAGATATTGAAGTGTTGCTACTGTCTGATCGTGTTGATGAATGGATGGTTAGTAATTTTGGAGAATTTGACGGTACCCCACTAAAATCTATTGCTAAAGGCGACTTAGAAGATTTAGATTCTAAAGAAGAAAAAGCCAAAAAAGAAAAAACTGCCAAAGATTTTGATAAAGTCATTGAAAAAATGAGCAAAATTCTTGAAAACCAAGTCAAAGAAGTAAAAATCTCTAATCGTCTTAGCGAGTCCCCCTCTTGTTTGGTTGCCGATGAAAATGAGATGGGTGGCAATATGGAGCGCATCATGAAATCACTCGGTCAAGATGTAGCTGAAACCAAGCCTATTCTTGAGATTAACCCTAAACATCCTTTGGTTAAAAAACTTAAAACTAAGATTAGTCAAGATGTGGTTAAGGTGTTGTTTGACCAAGCGGTACTCAGTGAAGGCGGACAACTCAAAGAACCTGCTGAGTTTGTTAAACGCATGAATAAACTTATTAAATAATCTATTTCAATATTTGAAGTAAAAAAGCCCGAACAAATCGGGCTTTTTTTATGGGTATTATTTATTTCTCAAATGGCTTAATATTCCTAAGTATCCCTCGCAATATTGCCACCTCTTCTTTTTCAGGCTCTGCCCTGCCAAAGAAACGACGCAGTCTGCGCATTAAAAGCGCCTTAGGGCGTTTGTCTTTAAAATATCCCATGTGTTCCAATGCTTGAGCAAGATGGGCGTAAAAACCTTCTAATTCGTCAAAACTGGCAATCTCGTTACTGCTCTGTTCAAACTGCGTTGTGGTGTTGTAGACATAATTTTGATAGGCAAAGACTTGAATGGCAGAAGCCACATTCAAAGAAAAATAATCAGGGTTTCCGGGGATGGTCATCAGGATTTGGCACAAATCTAGCTCTTCATTAGTCAAACCATATTTTTCTGTGCCAAAGACCACTGCGACACTTTGATTTTCAACTGAGGTTGTTTTTTGAATCTCACTACAAGTGCCTACGACATCCATTTGTTTCCATTTAATATTGCGTTGGCGTGCACTGGCGCCAATCACCAAATGTGCGCCTTGCAGGGCTTCTTTCAAGGAGTTATAAACTAGCGCATTGGACAACACATCATCTGCACCACTCGCTCTAGCAGTAGCAACCGCCGATGGATAACCTTGCGGATTGACCAAAGTCAACTGCGATAAGTTCATATTTTTCATCGCTCTGGCGGCTGCACCAAGATTACCTGGCTCGGTGGTATTAACCATAACCACACGCACCCTATCAAAGGTATGGGTATAATTCGCTTCTTTATTCATTTTTGCCTTTTATCATGCATCCTACGCTTAATATTGCCATTAAAGCCGCCAGAAAAGCGGGTGACATCATTTTGAGATACCACAACCAAATTGACCTTTTAACGATTGAAAATAAAGCAGCCAATGACTTCGTTTCTGAAGTAGATAAAGCCGCCGAAGATGCTATTATAGACGAGTTGAAATACGCCTTTCCCGATCATTGTATTTTGGGTGAAGAAAATGGAGAAATTTTAGGCAACAGTCGCTTTCAATGGATTGTTGACCCGCTCGATGGCACCACCAATTACTTACATGGTTTCCCTCAATACTGCGTCTCTATCGCCTTGTACGAAGACAAGGAAGCCACCCACGCTGTGGTATATGATCCATTTAAAGAAGAGATGTTTACCGCCTCTAAGGGTCAAGGGGCTTATCTTAACGAGCAAAGGATTCGCACGACTCATACCCGTGGTTTTGAAAACACATTGATTGGCACCGGTTTTCCTTTTAAAGCACCACGGCATTTAGATGCTTACTTAGATATGTTTAAGGCTATCCATCCACAAGTTGCAGGTATTCGCCGTGCAGGCTCTGCCGCACTTGATTTGGCTTATTTGGCTGCAGGTCGCTTGGATGGTTTTTGGGAGATTGAGCTTAGCATTTGGGACATCGCTGCTGGTGCACTTTTGGTTAAAGAAGCTGGTGGCTTTATTGGTGATTTTTCAGGTCGTGATAAATTTTTAGAAACTGGCAATGTGGTGGCTGGCAATGAAAAAGTTTTTAAAGAAATTTTAAAAACCATTCACCCGCATTTAACCAGCGATTTACAATACTAAAAATATGCAAAAGCCTTTTAAAAGTACTCTTTTAAAAATTGCTTTATTTTTTCTGCTATTGGCTGTCGCCTCTTTATTGATCCAAAAGTCTTTTTATCCAATATATGTCGATGAACAAGGTTTATTACACGAAACTTTGTGGACGCCAATTGCTGCTTTTTCTTTCGTGCTCAGTGTCGCCAGCTTTGTTGTTTATTTAATCTTGTTTATTTTTAAACTGATCAAGCGTTGGATAAGGTAATTTGTTCTCCGTTTAACTTATTAGATTTTTCACTCATTAAATACACAATCGCTGGGCTTTTATCCTCAGGTAAAGGGTTTTTATCTGCATTTTCAGCAGGATAGGCGGCTCTTCTCATCTCAGTTTTCATCCTCCCTGGGTCTAGCGAATTGACTTTAATATTGGTTTTCTCCAATTCTTCTGATAGGGTTTTGCTTAAACCTTCAATCGCAAATTTACTCACACCATAAGCCCCCCAATAAGCTCTTGCACTACGCCCTACCGAAGAGGATAAAAATAACACGCGCGCATCATCAGACTGGTTTAATGCAGGAATTAAAAATTGCGTCAGCATAAAAGGGGCATTGAGATTAATTTGCATCGTAGAGTACCACAGTTTAATATCATATTGCTCAATTGGCATCATTGTGCCGATGATACTGGCATTGTGAATCAGCCCATCAAGATGTCCAAAATTATCCAAAATACTTTTTTGTAGTTGCTCATAATGTTCAGGTGTTGCCCCTTCTAAGTCAAATGGGTAAAGAATCGGCTCTTGGTATTTTGCATCCACCACTTCGTCATATACCCCCTCCAGCGAGCCTAAATCACGCCCTAGCATAATCACACTCGCGCCTGCTTTAGCCAAGTCTAGCGTCATCGCCCTGCCGAAGCCACGGTTAGCGCCCGTGACTAAAATGGTTTTATCCTTTAACTCATCCTTGGTAATTTGATAATTGGTTTTAATATTCATTTCAATTCCTTTTTACTTTGCACACCCAGTTCTTTTAATTTTTCCGCACGACCAATAAGATTGCCTTTACCGGTAGAGAGTTTAATACGTGCATCTTTATAGCTGTCTCTTGCTTTGTCCAATTGCTTTTCTATCTCATCCATAGATTTTAAAAAGCCTGACAATTTATCATACATCGCCCCTGCTTGACGCACAATCTCTTCGGTATTTTTGTTTTGTCTCTCGGTATTCCAAATATGATTAACGGTTTTTAGACTCATCATCAGCGTTGAGGGGGATACCAATGCGACATTTTTCTTTAGTGCATCGTTAAATAAATCGGGTTTTTGCTCTAATGCCACTAGCAAAGATGCCTCAATTGGGAAAAATACAAAAATATAATCCAGTGTATTCACGCCCTCTAAGTTTTCATATGACTTTAATGAGATATTTTTAATATGGGTGTCAATAGATTTGATATGTGCGCTAATTGCTGTGCTATCGCCTGAGACATAGTCCTGATAACTTTTAAGCGAAACTTTGGAATCAATAATAATGTCTTTATCGTCAGGTAAATGCACGATTACATCAGGTCTTAATACCCTTCCATCTTCATCTTTGAGTGTTGATTGCACATGGTATTGATCACCTTTACTTAATCCAGAATCTTCCAAAATTGACTCTAATATCATCTCCCCCCAATCACCTTGCTGTTTGTTGTCATAAGTAAGTGCATTGGTGAGCTTTTGCGTACCTTCAAGCGTGTTCTTATGTGCATCCGTTAAGGTTTTAATTTGTTGCTCAAGCGAGCTTCGGTCTTTAACTTGCTCAGTGGAAAGCCCCTCTATCTTCTTGCGAAAATCTTTAATTTGTGTTTTTAGTGGCTGAAGTAGGTCTGCATTTTTTTCACTGAGCTCAAGGCTGTCTTTTTTTAAAACTTGGGCAGCAATCTTCTCAAAGGCTTCATTCATTTGCGTTTGCGATCGTTGTGCGGCATTAAAAGTCTTTTCTTGTTCTTTGAGTTTTATCTCTAATTCAGTGTTCTTATTTTTAAGCTTAAAAAGCCAAAAAAGCATAGGAGAAAAGCCTATAAAAAAACCTAATAATAGTTCTTGCATTAAATCAACCTCTGTATTTCTTGTGGATAATCAATAAGATAATCATAACCCCAATCCTGCGCAACTGTGCCATAACCATAAGTGACTGCAACCGTTTTAATACCTGCATTCTTGCCAGCAATCATATCGTTTTTGTCATCCCCAACAAACAAACATGACTTTGGATCAACTGCCAATTGTGCACAAGCATAAAGTAGCGGTGCAGGATGGGGTTTACTATGTTCTAGTGTGTCGCCACACACGACTACATCGGGCTTAACGCCCAATTTTTCCAATAATAAATAACTTAAATTTTCAGGTTTATTGGTAACAATGCCCCACAAGAGCTTGCGCTGTTTAATCAATGCTAACAAATCATCAATACCCTCAAAAGTTTTTGCGTGTTTGTCAATATTATCGGTATAAATTTGTAGCAGTCTTTGGTGTCTTTGAGTGAATTCAGGATGCGACTCATTACACTCAAAACCCATAGTTATTAAGGCTTTACCGCCATGTGCCACCAAAGGCTTAATCACCTTGTACGACTTTTCTTCTATGCCATTCTCCAGCAACAAAGCATTGAGTGCATAAGCAAGGTCAGGGGCAGTGTCAACCAATGTGCCGTCTAAATCAAAAAGAATAGTGCTAAGGGTCATAAAAAATCATTAAAATTTCAAGTTGATAAATTATAACGCTTACATGCTCTATACTGAATGAATATGCTTTTTTTAAGGTCTTTACTTTACTTTTTAGGTTCAACCATAGTTTTAGTGTTACTGACAACAATCGTGTTAATGCTGTTCTTTACCCCAGTCAAAGTACGCTACGCCATATTGGTAAATTGGTCAAAGTTTTGTATCTGGTGGCTACGCATGACGCTAAACATCAAGCTTGAAGTCATGGGTAAGGAAAATATCCCAACAACACCATGCGTGATTATCTCTAATCATCAATCTACTTGGGAAACCATTGGACTACAACAAGTTTTTCCACATCAAACTTGGGTGCTTAAGCGAGAGTTGCTACTCATTCCAGTATTTGGTTGGGCGTTGGCAATGTTAAAGCCTATTATTATTAATCGTGGCGAAAAATTCAAAGCTCTAAAAAAAGTAATCAAACAAGGTGCTGATAGAATCAATGAAAAGATTTTTGTCGTCGTCTTCCCTGAAGGCACGCGTCAACCTTATGGAAAACTCGGTGAATACCAAAAAGGTGGCATTTCTATCGCTAAGAAAACAGGTTGTGACATATCGCCTGTCTATCATAACGCTGGTAGAGTATGGCCTAAAGGTAGTTTTATTAAATATCCTAATACCATTACCGTTGTTATTGGCAAACCTATTAGTGTTGCAGGGAAATCTGCAACAGTTCTAATCAAAGAAATCCGAGATTGGACTGAATCTCAAGCTTCTCGCATTATTTAACCCTGACAAGGTTTGAGTCTGTCATTTAAAAAGGCTGTGTATTAAAGATTTTGCAGAATAACTCGGCTGTTTTTTGCGTGTCATATAACGCTGAATGCGCATTAACATCCTCCCATTCAATACCCGCCACACGCATCGCTTTAGCAAGCACTGTTTCACCATAATATAAAGCTGAAAGACTGACTGTATCAATGGTGGAAAATTGATGAAATGGACTTTTGAGCTTGGCTCTATTGCTCGCTGCCACTAAAAAACCCAGGTCAAAAAATGCATTGTGCCCGACTAAAATTGCACGCGTACATTCTTGGGCTTTTACCTCGGCACTAACGGTTTGGAAAATCTTATTCAGCGCTTGTTTTTCACTCACTGCCATGCGTAATGGATTGTGCACATCAATGCCATTAAATTTAAGCGCTGCCGCTTCAAGATTGGCACCTTTAAAAGGCTCTATATGAAAGTGACAGACATCTTTTGGATAAAAGACACCTTGCTCATTAATATCAATCGTTATCGCACAAATCTCAAGCATAGCATCGGTTTTATCATTAAAACCCCCAGTTTCAATATCAATCACCACAGGTAAATAGCCTCGAATACGATCTTTAATTTGCATTACAAGTTCTCTTTAGCAACAATTTTAAAAAAGACAGATGAGTTACGCTGATGGTCAAACAAGGCTTGACGCTTCTTGGGCAGTTCACTAATGTCCATTTTTACAAAGTCCTGCTTTAAAAACCACTGTGAATTATGTCTAGACAATGCAAAGACTTTGGATACATTATCAGCCAATGCTTTTTGCATGATTTTATCTAAGAGTTGAGTTGAAATTCCTTGGTTTTGTGCTTTTTCCGATACAGCTAAAGCATAAATTTCGCCCATACCACCTGCTTGGCAGTTTTTTAAACCTGCACAAGCCACTAACTCACCAGATTGCTCTAGCAAAACAAAATCATTAATATTGTCATTGATTTGAGTGTGTGTTCTTGGCAGAATTTTGTCCTGCTTAACGAAAGGTGTAATCAATTCCAAGATTTTTTGCGCTGTATCCAATTGTGTATTTAGGGTAGAGAAAAACTTCATTTTAGTCTAAAATTTATCTCTTTATAGTAAACGAAATACTTTTATGTCTAATAAACGCAAATATTCTTCTCAAGTTGTTGATGGTTATGAGCGCGCAGCAAGTCGCGCTATGCTGTATCCAGTCGGTTTTAAAAAGGCAGACTTTAGCAAGCCGCAAGTCGGTATTGCCTCAACTTGGTCAATGGTAACACCTTGCAATATGCACATTAACAAACTGGCTGACGAAGCAGAGAAAGGCGTTAATTCTGCTGGCGGTAAAGGCGTTATCTTTAATACCATCACCATTTCAGACGGTATTTCTATGGGCTCTGAAGGTATGAAATATTCTTTGGTCTCCCGTGAGGTGATTGCCGATTCTATTGAGACAGTTGTCGGCTGCCAAGGCTTTGATGGCATCGTTGCCATTGGTGGCTGTGATAAAAACATGCCCGGCTGTATTATGGGCTTGGCACGACTTAATCGTCCGAGTGTTTTTGTTTATGGTGGCACTATCCAGCCAGGTAAAGGTCACACCGATGTTGTTAGCGTGTTTGAAGCAGTGGGGCAATTTGCCAGCAATACTATTAGTGAGATTGAACTAGAAAATATTGAAAAAACTGCCATTCCTGGTCCAGGCTCTTGTGGCGGTATGTATACCGCTAATACGATGGCATCCGCAATCGAAGCCCTGGGCATGAGTTTGCCAAACTCCAGTGCACAAGACGCCATCTCAGCAGATAAAAATAACGATTGCGTGCGTGCAGGCGAAGCGGTACTGACTCTTTTAGAAAAAGACATTAAGCCAAGCGATATTATGACCATGCAAGCTTTTGAAAATGCCATTACCGTGATTATCACACTGGGTGGCTCCACCAATGCAGTCTTACACCTTATTGCTATGGCAAATGCCATCGGGGTTAATTTAACCATTGATGACTTTACTCGCATTGGTGCCGATGTACCTGTGATTGCCGACCTTAAGCCTTCAGGCAAGTATATGATGAGTGAACTGGTTGAAATCGGTGGCACCCTACCCCTAATGAAAATGTTACTGGATGCAGGGCTATTGCACGGCGACTGCATGACAGTAACCGGCAAAACAATGGCACAAAACCTAAAAGCTGTCAAGCCCTACGCTGATTCACAAGAAATCATCAAATCTTTAGACAACCCGATCAAAAAAGACTCACATCTGCGTATCTTGCGTGGCAATTTAGCACAAGAAGGTGCAGTAGCGAAAATCACGGGTAAAGAAGGCTTAAGCTTTAAAGGTAGAGCAAAATGCTTTGGTCGTGAAGAAGCAGCACTAGAGGCTATCCTAAAAGACAAAATCCAAGCAGGTGATGTTATCGTTATTCGTTACGAAGGCCCTGCAGGTGGTCCGGGTATGCGTGAAATGCTTGCCCCAACTTCTGCGGTCATGGGTAAAGGCTTGGGCGGCAAAGTCGCACTGATTACCGATGGTCGTTTCTCGGGCGGCACCCACGGTTTTGTGGTTGGACATATCACCCCAGAAGCCTTTAAAGGTGGTGTATTAGCCGTGGTTGAAGATGGCGATGAGATACTTATTAACGCTGAAAATAACAGCTTAGAACTCATCGTTGAACAGTCTATCATTGATGAGCGCTTATCCAACTGGACACAACCAAAACCCAACTACACCAAGGGTGTACTGGCTAAGTTTGCCAAACTGGCTAAGTCTGCTTCTGAAGGTGCGGTTACTGATTAATATTCAAATTCAATTTATTACTTGAGACTTTTGCATAAGTAGGAATGATTAGCAAAATGACAAGTTTTGCCGACTTGGTGATTTTATGAAATTAGGTTACAGAACTATAAATAATAAACCAAAAAATTGCCTAAACAGTTATTTTAGAATATACTCACAAAAGTAATTGCAAGTATTTTTTCTTTTCTTCTGCCGAAAGACACCGTGATTTAAGCAGGAGTAAACACCATTTGCCTATCATCTAAATTAACCGAAGCAACCTGTATCGTGATGGTGTCACCTAAACGAAAGACTTTACCGCCTCGTTGACCTTTGAGTTGGTGGTGAATTTCATCAAAATTGTAATAATCATCTTTCATATCACGAATAGAAATCATGCCTTCGGTATAGATATCAGTGAGCTCGATAAAGATGCCAAAGGCAGCAACACCAGAGATAACACCGTTAAAGGTTTCGCCAACTTTATCGCGCATATATTCACATTTCAACCACTGCTCAACATCTCGGGTGGCTTCGTTTGCTCTGCGTTCTGTGGCTGATAATTCAACACCGAGTTCTACCATTACCTTACTGGGTTTTCTGGTGCTTTTATTAAGCACACGGTTGATTGCACGATGTACCAGTAAATCAGGATAGCGTCTGATTGGCGAGGTGAAGTGCGTGTAATCATCGAACGCTAAGCCAAAGTGACCTTCATTAGCTGGTGTATAAACAGCTTGTTTCATGGTGCGTAAAACCACGGTTTTAATGATATTTTCATCATCTCTGCCTTTAGCGTCTTCTAACACTTTAGCGAAATGCTTAGATTCTGGTTGCACACCACCCTCCAAGCTTAAACCAACTGCACTTAAAAATTGACGCGTTAGCTCAACCTTCTCTGCGGTTGGCTTAGGGTGAATACGGTATAAGAAATCCTCATCATTCTCAGCTAAGAACTTCGCTGTGGCTTGATTTGCCATCAGCATACATTCTTCAATGAGCTTGTGTGCATCGTTGCGAGAAGTTGCCACAATATTGTCAATTTTGCCATTATCATCAAACAAAACTTGCGTCTCAATACGATCAAAGTCCATAACACCGCGTTTGCTTCTCGCACCTTTTAAAGCTTTATATAGGTCATACAAGGCATTTAAATTATCCATGACACCTGAATATTGCTGTGTTAATTCGCCATCGTGCTCTTCTAAAATTTTACCAACCTTGGTATAAGTTAAACGAGCATGTGAAAACATAACTGCCGGATAAAACTTGTAATCAAGCAAATTACCTTCTGCATCAATATTCATCTCACAAGTCATACATAGGCGTTCTACATCAGGATTAATTGAGCATAAGCCATTTGAAAGCTCTTCAGGTAACATCGGCACCACACGACGCGGGAAATAAACCGAATTACCACGCTGCACCGCATCTATATCAAGTGCTGTGCCCTCTTCTACATAGTGGGATACATCAGCAATTGCCACTACCAGCTTCCAACCGTTACCTGTAGACTCAGCAAACACCGCATCATCAAAGTCACGAGAATCTTCACCATCAATCGTAACCAATTTCATATCAGTAATATCAACACGCCCTATTTTGTCTTGTGCACTTACTGCTGTTGGTAACTGCTTAGTTTGGGCTAAAGTTTCTCCTGAGAAATCCACTGGAATACCATTGCGGTAAAGTGCCGCCTCAGTTTCAACCCCTTCATCCATATAATCACCTAAAATTCGGGTAATCTTGCCTTGTGCAGGCGTTTTAAAGGTGGGTGCTTGGATAATCTCAACAATAACAATTTGTTGGTCAGTATTCTCATCATTAGTCTGAGGAATATCAATATTGTTGCAAATTCGTTTGTCGTCAACCACCACATAAGCACCGCCTTCAGTGCCAAAATGTAGACGACCTACAACACTCTTAAGACTCTCAAGAATTTCAACAACCTCAGAATCACCACGATCATCAAGCATTCTTGCTTTAACTCTGTCACCATGAAACACTAATTTCATTTGATGCGCAGAAAGGCGCAAATCCCTGCCACCTTCATCTAGCATGACAAAGCCAAAACCTCTTGGATGCGCACTAATCGTACCAATCATGGCATCTTTTTCAGCATCAAAAATACTGTATTCACCCTCACGATTACAACTCAGTTGCTTATCGCGTACCATCGCTCTAAGGCGGTGTGTTAAAGGTTTTTTCTGCTTACCTTCAACTTCAAGTAAGTCGTATAAATCGTAGGTTGTAACTGCTTGTTTGGCGACATATTCAAGAATATATTCTCTTGAAGGGATTGGATTGTCGTATTTCTTTGATTCTCTGTTTTGGTGCGGGTCGCTCATAATGAAGCCTTTATTAGTTAATTAGTTATTCGTCGAAGGGGTGTTTTAGTATTAGTGTTTCATCCCGGTCTGGACCTGTGGATAAAATATCTATCGGCAAGTTTGAAAGTTCTTCAATCTTGCGAATGTAGTCTTGTGCCTGTTGTGGCAAGTTGTCAAATGCATCTGTGCCAATGGTGGAAGTCTTCCAGCCAGGCATTTCAATATAGACAGGCTTGGCATCAGCATAGCCTTGCGCATCATACGGTGGCGTAGTCACTTCTTTGCCATTCAGCTCATAAGCCACGCAAATTTTAATACTGTCTAAAGAATCTAAAACATCTAATTTTGTCAGGCAGATACCTGTAACTGCGTTGAGATTAAACGAACGCTTAAGCGTTACCATATCTAACCAACCACAACGACGCTGACGACCTGTGGTAGCGCCAAATTCACAGCCTACCGTGCCTAATGTCTTGCCAATAGCATCACCCTTATCAATCTCAACATCGTAAACCAATTCTGTTGGAAAAGGTCCGCCACCAACACGAGTGGTATAAGCCTTAACGATACCCAACACATAATCAATATCGGTAACACCGACACCTGAACCTGTAACCGCACCTCCTGAGGTAGTGTTTGATGAAGTGACAAATGGGTAAGTGCCTTGGTCAATATCGAGCAGTGCACCTTGTGCGCCTTCAAACAAGATATTTTCATGATTGGCAATATGTTGATGAATTTGCTGCGTAACATCGGTAATCATCGGCATCACAACTTTTGCATGCTCTAACGCCTGCGCTAAAACCTCAGCATAATCCAATGCCGAAACGCCATAATAGTGCGTTAATGCGAAGTTATGATATTCCATGACATCTTTAAGCTTCTCAGCAAATGCATTAGCATCCAATAGGTCACCAACACGCAATCCACGACGCGCAACTTTGTCTTCATATGCGGGGCCAATACCATTGCCTGTAGTGCCAATAGCAGCTTTGCCACGCTTGAGCTCACGCGCATTATCAAGTGCCACATGGTAAGGCATAATCAGCGGACATGCTGGTGATATTTTTAAACGCGAATGGGCACTAACACCAGCAGCATCTAACTCCCTCAATTCCTTAATGAGTGCAGACATTGATAACACCACACCGTGACCAATCAAGCATTCAACTTCTTCACGCAAAATACCTGATGGAATAAGATGTAACACGGTTTTATTGCCATCAATAACCAAGGTGTGTCCTGCATTGTGTCCGCCTTGAAAACGCACCACGCTGGATACTTTATCGGTAATCAAATCAACCACTTTACCTTTACCTTCATCACCCCACTGGGTGCCGATGATGACTACATTTTTTGACATACTTGCTTAATCCTTAATGTGTTAAAAATTTTAAATCAAATGAAAACCCTGTTGCCGCTCTTGGACGCCCGAACGACGCACTTAAACCATTGTAACGACCACCTTGCGCCAAAGCTTTGGAATAATTTTCATTATAAGCACAGAACACAACACCTGTATGGTACTCGTAAGCCTTAAGCTCACCAAAATCAATCACGACCTTAACATCTACTGCGCTCAAGTTTGCGTTAATGTTTACCAAATCTTGGATGGCTGCTTTTGCCTTAGGTATATCCTTAAATATACTTAAGGCTTCATCCAATACACTGGCATCACCCTCTAGTTTCATTAATGCACTAAATTTATTCGCGTTTTTAAGTGTATTGTCACTTAAAAATACTGCCAAATCTGGCACCGAGCGTTTGACAAAGATTTGTCTGAGTGCTGATGCCTGCTCATCATTTAATGCCTCTTGTGCAATTAAAGCATCAAACACAGCCACATTTCCCAAACTCAGCACAATCGGCTCGATAGAAAGTAACTTTAAACTCTCAAGCATCAATACAATCACCTCAATATCAGCATTAATGCTATTAGAGCCGTATAATTCTGCACCTGCTTGAATCGGTGAGCGCGATGTGTAAAAATCGTCTGCCTTAGTCTGCAAAATCGCATTAACATAACAATATTTTGAAATTTTATCACTGCCCTGCTTGGCGTCAATGCGTGCAATTTGCGGGGTAATATCGGCATGCACACCTAACATCTTGCCACTACTAGGGTCTAGAAATTTAAAAGTCTTCTTATTAACTGACTCACTAGTCAACAACAAAGACTCAATATTTTCTACCATGGGTGGAATAACCAACCCAAAACCCTTATCAGTATATAAATCAATAAGTTGGCGACGCACACACTCAAACGCTAATGCCCTATCACCAGTCAATTCATCAACACCTTCAGGGAGTTGCCAAGTGTTCATTACTGATTATTTTATGTTGATTACTGGATTAAAATGGCGGAAAAATTCAGTATTTGGATTCAGCACCATAATATCATTTCGACCTGAGAATGACTTTTTATAAGACTCTAACGAGCGGTAGAATGAATAAAACTTTGCATCTTTATTGTAAGCTTTTGCATAATTATTTGCAGAAACAGCGTCACCTTCACCGCGAATTTTCTCAGAATCTCGGTAAGCATTCGCTAAAATAATCGTGCGTTCTTTGTCTGCTGCTGCGCGGATGACTTCTGCTTCTTCTGCACCTTTTGACCTAAACTCCTTAGCAACACGATGGCGCTCTGCTTGCATACGACGATAGACAGAATTTAACACTTCTTCTGCCAAATCAATACGCTTGATACGCACATCAATAATTTCAATACCAAACTCACCAATATCTTTCTTTGCCAATTGTTTGATATTTACCATAATCTCGCCACGCTCACCAAAAACCACATCGGCAATAGTGCGCTTAGAAAACTCACTTTTAAGACCTGTTTTGATGATTTGTGCCAAACGGTTGTTGGTTCTTGCCATATTGCCGTTAGTTGATATGTAAAACTGCTTAGCATCAATAATGCGCCATTTCACATAATATTCAACATTGACATTTTTCTTTTCACCCGTTAAAAAACGCTCTGCAGGTGCGTCTAATGTTTGAATGCGATTGTCAAACTTCACCACATTATTGACAAATGGGGTTTTAAATTTTAGTCCTGGCTCCTGCTCAACAGCGATGATTCGACCTAAGCGTAATTTAATCGCTGTTTGTGTTTCACTAACTGTATATAACGCCGAAATACCAACGAAAAAAACAATGACCAAAAATACAATTGCAAGTTTTTTCATTATCTAACCTCTCTATTACGGAAAACATTTCTAATACTGCCATCCTGTTTGACTTGTTGTGATTGCATCCCTTGAGTCATGGTGTTATTAGTACGCACCTTATTATCTAATAACTTATCAATCGGTAAAACCATCATATTGTTAGCCTTTGAATCAACCACCACCTTGCTGGTATTTGCAAGCACATCTTCCATTGTTTCACGGTATAAGCGCTCTTTAGTTACCTCAGGGGCTTTTTGATACTCGGTTAAAATTTTCTTAAAACGCGAAGCTTCACCTTCAGATTTGGAAACGACTTTTGATTTGTAACCTCTTGCTTCTTCAAGTATACGCGCGGCTCTACCGCGAGATTTTGGCAAAATACCATTGGCGTAAGTTTGCGCTTCATTAATCAAGCGTTGCTTGTCTTCACGCGCCTTTACCGCATCAGAAAATGCTGCTTGCACTGGCTCCGGTGGTTGCGCATCTTGCATATTAACGGTTGTAATTAACAAACCTACTGCGTAAAAATCAAGCAATTCTTGGGATTTTTCCTTAATACTATCGGCAATTGCTGCGCGATCTCCAATCAAGATATAGTCCATAGAATTTTTACCAATGACCTGACGAATAGCACTTTCAACTACTTGGCGTAAAGTCGATTTAGGATTGGCAACATTAAATAAATATTTCTGCGCATCATTAATCTTATATTGAATGGCAAACTTAGCATTAATCATATTTTCGTCTTTGGTTAACATTAACGATTCAGAAGATACATTGCCACCACGACGATTTCTAACGGCATCTCTATAACCAATTTGCATATCTTGAATGGCCTCAACATTGATGCGATTTAGACGCTCAATCGGATACGGCAAGTGCCAATGCGGGCCTTGAGAAGTTTCTTCTTGAAAGGCACCAAAACGCAATATCACCCCTTTTTCAGCAGGGGCAATAATGTAAACACCGAACAAAAGCCAAACCAATAAAGCCAATATAAATAGGTATTTGAAAATAGGTGTTTTTGATACGATAGGCGCACCAGGCTTTGATGGCACGCCACCAAAAATATTACCAAATTTGTTTTTAAAATCCCTAATTACCTCGTCTAACTCTGGTGGTGTTTGGTTGTTTCCACCCCCCCAAGGGTTTTGCTTGTTGTTAGTCATTAAAGTTCCTTGTCTGTATTACAAAATCCGAGTCATTTTACATTATATATGTACTTACAAAGATAGAGATTGCAAAGATGGCACGCTCTATTACTCCATCTATGTTTGCGAAAAAATAAGGCTCATAAGGCTCAGTAACTATTTTTAGTAAACACAAGTGTCGTGATGAATGGCAACAGGTGCTTAATTTTTTTTCTGCTTAGGGTAGGAATGCTTTACGAATCGAAATGCAACGAATGCTTAAGCCGTAGGTACGATTTATCGAATAAAAACCACTACTACTATCAGCTAAAAAATAACGAGCATCATACTCACCGCCATTAATCGCAACAGCAGAACGAGTCCATAAGAGGGCGCCAAAGTTAACATGGAAGATCTTACCATCACGATCACTACCGCTGCGGTGGCCAGCATTGGTGATTTCTTTAAACCTTGTCCTAGCAGGGCTAAGGCTGGGTTTAAAAAATCGCCAAGTGGGTGAAAAGTGGGTTTCTGATGATTGTTCCTATTTATGCAAAGGTCTCCAAGAGTGATATTTTTACAGTTATTGAGTGTGGCTTTAAGGAGCGTTTTATTTGCCTTTCGCAGGGCTTTAATACCTTGGTTGTCTTTACTCAGACGTCTAAGCCAAGTG
>NZ_FQTR01000023.1 GCF_900128535.1 bacterium endosymbiont of Bathymodiolus sp. 5 South | reverse complement strand
CACTAGGGTGCTTTTATTTTGTAATAACTCAAGTACTAATTTTGTTTTAAATGCTGAGGTGTATTTGGTTCGTTTTTTTACTCATTTTTTTTACTCCGATTTTTTTGTTTAGTTTAACTTGTTCGAAATAAGAAAATTTAAATTGTTGTCTTAATTTGTTGGGGTTTTATATGGTGGTGTCTTCTTATTTTTGTGTATCTTTTTGAAACTGCGTTATAATATTTTTTTTAATTTGGGTGGAAGAAGTTCGTGGATGATATTGAATTTGATATACCTTTTTTCCCTGTTCGTCAAAGTATTTTTCCACATTATGATTATGTGGTTTTTTACCCCAGTCTTGTCCAATAACAAAAATATCCGCTCTAACTTGCTCGCAAACAGAAAGGTAATCCAATTCATGATAGGGTAGTACAATATCCACACAGCTAAGTGCTTCAAGCATTTCGATGCGTTGTTCAAGCGGAATAATCGGAATATTGGGTTTGTATAATTTGACGACTTCATCAGAAGCAATGCCAACAACAACCGTTTCACCTAATGTGGCACAATATTCCAGTAATGCAAGATGACCAACGTGCAATAAATCAAAGGTACCTACTGTATATACAACCATGACTGTATTTAACTCCTAAATTAAAATTATTTTTATTATGTTGCTTTACTAGATTTGCTATTTTTTATAGCAGTTTATAGCCATAGATACATGTTATTCCTAGTGTATAAATAGCAAGAATATAAACATTAACTGAGTTGCCAGAAAGTTTTGGCGTTTTTATTTGCGAAACATTCAAAGCAGAAAGACCTAAAATACTCATATAAAAAATAACAGAAAACACCCCTACACTAAAAACACCTTCAAATAAAAATAGGAAAACCAGTATTATGTTATTGTTATCAAGAGCCATGCCTGTGTACTTAGAGCCACTAGAAAGACCATAGGTATTAAAATAACTAAGGCGAATAGCGCTAGCAGAAATTATGAAAAATGCCCCAAGTAAAAAGATTGGATCAAATTGAGCGTAACTCAACAAAAGAATGGCAGGAGATACACCGTAGTTAACAATATCTATTAAGGAATCAAGTTGCCCTCCAAAAAAACCTTGTTGACTTGTTCGCCCTTTCATTTTTCGAGCAATGAGTCCATCTGCCCAGTCAAATGCAACAGCCCAAATCATACCAATCATTGCGGCGTGGTACACGCCTAAAATACTAAAGTAAATGGCTAATAGCGTACAAGCTAACCCAGCAAGTGAACACAAATTGGGAAGATCTTTGACAAACGAAATAATGGTAGGTTGTAAATCTTGAGGTTCTACTTTTTGTGAAATCATTGAAGCCTAAATTTAGAGACTATACTCCTTAATTGATTGTGGTTGATGTTATTTTATTTTAGGAGCAAAATTAGAGAAATAAAACGGGTTTCTTGGTTTTTGAAAAATTGAAACTAAGAGTCAATATTATGAATAACGTAAAAGTCTTTAAACTACACTTAAATAAAGCAGTTGGTTATTGTTAATCTAGTAAATAAAATATCGGTAAAATTCAGTTTTTAGGGATAATTAAATAAAAAAAATGATCATAATTCCAGCAATAGATTTAAAAGATGGGCAATGCGTGCGTTTGCGTCAAGGGCTAATGGATGATACGACGGTGTTTTCTGATAATCCAGTAGATATGGCAGCGCAGTGGGTAGCACAGGGGGCGCGTAGATTGCACTTGGTAGATCTGAATGGGGCATTCGAAGGCAAGCCTATGAATGCGGCAAGTGTGACGCAGATTGTATCGGCATTTCCTGATCTGCCTGTTCAGATTGGTGGCGGTATTCGTAATATGGATATTGCTAATGCGTATATTGAAGCAGGGGTTGGTTATTTGATTATTGGCACAATGGCAGTGACGCATCCTGAGTTTGTGTCGCAGTTGTGTCGTGAGTTTCCTGATCAGGTGATTGTGGGTTTGGATGCCAATGATGGCTTGGTGGCAACGGAAGGTTGGGCGCAAAAGACAGATTTGCATGTGGTGGATTTATCGAAAAAATTCGAGCAAGATGGGGTGAGTTCGATTGTTTATACCGATATTGCTCGTGACGGCATGATGCAAGGGGTGAATGTTGAGGCGACGATGAGTCTTGCTAAACAAACCTCAATTCCTATTATTGCTTCAGGCGGTATTACCAATATAGAGGATATATCTGGACTGCTGAGCGAGGCACATCACGGTATTATGGGTGCAATTACTGGGCGGGCTATTTACGAAGGTACGCTTGATTTTGCTCAAGCGCAGCAACTGTGTGATGCTAAATAATGAAAATTGAAGTTGCCTACGCATTAGAAAGTAAACAAACACTACTTGCTTTGGAAGTGGATAAGGGGACGACACTTAAACAGGCGATCGTGTTGTCTGGCATTATGGCGTCTTATCCGCAAATTGATTTGTCTAAGGACAAGACAGGTATTTTTGGCAAGATTGCTAAATTGGATACGGTTTTGCGTCCAAAAGATAGAGTTGAGATCTATCGACCCCTAATTGCCGACCCAAAGCAAGTGCGTAAAGAGCGTGCCGCACAAGGTAAAAAAATGCGTGGTGGCAAAAAAGCTTGATTTTTGTTACAATGGCAACTTAGTTATTACCAAATTTTAAATGAACGAAGAACAACCTACCTCGACATTGTCTTTTTTACAAAGATTAAAAAAACGATTTTTCCACATACCACTACGCTCCAGTGATGAATTACTGCAATCTTTAAAAGAGGCTGAAGAGAGCCATGTGATTGATTCACACTCGCGTTCAATTATTGAAGGCACGATGCAGCTTGAGAATATGGAGGTGCGTGATGTTATGGTGCCTAGGTCAAAAATGATACTGATTGACCATCAGGCGACGACTAAGGAGTTGCTTAATGTTATGATTGAGTCTGCACACTCTAGATTTCCAATCATTAATAATGAACAACATAAAATCTTAGGGGTTATTTTGGCTAAGGATTTACTGGGTTATTTTGCAGTTGAGAAAAAATCTGAGTTTAATTATAAGCAATATTTACGCGATGCTATTTTGGTGCCAGAAAGCAAAACTTTGGGTGCGTTATTAAGAGACTTTCAACAAAAGAAATCACATATGGCGATTGTGATGGATGAATATGGCGAGATTGCAGGTTTGGCAACATTAGAAGATGTGTTGGAACAAATTGTGGGTGAAATTGAGGACGAGCATGATTCGGAAGAGGATAATATTATTGATTTTAGTGGTGGGCGTTATTTACTTAAAGGACATACACCGATTGAAGAATTTAATGAATTTTTTAATGTTAAATTGCAAGCGGAGGATGTGGATACTGTGGCAGGTTTGGTTGTTGCCGGTTTTACTTATTTGCCAGAGCAGTTGGATGAGATTGACTTGCAAGGGTTTCACTTTAAGGTTTTAAAGGCGGATTCTCGAAGATTGCGTTCATTGGAAGTAACTAGAAAATAATAATGGGGAATTTATGTCATCTTTAGAACAAACTGCACACACAGCGATTGAGCTGTTAAAAAAATATAAGGTTAGTGATTATGAGTTATTGCTTGACTCAAGCTCAGGTGTTTCTACTGCGGTAAGATTGGGTGAGGTTGAAACCCTGCAATATCATCTGGATAAAGGTTTTGAAATCAATGTATTTTTTGGCAAAAAGAAAGGTCACGCATCAAGCGTTGATGTCAGTAAAGACAGTCTTGATAAAACTATTAAATCTGCTTGTCTGATTGCAAAATATACCCAAGATGACCCTTTTAATGGGTTAGCACCAAAAGAATTGATGGCATTTGACACACCTGATTTAGACTTGTATCACCCTTGGGATTTGGATGCACAACACAGTATCGATATTGCTAAAGCTTGTGAAGAGGCGGCGCTTGCACAAGATGAGATTGATAATTCTGAAGGTGCAGAGGTGTCTAGTTTCCAAGGCGAAGGCTTGTATGCCAATTCTAACGGTTTGATTGTCACGCAAAGCAGCACTCGTCATTCATTAAATTGCGTGCTCATTGCCAAGCGTGGTGATGATATGCAAACAGCATATGAATACACAACAGCACTTGATGCAAATGCTCTAGAAACACCACAACTACTGGGCAAAAAAGCAGCAAAACTTGCACAGCAGAAATTGGGTGCGCGCTCGCTGGCTTCACAAAAATGTCCTGTGATTTTTACCCCACGCGTATCTGGTGGCTTATTTTCACAACTCTTAGGTGCATTGGGTGGCTCTAGTCAATACAAAAAATCTACTTTTTTATTAAACAGTATCGACAAGATTGTTTTGCCAGAAGATATTAGTTTTCGTGAGCATCCTTTTGCTAAAAAAACGCTGGGTGCCAAGGCGATTGACCGCGATGGTGTACTTAAACGCGAGCAATATTTTATTGAGGATGGGCGTGTTAAAAGTTATATCATGGGGCAATATTCTGCCAATCAATTAGGGCTACAAACCACCGCTAATGCGGGCGGTGTGAGCAATGCTATTGTTGAGTCAAGCTTTAACGGTGGCTTAGATGAGATGATTAAGGCGATGGATACAGGTTTAATAGTAACAGAATTAATGGGCCAAGGTGTGAATGGCACAACAGGTGATTATTCTCGTGGTGCATTAGGGTTTTGGGTGGAGCAGGGTGAAATCCAGTATCCAGTATCGGGGCTTACCATTGCTGGCAACCTTAAAGATATGTTATTGGGTATTGTGCATGTAGGTAATGATGTGGACCAGCGCAACAATATTAAGGTTGGCTCTGTACTGATTAATCAAATGACGGTAGCAGGCGAAAGCTAATGGATAATTTTGATATTATCATTGTGGGCGGTGGTATGGTTGGGCAAGCATTTGCCTTGTCCATGGCAAAGCGCCATCAAAGCAATCTGAGTATTGCAATTATTGAGCCGAATAATCCAAATCCTGAAGTAAAAGAAAATTTTCATACGCGTGTGAGTGCAATTACCCCAACTTCAGAAGCTTTTTTAAAAGATATTGATGTGTGGGATTTGATTGAGCGCAAGTACGCTTTTACTGATACTAGGGTATGGGATAAAAATTCGCATGGCGCTCTGGATTTTTCAATAGCAGATGACGATTCAACGCATTTAGGGCACATCATAGAAAATGACTGTATTCAATCGGCTATGTATATGGCGTTAGCTGATACTAAAGTAGAATTCATTAGCGCTAAACTTGATGATATTAATAAAACTAAGCAAGGTTATTGTTTAAATTTGAATGATGAACAGCAACTTCAATGCTCGTTATTAATTGGTGCAGATGGTGCGCGTTCTCGTGTTCGAGATTTGGCAGGTATTGAGTTTAGTGAAAATGATTATCAACAAAAAGCCATTGTTTGTAATATTCGCTCAAACAAAGATTTTGAGAATACAACTTGGCAGCGATTTTTGTCTGCAAGTATTATTGCACTATTGCCATTGAGTCACAATGAAGCATCCATTGTTTGGTCGGCAGAAAATCACTTGGCTGATGAATTGTTGGCATTATCGCCTGAAGCGTTTGCTAAGCGACTTTCAGTAGGTGTGGAAGTCCGCTTTGGTGAGTTTGAAATATTGAGTGAGATTCAAGCCTTTCCATTGATTGAGCGAAGTGCTAAAGATTATGTTAAAGAAAATTTAGCACTCATTGGTGATGCAGCGCATAATATCCACCCACTGGCAGGGCAAGGCGTTAATTTAGGTTTTTCTGATGTTGTTGAATTATCGCAGCAATTAAATACCAATAATAAACTTTTAGGGGATTATTTAGTTTTACGAAAATATGCCAGAGCCAGAAGATTGGACAATGAGCTGATGGCAAAAACCATGAGTGGACTGAATTGGATCTATAAAGAAAACAACGAACCACTTAGGTGGCTACGAGGTTTTGGCATGAATTTAATCAATGAAAATTCAATGTTTAAATCATTTTTTCAAAAATACGCTACGGGCAGTCAATAAATTTTAGTTGGGGTAATGATTGCATCAAGTGCCACATCCCAAGATTGACTCTCAATCTTAGTTACTTGTTGACAATCAAAAGCCAGTCCATAGAGTTTTGGATTACTGTGGTTTGTCTGGTTTTTTTTAAAAGACAAGGTGCGGTCGTAGAAGCCACCACCCATGCCAATACGGTTTTTATGCTTATCAAAACCCACCAATGGTATAAAGATAACATCCAGTTGTTCAGCGTTTAATATCTCAGTAGCAACGGGTTCATTGATACCAAATTTGTTTTTTTTAAATTCATTGCCAATTTTTGCAAATTTAAGACTTTTGCCGACTAATATCGGTAAATAAATACCAATACCTTGTTTTTCTAAGAAATTATGAATATATTTTGGGCTGATTTCACCATCATTTTCTAAATAAAGGGCAATTTTTTGCCCATCTTGAGTATTGCTTATTTTTTGTATTTGATGCAATATTTGTCTAGCAGACTGCGCTCGCTCGCTCGCTGTGATAGCGCGCCGTTGTTGTCTTAGAGATTGGCGGTTTGCTTGCATTTTTAGATTATAGCATGAATACATTAAAAACGCCCAAGCAGGAACTTGGGCGTTTAGGGTGAAATTCGAGTGTCTATCACCCTGCGGGCTTTAAACCTGAACCATATGGTTCAAGGCGGAAGTTTGAAGTCTGCCGCAGGCTTCCCACTTCGAGGTGGGCTTGCACAATAGCAACCTATCGCATTTCCTTATTTGTTTATTTATCAGCTCAGGGGACAAAAGCCAAACGCAAACATAATAGACAGTGACTATTATCGCTGTTTTGGCATGTCAATAAACATTTTTTTTGCATTTTTAGTAAATAGAGGCAATCTTAAAGCAACATCACGCCCATTCTATGAAAGAAAATAAGAAGAGACCTTTGCATAAATAGGAACAATCATCAGAAACCCACTTTTCACCCACTTGGCGATTTTTTAAACCCAGCCTTAGCCCTGCTAGGACAAGCTTTAAAAAAATCACCAATTGGGCAAAAATTGGATTTTGCTAATCATCCCTATTTATGCAAAGGTCTCAAGAAAAATATTAGGCCATACCGCCATTAACACCAATGACTTGTCCAGAAATATAACTGGCAGAATCACTTGCCAGAAAAGAGACCAGAGCAGCTACTTCTTCTACTTCTCCTGCTCGTCCAGCAGGTATGGTTTTTTTTATATAATCCTCGTCAAATATATCTTGAGTCATGCTACCCTTGATAATGCCTGGCGCTATAGCGTTAACTGTAATTCCCCTGGATGACATTTCTATGGCTAAAGATTTGGTAGCGCCAATTATGCCAGCCTTTGTTGCTGAATAATTAACTTGTCCACGGTTACCCATTACACCTGCAACTGAAGATAAATTAATAATTCTACCCCAGCGAGTCTTCATCATTGGTAGCATGAGTTTCTGTGTAACATTAAAAAATCCGTTTAAATTTACATCCATCACTCTTTGCCATTGAGAATGATACATACCAGCAAAAATTCCATCATCATGAATACCTGCATTATTAACCAAAATTTGGATGGTACCTTGGTTAAGAATTTTGTCTAATTCTTTTTGAGTGGCGTCTTTATCGGTAATATCAAAACAAACGGTAGATGCCATTCCACCATTTTCAACAATGGTTTTTACAATCTCGATGGCTTTGGTTTTATTGGTATTGCTGTGAACCAAAACTTCAATATTATTTTTGGCTAAATCAATGCATATTGCCTTGCCTAAATCCCCGCTACCACCTGTTACTAAAGCTCTTTTCATTGTCATATATTTTGTTTAAAAAAATTAATTATTAAAAACAGCAACAATAGTTGCCCTTCCAGATATTAAGTCAGTATCTTCAGAAGCAACTGAAAATTCGTAAATCATATTACCTTGAGAGGCAAATTTTCTTGTGGCTTTAACAATCAAAGGCGAGGCAATATTGTTTATGTCAAAATTTTGATAGAAATTTACATTTTTTAACGCTGCCAAATAACCTTCTTGCATCTGTTCTGTTAAATATTTTGCAATTAATGCACCGTGAACTGCCATTGCTTGGGCACCATATTCTATCAAAGCTGATACAGGCAGGGAACCATTGTTACGCAAAGGATTGTCATTTTTCTGATGTGTTTGTGTTATGCAAACAATAGAATCACTATCCCATTGCTTAACAGTATCAAGCAAGCACATTTTTTCAGAATGTGGAATTAAGTGACAAAGTTCAATGTTGCTAAACATTATTGACTTTTATTGATAATTGATTTTGATTCACATATGGAATCACGATTTCAACGCTTGCTCCTTTAACCAAAGCCTCAATTAATGGCAATCCCATACCAATAGGATTGCCAATCCTCATTTTTTCAAGCGATTTGTTGAAACATTGGGTAACACTTTTTTGATTGTTTATGACAGAACCTTCAATACTTCCTATTGTGTCAAGGTGTTTGTCTGCACTGAGTAACAAAGCAATCCCAACTGGGTATTCAAAATGACGAAAACACTCTAAATTACTGGGGATAACATTATCATAAGCAACTAATAATACATCATTTTTTTCAATCAATACTTGGGTTAATGCTTCAATCAGTCCAGCAGAAAAAGTATTATCGCCTGCAGATAAGCTAACTGAAGCGGTTTGTATGCCAGTGGCAATTGAAAAATACCCCGCAGGCGTGTTATGCACAGAATTATGAAACAAAGTTGGCGACACCATTTTTTCTTTGGTTGATAAGGACTTGCATATTTTATCTGTGATATCTAAATCCCCCTCCGATGAGGCAAAAACTGCTAAAGTATCATTTTTATAATCTATAGAATCAATAGCTTTTAACGCAAGCCTGATGACAATTGTGGTTCGGCGAGCTTCATTTGCTGGCAATGAAGAGGGTGTCATTTTGGATAAAGCTTCTGGATGCCAGTCCATATTGCCTTTAAGAATCTCTAATGACTTGTTAGAGTCTTCCATTCCTGGGGCTATTACAGAAATGCCATTGATGTACACTGTATTATTTAACATGAAAATATCAGGCTGCAATTGCTACCGCCAAATCCAAAAGAATTAGACATAACATGGTTTAATGATTGTTTTATACACTTTGTTGGCACTCGAATAGGGAGGTTATCATCAATAGTGCGTAAATTTATATTAGCAGGAATGATAGAATTTTCCAAAGCTAAAGTACAGATAATAGCTTCATTAATTCCAGCTGCACCTAAAGTATGTCCCGTCATACCTTTGGTTGAGCTACACATAATTTCAGGATTAAAAGCCGAAGACAATCCTTTTGATTCTGAATAATCATTTGATAGGGTTGCTGTGCCATGTAAATTTATATAATCCACATCCGAGGGTTTGATTCCAGAGCTCACTAACGCCTTTTCTATCGCTATTTTCCCACCAACACCTTCAGGATGTGGTGAGGAGATATGATGAGCATCACTGCTTTCACCATAACCTGTTAAATGGATACAATTGTTGTTGTTAGATTTTTCCAGCAACATAAAGCCTGCGGCTTCACCTATATTAATACCTTGTCGATTCTTATCCCAAGGACGACAAATATCCTGGGATATTAATTGCAGTGAATTAAACCCATACAAGGTAGTCAAACATAGGCTGTCAACACCACCAACGATGACAGCATCACAAAGACCTGCGGTTATGTATCTATGAGCTGAGGCAAAAACTTTAGCACTTGACGAGCAAGCAGTCGAAATTACCATACCGACACCCGTTAGTCCCAATGAGCGACAAACATACCTTTGAACAGAGCCGGTATTGTTTGTATAGAGCATATCTATATTTAGTAATTTGCCTGTGTTCTTATCTCTGCCAATATAGGCATTTTCAGTTTCTGCAATGCCAGAAGTGCTGGTGCCAATAAAAACACCAATTCGATTTTTCCCATACTTATTAACCGCTCTATCAACTTCATCACGGAAATTATCAACATCTAGCGCTAATTTGGCTAATTTGTTATTTCTACAACTGAACTTTGCTAGGTGGTCTTCTAATTCAACATCCTCAACTTTGTCCACCAACCCTAAAAAAGTATTGAAGTTCATCTCGGGATAGCTAGAATTACGCAACCCACTAGAGCCATCAAACATTGCATCTAAAGTAAAGCGTTTACCATTGCCTAGTGCATTAACTAATGTGCTGGCAGTTACTTGAAGTGAATCTATTGTTTTATTCATATTTATGTAAAGATCTTATATTTATTTTGTAGGCGTGCTAATAAATTTAGCAATGATAAAGCACGCAAAAACCCCAATAACAACAATTTGTCCAATTGAGCTTAATACAGTAACATTTGAAAAAGCCAGCACTGAAAATGTCATTATAGTTGTTATTGCACTAATAGTAATGGCATGTGTGCTATTAGAGAGTTGGATCACCTTATTATTTTCATAATTAAAGAATAAGCTGTAATCAAAACCCAAGCCAATAACCAGTAATAATGATAACAAATGAAAAATATTAATACTATTGCCTAATAGTGCTTGAAAACTAAGGCTGATTAAAACACCAGAAAAAACGGGTAAAACAATCCAAATTCGATTTTTATTTTTATAGGCAAACCAAAGAGTGATAGCAAATAGTAATAACAACATGGCAAACAATCTAGTCCAGGTTTTCTTTAGATAGTTATTCATAATATTGCCAGCTATCGCACTAATTGAATAATAAGTGTTTTTTAATAGATAGGAGTTATTTACCTGTTGTTTAAATTTATTGATATTTTTAATGTCAATTACCCTTATTAGAGAATACCAGACACCATTTTGGACAAACAACAACGACTGGAGTTTGTTTGCCATGAAGGATTCTTTAAAATCTTGATAGTTAAGTAAAGGCATTGTTTTGCTTGAACTGATATCATTAATAAAGTTGTCAAATGCATCTTGTTTAAAAGGCATTTTTGATAGGGCTAGAGCAACATTGTTTCTTAACTTTTCTTTGTTGGGTAACTGCTCTTGACGATATTTTTGTGTTTTTCTATCAGGCAATAATGTATCTGCACCCATAGTTCCACCAATAATATCTTGAGTGACTAAATTTTTTAGTTGTTGTTGTATTTCTTGGGTTTTTGTTAAAACCTTTGCTAAATTTTTATCCGATGCCAAAAAAATGTGATTAATTTCTTCTGCACCTAATGCTTGACGTAAATTTGCATCAACTTTTTTTGATACAATTGAAGCAGGATTTAATTGTGATATGTCGGTATTAAACAAACCAACTTGCTGTGATAGAAATATTGCAGGTAATAAAACAACCAACAAACTCATGAAAATTTTAGATTTTAATGATAGGCACTTCCCAATAGGAATTTTTCTTTTATCTATCTTGGTATTTTGCATCCATAAAGGTAAAAAATAAACACTAATAAAAAGCGTTGATAATAAGCCAATTGAGGCAAAAATAGCAAGTTGTGTAAGACCATCAAAACCAGTTCCTATTAAAGCCATATAGGAAAATATGGAAGTCAGAACACCGATTCTAAGTGGTTTTAAAATTTTCTTAACGGCATTTCTAGCTGAAACTTTTGTGCAAGTATTGCTAAATACATGTAATGGATAATCAAGACAAACGCCAAGCGCAGTGACACCAAATGCTAGCACGATGCCATGAATTTGAGAGAAAACAAGCTGAGTGATGCTCATTGAAATCAAAACAGAGGATGCAAGAGTAATAATCGCCAGTAGTAATAAATAAATAGATCTATAGATAAATACAAATACAAAAAACATAATAATTATCAATGCAAAACTTGCATATTGAATGGTATTAAGGATATTTTTACGCATTTCAACCGCCACAATGCTAGCACCAGATAACAACAATTTTGCGCTACTGGGTTTATTAGCTTCAAAGGTATTCTTAATGGTTTTTATGGCTAAGTCTTGTTGTTCAATGGTAGAATTTTTTTGAATCTGAATCATTAGTAATGCTTTGTTATCAACAAACCAAACGCCATTTTTCTGTTTGGCAGTTGTTTTAATTTGATTTAAAGACAGGTAGTCCAAGAACACGCTTTGAGGGTCAATCAATAAATAATCAATAAATTCACTGGGCGTGTCAGCGGTAAAAGCAGTTAATAATTTTTCAAAATTATGGCGTAAACTACCAATATCAAATGTATTGTTGTTATGCAATAAGTATCGATATTTTAATAATTTTTCATGTTTTAAATTATTAAAATTTTGTGAGTTAATGACAAAATTAAACGACTCCTTTTTTTCTAAATTGAGCTTTAATGCCCGACTAAGTCGAGATAATTCTTTGTCATTAGAGCCTGAAATTTGTGCCAAAATAAGATTGGCAGATAAGCCTTTTTGAGATTGGTCAATCAGCACTTGTGCGTTTTTATTCTGAATATTAGCAGGCATAAACTGTTCAATATTAGAGACAACCAATAAATTGTTGTTTAAATACCAAGCAGAAGCGGCGACAACTATAAAAAACAAAAAATTTCGAGATGTTGTTGTCATTTTTTTATCATTGACTAAAAGTTGTGATAATGCTAGTGCCATCAGATTTCGACAATTTAATAACATTGATACTACCAAGTTGACCTGTTATTAAAATACTTGAAATCTCAGATAAAACTTCTGAATCTCTTGGAATTAACTTGATTTTCCAATCAGTAAGCTTATTGGAATATTCAATGAAATAATTGTTTGAAATTTTTTCCTTATTTCCTAATAAAAGCCATCTTATGGCGTTAACACCACTGGCAAGCACAGGATAATTGGCAAGGAGTATTTCCCTCTTGCCGTTATCATCTAACAGCAAAAGTGTGTTGTCTGTTATGTGAATTTCAGATTTCCTAGGCGCGGCAATGTATTTGCTCATCAAACCATCATCGTTAAATGATACCGTTCCTGTTGTCTTAATTTCTTCGGTAAAAAAAGTTGCACTGCGCAATTCAACAAACTTTAGTGACTTATTTGGGTTTTTAGAAACCAGCCCAAATACATCAGCAATCTCAATCTCTGAGTAAGCGACAATAGGGTTTGCCATTAATAGTAACAAAAAAAACTTAAACCAATTCATAATTCATCACCCCAATAGTCATAAAAGTTAAACCAATTAAACGGATGTTTTTCAATCATTTCTTGAATATATGATGTATAAACTTGGGCATTTTTTATAATATTTTTTTCTCTTTCAGATTTTTTTTCGGTGTAATTGTTCTTTATTTCTTTGAAATGAATTTCATATTTATTTTTACCCACATAGACACCAAAAAAAACAATGACTGGTTTTTTTAAAATATTCGCAAGTGCAAAGGGGGCCTTTGGAATATTGACAACATCACCTAAAAGAGTGCACTGAATTGTTTTTTGTTTATCAACACTTCTATCTGCCAATATGGCAACAAATTCAGAATTGTCAATACTTTCTTTAACCCTTAATAAGGCATTGTCATTATTTGCATCAATAATGGCATCAAACATAACGGGGTTAAGATTATATAAAATCTCAGTAATCATTGAATTATGAGATGCATCCATCATAATCTTTGCTCGATGACCATATTTAGGGGTTAAATATTGCAAAACATCAAAACCGCCGACATGAGAGCCTAGCAATATAAAGCCCAAGTTATTTTTAATTAAATCTAAAATAAGTTCTTCATTAAAAATCTTAACATCAAACTGCTCCGTTTGATTGCTGATAAAATAAACTCTGTCTAAGATAACGGCAGAAAAATGATGAATATGTTTAAGAATTTGAACAAAACCATGTCTAGGTAGTGCCGTTCTTTTTAAATAATTTTTTGAGGCAAGACGGACTTGCGATGAGGTTAAAAAAAAATACAAGGTAATTGGATACAACCAAAGCCTTGCAAAATTACGAGAAATATTGAGAGCAAGCCAGCAGATAGAATGCAAAGCAAATGGGTTACTCCTTTCTTTGTTTGCTCTCCAATTAGAATCTTTCATTTGATGCTTAAGCGACCTAAGACAGAGACCTTGCCATCAACACTACATTCGAAAGACAACAAGGTGGGGGATATGTTTTTGCACAATACAGCCACTTTTTGATTAGGCAAAATGGGTTTAATAAATTTTATCGCTATGAGCGTTATTACCTCTTTGGGCGTTTCTAACTCGGACAATCCTTGAATTACTTTCTCAACAATAATTGCCCCAGGAACAATAGGGTTGTCGGGGAAGTGCCCTGACAAAGACGGGTGTTCGTTGTTAATAATAAAGTCAAATAGAATCATAGCAACCTTAAGCTAACAAAGATACTCACAATAATTTTATACAAAATTCTATACATACGCATATTGAGAACATTTTAATCAAATATCCAGGGATGCGCCGTCAATCATTTTAATTAAATTGTTGAATGGCAATTTTCCTAATTTATTGTATGGAAGGCTGGCAACCACCTTTAATGGTCTTGGTAAAAAAACAGAATCTATTGTTTGTGACAACAGTGGTATTATTTGATCTCTTGTTAATGTTGAAGAAACGGCTAAGGCGGCTAATCGAACACGCTTATTTGTATCTTCTTTGGGTATAAAAAATATACCATCATCAACACCATCAATTTTTTTAAGCTTATATGAAAGACCACTCAATGATTCTCTCTTTCCACCGATTTTAACCAAATCACTATTACGCCCAAGCAAATAAAAAAATCTATCATCAATCATTTTAATTTGGTCAGAAATAGTGATTAAATTCTTATATCCAACAGCTTTTAATAAAATATTATTCTTGTTTGCTTTAATGTCATAATCTTCCAGCAGTTCCCATTTATCACCCTTGTTTATTTGTCTTGTTGCGATAGCACCAGATTCACTACACCCATACATTTCAAATACATGAGTGTTTAATATTTTTTCCGCCTCATTAGCAATATCATTAGATAATAGAGATGTTGCAGAAATTACAGCATCAATATTGTGCCAATTTTCTCTCAAACCAATACAAGCTTTTAAGTGCAGTGGTGTGGTGATAAGGATTTTTGGCTCTGGCGTCTCTAATACTATTTGCTGAATGTCTAAGGGATAGAATGGATAACCGTCATGCATCATTATTCCTAAGGTTAAAGGATAAATAATAGAGGTTTCAAATCCAAACATGTGTTGCGGGGGAACTGTGGCAATAATACATTTTCCCTGTACGCCTTTTGGCCATAGTCTTTTACCTACTCTTATTGCGCTTTCATTTAATTGCCCCCATGTTTTTGGATTTTTTTTGGCCTCTCCTGTAGTGCCAGAGGTGAATAAAATAGCGACAGTTTGTTGTGCACTTATATCAAAATTTTTTGTTTTTTTACATTCATTCTTATTGTTTTGTTGATACAAATCAATAACATCTTCGTCATTAATTAAATAACTATTAAAGTATGACTCTGACAGTCTTTCTATCTCTTTTTTTGCTTTTGAACTGGGAAATAAACTAATTTGACCAAGAGTGGCACAAGCAGCAAAAGTAACTAAAAAATGATATCTATTTTCACACAGGTTTATGGCGTATTTGCGCAAGAGTAAATGATTTTTTGTTAATTCGACATGAGACAAGAATTCTTCTTTAAAGATCTTACGGCCATGGTAAATAGCTATAGCATTTTTATCTAAGTTGTTAAGTAATTTAAATGTTTTTTTCATCAGGTTATTGCATAAATGAATTTCTTAATCTGCAACGAAAAAGTCGGGTTATAAAAACTTTAAAACTGATTTTGTCATTTTTAAACTTTATGTTTCTATATAAAAATTCACCCAACATGATAGAGAGGATAACAATATAATTGCCCGTATTTACAACCCAAGACCAAACTTCAACAGGAAGCCATATAGAGGCAATAATGCCTTGTATGAACATATAAATAAATCCAAGTAGCCATATTATAGTAACAATTCTTGTGTATTTTCGCTTGTCAAGATTAAGTGGTTTTTCATCTACACACTCTGCAAATTGTGTAATGATTGGTATCTTTCCAAAGGTAAGAGACTTAAAGAATGTATAAATTAAAGTCAATAAAACCACTATGGGAATAGACTGAATGAATATATATTCTTTATTGAAAAAAATAATCAAAAAAGTAAAACCCATAGTTGCAACTGCAAAAAAATATTTAATAATTAAGGGTTTTATTTTTAAGCAATAGATAAAAAATAATATTAATACCATTAAATATATAACAGGCAAATTCGTATGAGATGTTTGAATTCCTATATGGGCAACAATTGGATATAAAACAGCCCAAACAGCGATCTTACCCATTAAGTTTGATTTAATTTAACATATTTAGCTAATGAACGAATGGAAGAAAAAATTTCCTTGTTATTCGGATCATCTGATTTTAATTGAAAACCATATTGAGATGATAATGCCATAGATAATTCTAAAGAATCAATTGAATCTAACCCAAGACCGTCATAGAATAATGGTTTATCAAAATCAATATCAGATGGGTTGATGTCTTCAAGACTCAATGTTTCGACTATTAATTTGGCAATTTCAATTTCAATACTTTCTTTATTTGGCATAATTTTTTTATCAATATAATTAAATTAAAGTGAATTAAACTCATGGAACACACTGGTTTTATATTTTAACCGCTAATGATAGAAATTCTTTTAAGAATTTTACGGTTGTTCGTAAAAATAGCCCAATACCTTCCCACCAAGTAAAAATTTATATAAAAAGCTTCAATGATAATTTTACCTATATTGGTCAATGTGTATTTGAAGTTATCCTCTGCGGGGCAACTTAGCGCATTAATTTTAAAACCTTTTGCCATCATCATGCTACGAGCCATATGATAACGATTTGTGACCAACAAAACCTTTTGAATTTTGTTGTCTAATAAATGATAAAAATTCTTTAAGTTTTCTAATGTGTGAACAGACTCTTTCTCTAAAAATATTTTATTGCTATCAATACCTGAATCAATTAAGAAAGAATTCCCCGCATCTGATTCGGCAATACTAGCGTTGCCAGTTATACCACCTAAAATATAAATATTGCAATTGAGATTCTTATTGAGTATTAGTGCAGCACGATCTAATCTAGAAATGTATTCACCATCTGGGGAATTATTTTCTAATTTCTTTCCTAAAACTAATAACAGGTTTGCCTGATTATTGGCAAGACTCTTCTTGTCTTTTGCAATAACAAACACATATACAAACAAACCCATCAAACTAATACCAAGTGTTAATACAATGATAATAATTGACAAAGATAAAACAAGGTATCGATCATAATCAAACTTCATATCATTTAAAAATATTTAACACCATAGGCTTAATAACAGATTTGTACAAACCTTGGGGATACATCCCTCTTGATATAAGGGATTTTCCCACCATTAAAGTAATCAGTGTTATATCTCTTACACCTTGAAAATGGCTGGGTCTAGCATCTTCTCTATAAACAGCAGGAATAGGGACAGCATGACTATATATGCCTACTTGAGCAGCCTTGATAATAACTTCACTTTCAAAAACAAAGCCATTGTTTTTTGATATTGAAATTTTTAGGTCCTTAAAAAGTATTGAAGGATAGAGTCGAAATCCTGATTGACTATCAGAGATAGGATAACCAGAAGCCCATGCAATCCAAAAATTGGCAATTTTATTAGCATAATATCTTTTTGCAGGAATAGAGTCTTTGTCTGCCAAACGCGCACCAATAATAATGTGTTTTTTGTGTTTTTTCCTTTTGTTAATCAATAAATCAATATCCTCTGGTGCATGCTGAGCATCTCCATCAAGGGTAATAATAAAATCATTTTTGTTTTTTAAAGCAAGTTGAAACCCATCCCACAAACTCATAGCTTTGCCTTTATTGGTTGTGTGCTTGATCAAATGAATGGGCAAATTGTTTAACTCTTCAACGGTATTATCAGTAGAACCATCATCAACCACAATAACGCTTTTACATTGTTTTAAAGCCCTTTTAACGACATCACGAATGGTTCCCTCTTCATTGTAGGCGGGTATTACAATAGTAAAATTTTCTTTAATCATGTAATCTTTTTGTAAGAGAGACCTTTGCATAAATAGGAACAATCATCAGAAACCCACTTTTTACCCACTTGGCGATTTTTTAAACCCAGCCTTAGCCCTGCTAGGACAAGGTTTAAAGAAATCACCCATTGGGTAAAAATTGGATTTTGCTAATCATCCCTATTTATGCAAAGGTCTCTAAGAATAATAAAAATACATTATAATGTTAAATGAAGCACTTTTTAACGACATAAACATAAGGAAAAAAATGAAATTTAATTTACTTGGAAAAATATCAATTATTATAGTCTCTTTAGCATTATTAGCGGGTTGTGGGGCGGCACTAGTTAGAAATGTTGATGCTGCTATGATCACTGGCAATCATTCTGTTGCAAATGTTGAAAAAGCAATTGTTAGAGCTGGTACTGATCTTGGCTGGATGATGACAAAAAAATCTGACAAACATATAGTAGGAAAGCTAGCCCTTAGAACGCATCTTGCAGTTATTGATATTACCTTTGATAAAAATAGCTATTCAATTAAATACAAAGATAGTACAAACTTAGGCTATAACGGTTCAAGCATTCATTCCAATTATAATGGCTGGATTCAAAACCTACAAAAAGCCATTGCTCTTCAAATAAACATTCTATAAATTTTATTTTTTGGCGTTAGAGACCCATTGAGTCGCTTGTCTCAATGGGTTTTTTTATGAAAAAATAACTTTATCGTATTATTTATAAAGTTTTAAACAGTTAACAAAGGTATTGAAATTGCACTTCTAGAAGCGGTTAGCATAATAAAGATGCATTGCATAGAGTGTATATTATTTATTTGAACGAATATAGAAGGCTAAAATTATGAAAAATCTGATTAAAATACTCGCAACTACATCTATTCTATTTTTATTGTCTAATGGGGTGTATGCAGACCAACAAGATAGCAACTGGAGGATTTTAGTTGGTATAGGACAATCTCACCCAGGTTGGGGAGATACAACAAAAACAGTAAAAACTTACGATTTAATATTTCAACATGAGGCTTTTAAAAAAGTTGATAAAAATAATAATAATAAATTTAAGCAATCATTTTTACTAGAGGTTCCTGTTCATATTGTTAGGTCGCCATACAGTTCTTATATGACAGGTGTTAATATGTATCATAAATGGAAGTCGGTTAGTAATGATAAGGTACAACCGTATGTTTTGGTTGGTGGCGGCGTTCTATTTACAAATAAAAATATCCCAGGAACCAGTTCAAAAATTAGAGGAACCTATGGGGCCGGACTTGGTTTAGAGTTAAACTTTAATAAAGATATTGGGTACAGTATTGAAGCAAGATATCATCATGTCTCAAATGGCGGAATTAAAAAACCAAATGAGCCACTTAATTCTCATAAAATATTATTCGGTTTTAATATAAAAATATAAATTATTTGCTTATTGATTTCTATTTTAGAATGAATTTTTTAGTAAAAATTACAACAAAGTAGCATTTTTTATTATAGAGAGACCTTTGCATAAATAGGAACAATCATCAGAAACCCACTTTTCACCCACTTGGCAATTTTTTAAACCCAGCCTTAGCCCTGCTAGGACAAGGTTTAAAGAAATCACCCATTGGGAAAAAATTGGATTTTGCTAATCATCCCTATTTATGCAAAGGTTTCATAGAATTTCTTGTTCCTGAAGTCTATTTTTTATATTGAGCCAATAGTTTATTAATAACGGGTGTCATTTTCTTTTTAACACTTGCCCATTTTTTTAATGAGAAGGAGGTAAACCCTCTAGTTATATGATACTCAGCATAACCAATTCTTTTGTTCTTTTTAAATAAACGAAGCTCTGCATGTGATAAATAAGGCTTAAAGTCCCATGATCTTAATGCAGTATAAGTTAGTTTATACTCACATTTATTAGGCACAGGGGCGTTATACATTTTAGTTGTAATGCCATGGTCTTGAAAAACATCTGCTACTATGGTTGTAAAATTAGCAACAACTACTTTAGGGTTATTTTCAATACATACATGGGATATATTATGTATTTTACTTACTGGGCGAACATCAATAGATGTACACCCTGTTAATATAGTTAGGGGTAAAAGAGCAATGGTATATATTGTTATTTTTTTCATAAAGTTAAATTCTAATCAGGCTAAGATATTAAAGTATACACATTTGTA
>NZ_FQTR01000022.1 GCF_900128535.1 bacterium endosymbiont of Bathymodiolus sp. 5 South | reverse complement strand
GGCGGCGTAGACATTGCCCATGCCACCTACACCTAATACAAAAGCGTTTAGGTGGCTGAGTATTAAAAGCAGGGTGAAGGGTTTTTTAAGTGTGTGCATAAATATTATTTTATGTTAGTTTTTTAAAAGAAGTATTATTTTAACCCTAAAAAATCCCATTGGGGAGGGTAAAATGCTGATTTTAGTGTTGCAGATTGGTTGATACTACAAAACTACACTGCTGGGATAATGCGGTAATGGGAAATAAGGAGATAGGCACAAAACCTTATTCACAAGTTTAAAAACTTATTGGGACGCACTGTGTCACTATCTCCTTATCCAATCGCCATTGGATAAGTGTAATCAAAAACGGTTTTTGGTGTTGATGATTGACACGATTGTTATGATACGAGGGGACGCTACCCTTATTTATAGGGGTATTTTAGCGTAAATGCTTTTCTAGTAGGATTTTTACGGGGTTAGGTTGCTAAATAATGTTGGTTTTTTTTGGTGCCCTAAAGACGAATTCATTAACAATTGCAGTAAAAAACTTATAAAACTTATGTTTAGCCGTTATAATTAACTGAATTATCTTTTTGGATTTAAAATCATGAACCTAATATCTTTCAACCCAAATTTCGCCCGTATTCTACTCTTAAGCACAGCCTTTGTTGTCTCAATCAACACGATTGCAGGCGGACGCTCTAGTGGGCGCAACCTAATGGATGATTACTTGCAAAATAAAACATCAACAAATCCTGATGCCTCTGCTACCCCCTCACAACGATTTATACTCATTAGTAATAACGCTTTAGTCTTTAACCGAGGTGCCACTGGTGTGGATAACGATGATTTTGATAAAAAATTCTCACTTGCCAAAACACTCACAAACATTCGCAATACCAGTAACGCGACAACAGACAGCTCTAACAAACAACTCCTCAACAGTTTACTAACAACACTCAATGTTGATTCAAAAACCAATGGTTTTGTAACCATGGATTTACAAAAAAGAGCACAAGAAGCCGCTCTGTCAGAGTTGGCTGACAATATGTCACCCACTGCAATATTTAACCGTTTTGACCTTAGTGCCAGCAATGGACAACATTGTGGTGAATACCGAGTGGTTTATCATAAAAATAATGGCAATAGATTCTTCCTAAGCTTTGAGGCTAAGTACCCTAATCCCGAAATCAAGAAAGGTAAAGCAGGCTGTTTTGCAGTCGCAGATTTTTGGAAAGAAATAGGGGGTATGAGCAAAACAGATGCACTAGCACAACTAGAAAAATTCTTTTATCAAGGCTTAGAGCACAAGGGCGCTCAATTACCTGCAGCCATTAACTTCGCTCACTACACCCATGGCACAGGTCAAGTGCGTTCTAACACATTCGTTAACAACCTATGGCAGTATAGAGAATTTAAAGCCGATATTAACGCCAAAGGAGAGAACATTTTTGTTGTTGATAGCGTTAAATCCAACTCATTGGATGATCTTTTTGCTGATGAAAGGAGTCTAGATTCAGATTCGTTAAAGGCTTCAAAGGTTGATTTTTTGCGTGATCACTACAATGAACTTCAATCAGACTCAAATACAATAAATGATAATAACGCTAACGCTAACGCTAACGCTAACGCTAACGCTAACGCTAACGCTAAAAACAAAAACTTAAAGACAATCATCGGCAAAAAACCAGCAGAATTAGACTCGTCAGGCTATAGCGCAAAAATGATTGTGAATCGTGCTAAGGCAATGAGTTGTAGTGGTTTCTATCAAGACAGTAATGGTGCGGAAATTACCCTAAATGTTAACCAGTTAAAGAGTCAATCTTTTGTTTATGTTGATGAGCAAGGCACTCTGTCCTTGGAATTGATTGAGCAATGTTTATCTGATTGGGCAGTTTTATTGACAGATTACTGGCAAAAAACAGTGGAAAAGTGGCGCTTTGCTGAGGTGGATATTTCTGGTGCTCATAATAATTTTGGTGGGTATTATAATGCGCCGAATCATCCTAACTATTATGCCTTTGCCACTCTTCAAGACGATGGCTCAATCACGGCGTGGGGTCGTTCAGATTATGGAGGCACAGGCGCGCCCACTGGTAATGACTATACCAAGATTTATTCAACCAGTAGAGCCTTTGTCGCCCTTAAAGCCGATGGCTCAATCAAGGCGTGGGGTGCCCCAGGTTTTGGAACTATAGGCGTGCCCGATGGTAAGGGCTACACCAATATTTATTCAAATAAGACTACCTTTGCTGTCCTTAAAGCAGATGGGTCAATTGCGTCGTGGGGTAGTGGAAGCAGAAGTACACCCTCTGATATTGGTGGCTACACATATGCGCCCTCTGATAGTGGCTACATTAAGATTTATTCAACTGCGTATGCCTTTGCTGCCATTAAAGCCGACGGGTCAATCAAGGCGTGGGGTCATAGGAAGTATGGAGGTGCAGGTGCACCTTCTGATAAAGGTTACACCAAGATTTATTCAAATAATGCTGCCTTTGCCGCCCTTAAAGCCGATGGGTCAATTGCGTCGTGGGGCTTTTCGGAGTATGGAGGCGTAGGTGCACCTTCTGATAAGGGTTACACCAAGATTTATTCAAATGAGGCTACCTTTGTTGCTCTTAAAGCCGACGGGTCAATCACGGCGTGGGGTTATTCAGAGGAAGAAGGTACAGGCGCACCTTCTGACAGTGGCTATACCAAGATTTATTCAACTAGGGATGCCTTTGCCGCCCTTAAAGCCGATGGCTCAATCACGGCGTGGGGTGGATCGGATAGTGGAGGTATAGGTGCACCCTTTGATAATGGCTATACCAATATTTATTCAAATAGATGGGCCTTTGCCGCACTTAAAGCCGATGGCTCAATCACGGCATGGGGTCGTTCGAATGCTGGAGGCATAGGTGCACCCTCTGATAATGGCTATATCAAGATTTATTCAACTAAGAATGCCTTTGCCGCCCTTAAAGCCGATGGCTCAATCGCGTCATGGGGTAGTGGAAGTACAGGTGCACCCTCTGATAGTGGCTATACCAAGATTTATTCAACTTATAGTGCCTTTGTCGCCGTTAAAGTCGATGGCTCAATCGTGGCGTGGGGTGATTCGAATGGTGGAGGCACTATACCTGCATCTATTTCTAATCCGATTATATATAGACTGAAACCTTTGAATGAATAGAGAGGATTAGAAAAATTCAATTTTTATTCTATTGGCGATTTCTTTAAACCTTGTCCTAGCAGAGTTAAGGCTAGATTTAAAAAATCGCCAAGTGGGTGAAAAGTGGGTTTTTGATGATTATTCTTATTTATGCAAAGATCTTTAACTGATTAAAATACTTTAAATAAGGGGTGTTGCCCTTATTTGTAGGGGTGTTTTAGCGTAAATGCTTTTTTAATAGGGCTTTTACAGGGTTGGGTTGCTAAGAATGTTAGTTTTTTTTGGCGCCCTAAAGACGAATTCATTAATAATAGCAGGTGGCGGTTGCCATCAAAACAGCAACGATACAAAAATTGCCCCGAATGTTAACTGGCCAAAGAGTCAATCTTTTGTTCATGTTGATGAGCAGGGCAATCTATCTCCAGCATTAACCGAGCAATTTTTACCTGCTCAAGCAGCTTTATTGGCAGATTACTGGCAAAAAACAGTAGAAAAGTGGCGCTTTACTGAGGTGGGTCACTCTGAGCACTATAATAATTTTGGTGGGTTTTATAATACATCGAATCATCCTGCCCTTAAAGCCGATGGCTCAATCATAGCGTGGGGTCGTTCAAGTCATGGAGGCACAAGTGCACCCTCTGGTAGTGGCTATACCAATATTTATTCAACTTCTGCCGCCTTTGCCGCCCTTAAAGCCGATGGATCAATCGTGGTGTGTGGTAGTTCGAGTGATGGAGGTTCAGGTGCGCCCTCTGGTAATGGCTATATCAAAATTTATTCAACTGCGCATGCCTTTGCCGCCGTTAAAGCCGATGGGTCAATCACGGCATGGGGTAATTCAGATTCTGGAGGCACAACACCTGCATCTGATTAAATATAGGACAGTGTTAATTTAAAGTTTTTTAAAATTAACGGATTAAAGCGCTTAAGGGTATCTAAAAAACTGGACAGACCTAAAGAAGGATAGTGCCTTTTTTGAAAGCTAAGGATTGCAATTAAATTAAATCTGTGGTTTTTTCAATTATCTTAGGTGTAATCAAACGCCGGTGCATCAGGGCGTACCGATGGCGTGGTGTTGGGTGTTGAATTGGACAAGGGTGATATTTGAGTGCGGTGTTAGATCAATTTGAGGTGTTGATTGATTTTACTCGTCCAGAAGTTACACCTGATTATCTTGCCACTTGTTTGTCTGCAAATAAAGCAATGGTTATTGGCACTATGGGTTTTAATGATGCTGGCTTGACAAATCTTAATAATGCCAAAAATTAAAGACACATCAAATCTAGAGAGCGTCTATTACAAAAAGGTTCTGATGCACTCTTCAAAACTGATTTGTTGGTTATTTAAATAATAAGGGGTGATCCCTTTTTTTTGCTAGAATATTCAGTTATAAAGCACGAGAAAGTAAAGCCTGTATTAGTAACAGGGACAGGCTATTTTTATTATTTGAATTTTGCCTGTTTGTCAATATATTTCATGTATAGTCATTCTAATTCTAATCTTAAAGGAGTAAATAACGATGAAAACAAAAAACATTCTATTAAGCATGGTTGTATTAATGGGTTCTTTGTCATGGGGAGGAGCAAGTGCTTCGTCATCAAGCGGAGAGATGCGTGCATATTATGTCGATCCAGGAAGCAGTACAGATCAAGCTGGTAAGATTATTGCTATTGATGTAGTTGGAATGAGGGTAGTCCATAAATCCATAGACTATCCTGAGCACCGTAATCTTTCAGGTATTAATAAAGCTGGAGAGACAAAGAATCTTTATGTGTCGGATTATCCAAATAGAAGCGGAGGGTATTTTCCTGCGTCGGATCATAAGCAAAACTCTATTCAGATTGTGGATGCTAGAAGTGTGTCACTTGAGGGCAGTATTGAGCTACCTGAATCACCAGCAATCTCTCCAATGGCTTATAACACTCATAACAAATATGTTCTAGTAGCAGCCAAAAATAAAGCCATATCCTCTATTATCGATCCAAGTACCAATAAAGTACTTGCAAGCACCCCTGTACCAATGAAGTGTCATGTTCGTGTGGTGCGCCATGCTTTGTTAGAAGAGCCTTACTACATGAGAATTCCATATTCAGGCGTTCCTTTTTGGTTTACAGAAGACACTTTTGCTGTTATTAACAGGAACTGTGGGTTTATTAGTTTATACAGAATGAAGCAAAAAGTGAAAAGTAATGGGCGTGGCGTTAAGACTAGTGTTGAGTTCTTAAGCAAAGTTAGAACACCACCTTTAGTGCATAGTTTTGTTAATATACGGGATTACTCAAAAGGGACTGGAACATACTATGCTGTTGCTGAAGGATCGCCTAAGAATAATATCCCTCCTATGTTGCTAGAAATTACAATTAATGGAGACAATAAAATACATATAAAGAGGACTCGATCTTTACCTGGAGACCCCAAAAATATGGAATCATCCTATTATGCTGATGTACATCCCGATGGAAAACACATCTATATAGGTTCTTCTACAAAACCTACTAAGGGCGCTAATGTGGGATATATGCATGTCATTAATAGGGACAGTATGAAGATAGTTAGTACAATAAAAACTGGATTTGGGAGTGCCCGTACCACCTTTATTCCAAAGAGAGGTTTGGCTATTGTTACTAACACTAAAGATAACTTTGTTACTGTTATTAATACAAAAACACATAAAAAAATTAAAGATATTAATGTTACCTCTGGGACAATCAGTATAGACGAGGATAAAATATTACAATCAGTGACAACATTTGTTGATTCAGATCAAGATTATTTTTATTCGTCTGCCGCTCACACTGTAAATGATTGGTTTGGCAACGGACAACCTGAAGATCATTCTCTTAATAGTGTTTTCTATAAGTTAAATTTAGAGGATTTAGAAATATATCGTAAATTGGCTCTTAGAGAACACATTTATGAATTAGAAGGGGTGTTTGTATACATTCCCCTTGTTATTTCGCACACCATGAATAAGGAAATTTCTATTAGCATTAAGCCAGTTAAGCGCACTACTGGTCACAGATCGTCAGCCTTTGTTGGAGGAGCCAATACAATTGGTTCCCCTACAAAAATGATATGGGGAGTAGGCGTCTTTACAAGGTTTTCTATTGAGTTAAAGGATGAAGATGGAAAACCGCATAAAGTTCATCTAGTAGCCAACCTGAGGATTGATGGCAAGAGATGCTGGGGTCTAAAGATTCCAATTAATAGTGCAATAACTTGTGCTAATAAACCAAAAAATAAATTAGCAAATAAATTACATATTGCTTTTGATAGTACATTGAATAAAGATCTTGTTAAAAACTTTGCTGGTACTAGATTAATGGGTAACTTTTCATTAAAGCGCTCTCAATGGAAGAATGCAGGACATGCGCTTAGTTCTGAAATGCATGAATTTGCAGTTGACTGGATAGTTCCTGCTAAAGTTGTTAATCACACCATAAATGGAGACATTTCTATTGATATTAAACCAATTAAGCGTACTACTGGTCATAAATCGGCAGCTTTTGTTGGAGGATTCAATACAATTAATGTCCCCACAAAGATGGTGTGGGCATCAACAGCATCCGCTACAAATTTTTCCGTTGTATTACACGATGAGTATAACGGCGTAGAGTATACAGTCCACCTAGTAGCCGATACGGGGTCGAAATTGGGATGCCGTTATATGACAATTAACAGCGCAGCAACTTGTCGTTATGAGCCAGACGATAAACTAAATATTAGTTTTGACAAGGCATTAAATAAAAACCTCCCTAATAACATTACATTAGGTGGTCATTTTTCATTAAAGCGCCTTCAATGGCCAGATATGAATACAACTAATATTGAAATGCATAATTTTGAAGTTAACTGGAAAGTGCCTCCTCATTGATTGAGAGTTTTAATAAGGGGGTATTATCCTTTTATTAAGTGGGTAGAGATTTAAGTTTTAAAAAAGAGGGCAGGCCTAAAAAAGGCAATGCCCTCTTTTTTTTGGAAGTCAAGGGTTGCAATTAAATTAACTCTGTGGTTTTTTCAATTGTCCTAGGTATAATAAAAATTCGTTATTAGAGACCTTTGCATAAATATGAATAATCATCAAAACGCCATTTTTCACCAACTTGACAATTTTATGAAACACAGCCATAGCTTTGCTATGACTATATTTCATAAAATCACCAAGTTGGCAAAACTTGTCATTTTGCTAATCATTCCTACTTATGCAAAAGTTTCATTAAAATAAAAATCCTATGATAAAAATAGCAGTTACTGGTGCATCAGGGCGTATGGGGCAAACCCTTATTGAGGCAATTGAGCAAACCGATGGTGTGGTATTGGGTGTTAAATTGGACAAGGGCGATGATTTGAGTGCGGTGTTAGATCAATTTGAGGTGCTGATTGATTTTACCCGTCCAGAAGCCACACTTGATTATCTTGCCATTTGTTTGTCTGCAAATAAAGCCATGGTTATTGGTACCACAGGTTTTGATGATGCGGGTTTGGCTATCATTAACAATACTGCTCAAAAAATGCCAGTGGTGTTTGCACCTAATATGAGTGTTGGCGTGAATTTGTCGTTTAAATTATTAGAGATGGCGGCTAAGGTGATTGGTGAAGATTCTGATATTGAAATCGTGGAAGCGCATCATCGTCATAAAGTGGATGCGCCATCAGGCACTGCGCTGAAGATGGGCGAAGTGGTGGCAAATGCTTTGGGTAGAGATTTGTCCAAATGTGGCGTTTATGGGCGCGAAGGCATTGAGAAGCCACGAGACAGACAAACCATTGGTTTTTCTACTATTCGTGGTGGCGATGTGGTTGGTGAACATACGGTGAATTTTTTTATGGACGGTGAGCGCATAGAGATCACTCACAAGGCCTCATCAAGAATGACCTTTGCTAAGGGCGCGGTGCGTGCTGCGAACTGGTTGCAAGGCAAGTCTGCTGGGTTGTATTCAATGCAAAATGTTTTAGGGTTAAATTAGCATGTTGAGGATCAGTCACAAATTCCCCGTTGTCTGCTTGGTAATTTACATGATTTTATTTATTGTATTGGCAATCAGTCCTTATGATCGAACAACTTGGTGGGCGGAAAATATCCCAGTTTTAATCGTTGTTGGTCTTTTGCTACTGACTTATTCTCGCTTCAAATTTTCAAATTTTTCTTATTTTTTAATGACTTTATTCTTGTGTTATCATACTGTTGGCGGGTATTTTACTTTTGAATTGGTGCCTTTTGATTGGGGTAATCAGTTATTATCCAAATTAGATTTTGACTTTATTCTCCCTGAGGGGCGTAATAATTTTGACCGCTTGGGACATTTTTTAGTCGGTGTTTTTGCCTATCCCGCAGTGGAAATAAGTTTGCGCAAACAATGGGTAAACAATCGTTTAATGGCATGGCTATTTGGTGTATTTGCCTTAGGATTTTGGGCGGCAAGTTATGAAATTATTGAAATGACTTATGCCGTTGTTGCGGGCGGAGAATCGGGCGCCGCATTTTTGGGTTCACAAGGTGATATTTGGGATGCACAAAAAGATATGTTGATGGATATACTGGGCGGCTGTGTATTTGGATTGTTGGCGTTGCTTAATCAACGCCATTGGAGGGGTTAGCCATGTTATACGCCATTATTTCACAGGATGTTGAGCACTCGTTAGAAAAAAGAAAGTCAGTACGCCCAGCACATATTGAGCGTTTAAATATGCTTAAAGATGAAGGTCGCTTAATCTTAGCAGGTCCCCATCCTGCCATTGATAATAATGAACCAGGTGAAGCGGGGTTTACCGGTTCATTGGTGGTGGCAGAGTTTGACTGTCTTGAAGAGGCACAAACTTGGGCAGATGCCGATCCTTATTTGATTTCGGGTGCTTATGCTAATGTTGTGGTTAAGCCGTTTAAAAGGGTATTGCCATGAGTCTAATATTCAGACCTTTATTTGAGAAGAAAAGCTCAACTTATACTTATTTATTAGCAGACTCAAACACCAAAGAGGCGATTATTATTGATGCAGTGGATGAGACTCAGCAACGCGATATTGGTTTGATTGAGGAATTAGGCTTGGATTTAAAATACATTGTTGAAACTCATGTACATGCGGATCATATCACCAGTTCATGTCCTTTGAAGCAGAAATTTACAAATGCCAAAATTGTGCTGGGTGCGCCTAATCCAGTGGCTTGTGCGGATATTTTAATCAAAGAGGGCGAAAGCCTAAATTTTGGTTCATATCAAATGCTTGCAATGACAACGCCAGGGCATACGGATGGTTGTATGTCTTATGTTGTTGATGACAAAGTTTTTACCGGCGATGCATTATTGATTCGGAGTTGTGGTCGGTGCGATTTTCAAGGCGGGTCGGCGGAAAAATTGTTTGATTCCATTCAAAAAATATTCACCTTGCCTGATGAGACTTATGTATATCCTGCCCATGATTATGGTGGTAGAACGGTTAGCTCCATTGAGGAAGAAAAACAATTTAATGCAATGATTGGCAAGGGTGTTGATAAAGAGGAATTTGTGCGTAGGGTCAATGCAATGGATTTATCTTTGCCTGCTAAAATTCATGTTGCGGTGCCTGCCAATCAAGTATGTGGTGCTAAAATTGTATCAGATTGATGGTTAATGGCTATTCATTAGACCCACATCCCAGAGCAAATTTTGCCAAAGAACAATTTGCTGTGGCACGCATTCCCCGTATTAAACGCGACCGAGTGCCAGCGACTAGTGTTGAAATCGTTGAAGATTTAGAAGCTGCCATGGCACAATCCAACCCCGATAATCAACATTATGCCGTCAAAGTAGCGGGTCCAGCTCGCTCATCTGAAGGCACAATGCTCTATTATATTATTGAAATGTATAACGCATAATGCGGTGGTTGCGTTGATTTTTCCTCGTGGCTGATTGCAGTTGTCGTTATTCACTGTTATGAAATACGATGTTATTATTATCGGTGCAGGTGCGGCAGGGCTGATGTGTGCGGCACAAGCCAATTATCGTGGGCGTAAGGTTTTACTGCTAGATAAAGCACATAAAGCGGGCAAGAAAATCTTAATTTCAGGCGGTGGGCGTTGTAATTTCACCAATTTGTACATTAATCCCGCTGCTTATATTTCCAACAATCCGCATTTTTGCAAATCTGCACTGTCTCGTTATAGCCAATGGGATTTTATTGCTTTGTTGGAAAAATCAGGACTACATTGGCAGGAAAAAACATTGGGGCAATTGTTTTGTGATGAAAAATCAGCGGCGGTGCTCAAATTATTATTAGAGGCGTGTCAGTCGGTTACCCTGCAACTAAATACCAAGGTTAAGCACATAGCCTATCAAAAGCATTATACGCTGAGCACCGATCAAGGCACTTTTCAGACGTCTTCGTTGGTTATTGCCACAGGCGGTGCATCTATCCCTAAAATGGGTGCCACTGATTTTGGCTTGCAAGTTGCCAAGCAATTTGGACTTAAATCCATTGCTTTTAAGCCTGCTTTGGTGCCATTTACCTTTCACCAAGACGATATTGAGCATTATTTTAAAGATTTATCGGGTTTAAGTATTGAGGCAATTGTTAAGTGTCATAATCAAAGTTTTAGAGAAAATATTTTAATTACCCATAAAGGTGTTAGTGGTCCAGCAGTGCTACAGATTTCTTCTTATTGGCGAAAAGGCGATAGGGTGGTATTTAATTTGTTGCCTGATTTAAAAGCCAGTGATTGGCTGTTAAAGATGCGTGATAGTAAGCCTAAATCTGAATTAAAAACCATTTTAAGTACCTATTTTCCAAAGCGTTTGGCAATTCGTCTAGCGGATACATTATTAAGCAAACCTTTATCAAACAGTGCATTGAATCAGATTAAAGAGATAGATTTAACCATGCTGGGCGAAAAACTCAATGACTGGGTGTTAACACCTAGTGGCACCGAAGGGATGCGTACCGCTGAGGTCTGTGTGGGTGGCGTTAGCACCGATGAGTTGTCCTCCAAGACAATGGAGTCTATCGGTCAAAAGGGGTTATATTTTATCGGTGAAACAGTGGATGTAACTGGTTGGCTGGGTGGTTATAATTTTCAATGGGCGTGGTCATCTGGCTGGGCGGCAGGGCAATATGTTTAAAGATAATATTGCATATCAAACACTCAATTTAAAAAAAGGTGAATTTTTATTTCGTCAAGGGGCAAGTGTTGATCGGTTGTTTTTTCTTGAAAAGGGCAGGGTTAAATTAGTACGAAATACGATAGAAGGACAACCTTTGGTCATTCATATTGCTTACTCACAAGAAACCTTTGCTGAAGCATCGTTATTTTCTGATGAGTACCATTGCAATGCAATCTGTGATAGTTTATCCACAGTATTATCTTTTTCTAAAGATGAAGTTTTAGTGTATTTGAAATCTCATCCAAAATACACCATAGAGTTGTTAAAAATTAACACTGCGCAAGTACGAGATTTAAGGCTGTTAAATGAGATTAAAAGCATTAATAGTGCTTATGACAGAGTGTGGGCATTCTTACTTTCTGAGGTAAACCAAGAGTCTAAACTCCATTTCTCGTATTCTCTCAAAGATATGGCACAGAAACTCGGCTTAGCACACGAAACTTTCTACCGTACCTTAAAAATATTAGAACAAGAAGGTAGGATTATTCGACAAGAGCAGATGATTAAATTGGTATGATCTAAATCATAGTCTAATCATTAAAATTGTCGTACAATGCGTTTTATTAATTAAGTTTGGCAATATTTTTATAGGGAAGTCAAAGTGAAAAGAACAGTTTTATTTTTGGTATTAATGAGCGTGTTGGGAATAACACAAGCTTTAACGGATAATCGTTATCACCTAGGCTTTAACGATGAAGAAAAAGTAGAATTTTTAAGTGAGATGAGACAAATGCTAAGCAGTATTCAGCAAATTACACTCGGCATTGGCACTGGAAATAAAGCCATGATTATCAAAGCGGCACGCTATTCTGGTAATCGTATGGCAAGAGCAACATCTCAGTCTATCAAAGACAAGACCCCTATCTCGTTTGAGAAAATTGGTGGACCAACGCATATGATGTTTGAGACATTAGCGATTAATGCAGCAGAGGTTGATGCAGATGATGCAGATGATATGAAGGATTTGGCAGAATTAACAGGCAAGTTAATGCGTCATTGTTTGGCTTGCCACGAAGCGTTTACGGTGAATTAAGGCGTATAAATTATGTTTGGATTTGGGGAAAAAGTAGCCGGTTATGAAATTCGTGTTTTTAACGAGCGAGAAGTAAGAGCGGCGGCGGGTATCGTTTTTTTATTTGCGTTTATCGCCTTTATGAATGGTTTTTTAACAGGCAATAATGCACCAACCAAACTCATGGTGTCGGTCTTTTTGCTGGATTTTTTTATCCGACTTTTCATCAATCCTAAATATGCGCCCTCAATGGTTGTGGGTCGTTGGATTGTTAACAATCAAACGCCTGAGTATGTTGGTGCACCACAAAAAATGTGGGCGTGGGGTTTTGGGTTTTTTTTAGCGGCACTCATGTTTTATTTAGTGGTGCTAAACGATATTCGTGGCCCTGTTAATATTTTGACTTGTGCCTTATGCTTAGGTTTGTTGTTTTTTGAAGCGGTATTTGGCATTTGTGCTGGATGTAAAGTGTATCATGCGTTTCATCAAGGTGGTGCAAAACATTGTCCGGGACACTCATGTGATTTAACGAAAAAAAAGGCATCAATTCAAAGTCTAAATTTTGCACAAAAGACAATTTTCACCTTATCAATATTGGCGTTATTTTATTTAGTATTGGGTGATATTGTCTATCTTTTAATAACAGGATAAAAAATGAAAATAATAATAATGGCATCACTTTACTTGTTTTCAAGTCTAACTTACGCTTCATTTGAAGTACAAAAAGTGACTGATAATGTTTATGCTCTAGTGGGCGAATTGTCTCAAAGGTCTAAAACCAATTTGGGCAATAATTCAACTCATGGGGTTATTATTACTAGTAAAGGCGTGGTGCTTATAGATTCAGGTGCCAGTTATCTTGGCGCCAAAGAAATTCACAAAACCATCCGAAAGCTTACCAATAAACCCATAAAAATCGTCATCAACACTGGCGGACAAGATCATCGCTGGCTAGGTAATGATTATTTTAAAAAGTTAGGTGCTAGAATTATAAGCTCAAGTAAGGCTAAAATTGACCAACAAATAAGAGCAGATGAACAAACAACAAGACTAAAGATATTAATTGGAGACAGCCTAAAAGGTACAGAACCTGTATTTGCGTCAGAAACTTTTGATAAAAAAATGAATCTTGATCTAGGTGGCGTACATTTAGAGTTGTATCATTTTGGGGCAGCGCATACCGCAGGTGATATTGTTATTTGGATGCCCAGTATAAGAGTAATGTTTACTGGGGATATCGTGTTTAACGACAGAATGCTAGGGATTGGACCTGCTAAAGATTTTCAAAGTTGGATGAATGTATTTGAAAAAATGGCAAGTTTTAAGCCAAAATATATCATTCCAGGTCATGGTAGTGCATCTGGTTTGTCGCTTGCAACAAATAATACTTATCATTATTTGGTGTTTCTAAAAACAAAAATTAGTAAGATTTTAGAAAATGATGGCAATATGTTGGATGCCAGTAAGATTGACCAATCAAAATTTCATTATTTAAAAAATTACGAAAGTATTGCTGGGAAAAATGCGCAATGGGTATTTGAGCAAATGGAATTTGATTATTAATAAGAGGTCTTTGCATAAATAGGAATGATTGGCAAAATCCAATTTTTTCCCAATTGGTAATTTCTTTAAACCTTATCCTAGCGAGGTTAAGGCTGGGTTTAAAAAATCGCCAAGTGGGTGAAAAGTGGGTTTATGATGATTGTTCCTATTTATGCAAAGGTCTCAATAAAAAGGAGAAAAGAGTATGAAAAATATAAAGAGACTCATTGTTTTGTTTGTATTGATTGTTTTTACAGTGGCAGCAATATTATGGCTTAATTCTAGTAACGACAAGAAAGACGCCAGCAAAGAAGTGGAGGCACTTGAAACAAAAACACCCAAGGATTGTGAGATTCCAGCTTTTGCAAAAGCGATTGGACATGAAGACAAGTGGCTATTACATAACGGTTGTCCGTCAAGAAAAGACGCTAAGAAAAACCAAGCTAAATAATTCTGCAAGCCTCATCAAAGCTTAGGCGTGGAGATCTTGGGAACAACTTACTCTGGTCGCCAGACCCTATCGCACAGATAAAAATTGACTTGGTTTTACCATCTGGGAAAAATTCTTGTTCCAGTGTCTGTGCATTAAAACCACCCATTGGGCCACAATCTAAGCCAACTGAGCGTGCTGCTAGCATAAAGTAAGCGCCTTGCAAGGTGGCGTTCATTTCGCCTACTGATTTAATCTTTTCAGGTTTGCCTTCGTACCAACTTCTTGCATCAGTGTGGGGAAAGAGTTTGTCTAACTTGTTATAAAATTCTGTGTCATAAGCAATGATTGCCACCGCAGGTGCAGCCATTGCTTTGGCAACATTACCTTCATCGAGATGAGGTTTGAGTCTTGCTTTGGCTTGACTGGATTGCACAAAGGTAATGCGTACAGGGCAAGTATTAGCCGCAGTTGGTCCAAACTTCATCAGTGCGTAAATTTCCTTGATTTGCGTCTCAGAGATAGACTTGTCTAACCAGCCATTGTGACTTCTTGCTTTTGTAAATAAAGTGTTAAGTGTGTCTTTGTTCAGCATTAAAATATCCTTTTAATATAAATTATTGATTGTGTATGTTAGATTATATATTTTTTGATGCTAGACTATCAAACAAATTCAAAGACCATTTAACAAAAGTGGGAATAGAATTTGAAGTTGAAGATGACGAGAACTTTGGCTCAGTGCAAGGTGAGATTGTTTCCATTGCCGATGAGACCAAAGACGATGTTTTAGATGAGTTGCAAGTATTGTATGATGAATTACAAGAAGAATTAGAGCAAATATTAGAACAAAATGGCGATGGCTTAATGATGAATGCCGCAGGTATGCAGACCCAACTCAAAGATGGCACAATGTGCACTCTAAGAGTAGAGCCAACGATTGTAACGCGTATCCTTACCGTGTTAGAGTTTGATGAGTTACAAGCCTTTATTGATAATATCGCACGCAGTGTAGAGGAGCCCGATTCTGGGCATTTTTGTAAAAATACAGGGGAAAATAATGAGTGAATATCTTGCGATGGTGTCATTTGAGTTAATGGAGGATTTTGGCAGTATTGTTAATATGGATACCATGACACCCAACAACTTAGAGGTTTTTAAAAAATGAAAAAGATAACTATTATTGGTTCGGGCTTTGCAGGTTTAACTGCGGTGAGAACCCTACGCAAACAAGACAAAACCCTAGAAATTACACTAATCTCCCCAAAGGCAGAGTTGGTGTATATGCCGAGTTTGATTTGGGTGTCTTCAGGTGCAGCAGACAAAAAAGACATTATTATTCCATTGGATAATTTCTTTAAACGCATGAATGTTCGTCATGTTAAAAATGAAGTTGTTGGCTTGAAAGATAACAACAGAGTTGTGCTTTTAAAAAACGGTGCTCAAGTTGATAATGATGCGTTAATTATTGCTTCAGGCGGGCATTTTATCAAAAAATTACCCGGTATTGAAAATGCCATTACCCCTTGCGAAGGGTTAAGCAGTGTAGAAAAAATACGGGATAAACTTAAGGAGATGGACGCCGGTAATATTGCCATTGGTTTTTCGGGTAATCCAAAAGAGCCAAGTGCGATGCGTGGTGGACCAATGTTTGAGTTTTTGTTTGGTCTAGACACACAACTACGACAAGAAAAACGACGCGATAAATTTAATCTGACATTTTTTACCCCTGCGGAAAAACCTGGTGCACGATTGGGTGAAAAAGCCGTTGAAAGTTTGTTATCAGAGATGAAAAAACGCAACATAACAACGCATCTTGGTCATAAAATTAAAAAATTTGAAACCAACAAAGTGGTAACCGAAAGCGGTGAATTTCCTGCTGATTTGATCTTATTTATGCCGGGAATGACAGGCAATCAATGGTTTGATAATACCGAGCTTGCTCGTAGCGAAGGTGGTTTGTTAAAGGCGGATAAATTTTGCCAGATTGAGGGTGCTGATAAGGTGTTTGTTGCAGGTGATTCTGGTTCATTCCCAGGACCACAGTGGATGCCAAAACAAGCACACATGGCAGATCTTCAGGCCGAAGCGGCTGCTAAAAATGCACTGGATATTTTGGATGACAAACCTGCAAGCCATACTTTTAAAATTGAGTTAATGTGCATTGTTGATTCAAATAACAAGGGCATCTATATCTCTCGTACGATGAAAGGGAGTTTTATGTTACCAAATTGTCGTTTAATGCACATTGTAAAGCGTTTATTTGGCTGGTGGTATTTGCGTCAATATAGGTAGGAGGATAGAATATGTCAGATTGTTTATTTTGTAAGATTATTGTGGGTGAAATCCCATCTGAAAAGATTTATGAAGATGAAGATGTGTATGCCTTTTATGACATTGGCAAACAAGCACCCCATCATTTTTTAGTCATTCCAAAAACACACATTGCCACTTTGAATGACCTCAATGAAAAAAATGACGCAGCTTTATTGGGTAAATTGACTTTGACTGCTAGCAAAATTGCCAAAGACATGGGCTTTGCAGAACAGGGCTACCGCGTCGTAATGAACTGTAACGAACAAGGCGGGCAAACGGTTTATCATATTCATCTACATTGTTTGGGTGGTAGAAACTTAAGTTGGCCGCCAGGTTAGCCGTACACAGTAGTCTTTTGAGGGGAGTAGAATTCCATCTTTTTTATAGGTTATTTCTACTTCAATAGAGGTTAAAATTCACGCTTTATTTTTATCATTATCATTTACTATGAGCAACGAATTTTTAGACCGACACATTGGACCTAATGAAGCAGATATTGCTTCAATGTTAAGCACTATTGGTCAAAAATCAGTGGACGATGTGGTATCTAAAACTGTGCCCAGTGATATTTTATTTGGCAATCGAATGAATGTCGAGCAAGGCATGAGTGAGCGTGATACACTGGCATTAGCAACCAAATTAGCCGCTGAAAACATCGTTGCTACGAATTTTATCGGACAGGGTTATTATGCCACATTGATGCCGAGTGTTATTGCTCGTAATATTTTAGAAAACCCAGGTTGGTACACGGCTTATACCCCGTATCAGGCGGAGATTTCTCAAGGGCGTTTGGAAATGTTGCTTAATTTCCAACAAATGATTATTGATTTAACAGGCATGGATATTTCCAATGCTTCATTATTAGACGAACCAACTGCTGCTGCTGAAGCGATGATGATGGCACATCGTGCCAATCGTAAAAACAAGTCTAATAAATTTTTGTGTGACAGCAATACCCATCCACAAACTATTACGATTTTACAAACGCGTGCTAAGCCACTTGATATTGAGTTAGTGGTGGCAGATGTCCAAGATAATGATTTCTCGGATTGTTTTGCTGCTTTGTTGCAATCACCAGGTACGAACGGCGAAGTGCGTGATTTGAGCGCTGATATTGAAAAAGCCAAAATGCAAAATGTATTAACCATTGTTGCTTGTGATCTTTTGGCACTAACCTTAGTTAAAACGCCAGGCGAGATGGGTGCAGACATTGCGATTGGCAATTCTCAGCGTTTTGGCGTACCAATGGGTTTTGGTGGTCCTCATGCTGCATTTTTAGCCACCCGTGATGAATTTAAACGCATGGTACCGGGGCGCATTATTGGCGTATCACAAGACACACTCGGTAACCCAGCAATGCGTATGTCTTTGCAAACGCGTGAGCAACATATTCGCCGTGACAAGGCAAACAGTAATATCTGCACCGCACAAGTTTTGTTAGCAGTATTGGCAGCTGCTTATGGTATTTATCATGGCGCTAAAGGTTTAAAAAAGATTGCTACTGAAGTGCATTTAAAGGCGCTAACACTTGCCAAGAGTTTTACTGAGGCAGGATTTACATTGGTTAGTGAGCAATTTTTTGACACCATTACTGTCAATACTGATAAGGCAAAAATTTTGTTTAATCAAGCACAAGACAAAGGTATGAATTGTCGTTTATTGAGTGACAATCAACTCACCATTGCCGTTGATGAAAGCACCAGTGAACAAGAGCTATCTGCATTATTGGACGCATTATCAATTGCTTGTGTACCCAGCGATGGCACGGCTAATCTTGCCTTTGATGTGACTAGAGATTCTGAGTATCTCACTCATCCCGTATTTAGTTTGTATCATAGCGAGACTGAAATGATGCGTTATCTAAAGCGTTTAGAGAATAAAGACATTGCGCTTAATCATTCAATGATTGCATTAGGTTCTTGTACCATGAAACTCAATGCTGCTACGCAAATGTATTCAATTTCGTTGCCGGGTTTTTCACAACTGCATCCTTATGCACCAACAGAGCAAACGCAAGGCTATCAGCAATTATTTAAAGATTTAGAGCATGTTCTTTGTGAAGTAACAGGCTATGATGCGGTGTCATTACAACCCAATGCAGGTTCTCAAGGTGAGTTTGCAGGACTACTTGCGATTCATGCATATCACCAGTCTCGTGGTGATACACATCGTAACATCTGCCTAATCCCATCTTCTGCACACGGTACAAACCCCGCTAGTGCAGTGATGGCGGGGATGAAAGTGGTGATTGTAAAATGTGATGCCTCGGGTAATATTGATGTGGATGATTTGCAAGAAAAAGCACAAAAGCACACCGATAATCTTTCCGCAATTATGGTGACCTATCCATCAACACATGGTGTGTTTGAAGTTCAAATCCAAAAAATCTGTGAAATTATTCACACCAAGGGCGGACAAGTTTATTTAGATGGTGCGAATTTAAATGCGATGGTGGGTATTACCCGTATGGGTGAGTTTGGTGCAGATGTATCACACATTAACCTGCATAAAACTTTTGCCATTCCGCATGGCGGCGGTGGTCCGGGTATGGGTCCTATTGGTGTTAAGGCGCATTTGGCACAATTTTTACCGGGCAACCCTTTGGTTAAAGATTCAAATGCTGTTTCAGCAGCAATGTATGGTTCTGCTTCAATTTTGCCGATTTCATGGTCGTATATTAAATTATTAGGCAAATACGGTATGCAACGCTCAACCGAAGTTGCTATTGTTAGCGCTAATTATATTGCCAACGAATTAAAAGACTGTTTTCCAATTCTTTATCGTGGCGACCAAGATATGGTGGCACATGAATGCATTATTGATATCCGCCCTTTGAAAGAGGAAAGCGGTATCACCGAAGAAGACATTGCCAAGCGTTTAATGGATTATGGGTTTCATTCGCCAACGATGTCGTTCCCAGTGGCAGGTACACTCATGATTGAGCCGACTGAGAGTGAATCAAAACGAGAAATTGATAGATTTATTACTGCGATGGTGGGTATTCATTCTGAAATTCAAAAAGTGATTTCTGGTGAGTGGGATAAGGACAACAACCCACTGAAAAATGCACCACACACCGCACTTGAAATGGCGGGAGATTGGGATTATCCTTATTCACGCACCACAGCGCTGTATCCTGTTGAGTCTTTAAAACAAAGTAAATACTTTCCACCGGTCAAGCGTATTGACAATGTGTATGGCGATCGCAATTTATTTTGTTCATGTATTGCCATTGAAGCCTTTGAGGATTTAAGTTAGAATAACTTGAACTTTTATGTCTTTTAACCTCGTTGAAAATTTTAGATAAAGACCTAAAAAATGTTGAAAAAACAGGTTAAATTTTTTTTGAAATTAATTTTTTAACGGGTAGTTTAATAATGGTATAATTTTGATTGAAAGCAAGTGACAAGTGTTCATTTGCATGCTAATCATTATCTAATAAAAAGGAATAATTTTATGAAACACAGAAAAACGAAAGACTCGGATAAAGAAACTACTATAACTGCTGAGGAATACGCACAAATTCTTAAAAACGCTGCTGAAACCGCACAAGTCGCAGAACAAACAGGTAGTAAATACGATATTGATAAAGCTGCGTACTACGCTCAACTTGCCAAAGACGCTGCTGCCAAAGTTCACGAGAAAACGAAAGACTCGGATAAAGAAATTACTACAACTGCTGAGGAAGACGCACAAATTCCTAAAGATGCTATTGCCAAAGTTCACGAGTTCCCTGAAATAGAAGCAAAAATAGAGATGAGTGGTTCTTGCGTTCGCATAATCCCTGAAATAGAAGTAAAGATAGATACGGGTAGTAATTTGATAGACATAGGTAGTAATTTTTCCGAAGGCAAGGGCGACTATATTGTTTACGGTAGTCATACTGGACAGTCTAACAATACACTAACTCAGTATTCCAGCGAGCAGGATATTGATATTACCTTGAAACTAGGTGCTAACAATAATTTATCTCAGTATCTTTATAACCCTAAGAGTGATATTCCAATGTTAGATATCGCCCCTAGTGAGAAGGGCATTACTGGGGTTACTCCTGAATCAGATGTCGCCTCTAAGGTGATCTACGATTACACCCCTGAGCGACCGATCTTTGAGGACATTCCTCAACCTTTTTGTGAAGTTCTAGACAGTTCTGACTTCGTAGTCATGTAAACAACGATTGACAAAGCAATAAAAAAAGCCCACTTAATTGTGGGCTTTTTTATGTCAAAAACAAATTACTATTATTATGAAACATTATCCTATCACCCACAAACGGCAATGCACGCTCAAGAATGACATACATAGAATAATCAAGGTAAGCATTCTTCACTAAATTGTACAACGCTTAAGATTAATATCTCAAGCTACAGCAAAAGATAGACAGGCTTTAGTGATTGTAGATAGGGCGGGATGGCATATGACGAAAGCAATTCGTTGTTTTAGCAATGTTACATTATTACCATTACC
>NZ_FQTR01000021.1 GCF_900128535.1 bacterium endosymbiont of Bathymodiolus sp. 5 South | reverse complement strand
AGCCTTATAGAGACCTTTGCATAAATAGGGATGATTAGCAAAATGACAAGTTTTGCCGACTTGGTGATTTTATGAAATATAGTCATAGCAAAGCTATGGCTGTGTTTCATAAAATTGTCAAGTTGGTGAAACTTGTCATTTTGATGATTATTCATATTTATGCAAAGATCTCTTATAATTGGACACTAAAAAACCCGAATGAAAAAAGAAACATTCGGGTTAAAATTTAGGGAATTTAATCTTTGTTATAACGATTTACGCCACAAAAAAAAATTTTAAATTTTTTTACATAACACTAAAATCTTGCTGTATTCCTAATAAATCTATAGAAGCATTCGTCCCTATTGTTGCATCGTTGGTACTTAATATAGGTTTATTAGAGGAATCTTCATCAATACCTATAAATAGGTTATTAGCACCAACAATATGAATCACAAGGTCGTCAATACGCCCGCTCTTCGCTGCATTATGGATAGCTTCATCTACATCGTTATTGTCAACATATCTGGCACCAGAATGCGTTTTATCAATCGTATTATCAATCGCAAGAACAATATCCATATCCATATCAATCAGGTCGTCTAAAACATGATCTGATATCTCTTTAAGCGTAAAGCCATCTTTAGCATCTTCTTTAATGTCTGCTATAACCTTCGCACTGTCGTCTGCCATTTCCTTAGCCTCATCACTTGCAGATATGATAGGATCATCGCTTGCGGATGCTTTAGCATCTCGTTTAGCAGCGACCTCTGCTTGTGCAATTTCTGCTGCGTATTTTGCCGTTTCCTTGGCATCTTTATCAGACACTCCGTTTCCAATTTCCTCAACATAAACCTTAGCAAAAATATCAGCATAAGGCTTAGCCTCTGCAAATTTTTCACCCCCTGCCATCTTCTCAGCAAGGAAAAAAGCGTAACTTTTTGAATAGGCGTCAGTCTCCCCACTTCCCTTCATGTCAAAGAGAGTCTTTGTATATACATTGGCATAAAACCTAGAATAAGACTCAGCTTGGTCTTCGGCAGATCTTTCTGATTGCCCTGCTGAGATATTCTCATGAAAATTTTCAATATAAATCTTAGCAGCAAGCTCAGAAAAAGCTTTAGCGTAGGCCTCAGGCTTGCCTTCGTCTTTCATTGTTTTGTAAATCCTATCATGAACTTCTGCAGCACTTAAGTTCGGCTCTACTTTATTGCATGGTCGTGCTATCATACCTGATCCTACACCATATATATTTCCAAAAAATCCCAACACATCATCTGTCCAAAAATTTTTAACATTGTTATGATTCATTTTATTCTCCTGTTGATTATGATAAACTAAAGCCTCAGATACTTTTACAAATATCTAAAACTCCAACGATAAAATTATAACACGCAAACTGCATGACCAAATCACCAAATCACCAAATCACCAAATCACCAAATCATAGGCATCTTGCCCCATGTAATTAAGGTATTTTAATAAGATTAGAACTCATTCAACCATTGGTTATTGTTCGCCTCATGATCACGCTCAATCATAATTAATACACGCTCTTTTGGGCTTAGATGGTCGTCGTTGTTCATAAGTGCATTCTCCATGAATGTGTTGTACTTGCAAGTTGAATCTAAGGCGTCCCCTCGTATCATAACAATCGTGTCAATCATCAACACCAAAAACCGTTTTTGATTGCACTATCCAATGGCGATTGGATAAGGAGATAGTGACACAGCGCATCCCAATAAGTTTTTAAACTTGTGAATAAGGTTTTGTGCCTATCTCCTACTTTAACTTCAATAAATACGAACAGTATCTGGTGCAAATAATTGGCTTAAAATCATTTAGCACGAATAGAACGAGGATGTATTGAAGTTATCTTTATTTAATCACTTTGTTGATTTTAATTTAAACAGAGGTTGTTATACTACCAATTGGAATAGATATATCAAAGGCAAGTTTTGATGTTGCGTTTTTAGATGATGATAAATATCAAAATAAGAAGTTCAAAAATGACTTAAAAGGCTTTAAAAACTTAACTAAATGGCTCAAACCCATCAAAGAGGATAAAGTGTTTTGCATGGAGGCAACGGGTATTTATGGTGTTATGTTAGCAAAGTATTTGCATCAATTAGACCAAAGGGTTATTGTTGCCAATCCTATCAAAACTAACGCCTTTGCCAAAATGGAAATGGTTCGCAACAAAACCGATAAAGCTGATGCTCAAAGTATTGCTCGATATTGTATGCACATTATTGAAGAGACCTTTGCATAAATAGGAATAATCATCATAAACCCACTTTTCACCCACTTGGTGATTTTTTAAACCCAGCCTTAGTCCTGCTAGGGCAAGGTTTAAAGAAATCACCAATTGGGCAAAAATTGGATTTTGCCAATCATTCCTATTTATGTAAAGGCCTCTTGAAAAAGGTGATTTAAACAAAACTCTGTTTAGTCCCAAAAGTGAAGCCTTTGAGGCTTTACAATATTTGGTTACACGCCTAGAGCAACTAGGGAAAATGCGATCGGGTGAAAATAACCGCCTACAAGCCAGTCTTAACAAAGCGACAAGCAAATCAATCAAAACAATGTTAAGGGTAATTGACAAACAAGCACAGCTTGTTGAAGATGAGATTAAAACATTGGTTGATAACGATAAACAACTAAAACATCAAGTTAAACTATGACTCGGTATAGATGGTATTGGCAACAAAACTGCTTGGGCAATTATTGCTTATATGGGCGATATATCGCTGTTTGATAACGCAAAACAAGTAGCTTCTTTTGCGGGCTTAAATCCAAAAATAATACAATCGGGAACTGGCATTAATAAAAGTAGCCTGTCTAAAATGGGGTATAAAAAACTCAGGAAGCCGCTTTATATGCCAGCATTGGTAGCAATACGATACAATCCATTGATGTTGGATTTATATGAACGATTACAGCAGAAAGGCAAACCTAAGAAAGTGGCGCTGTGTGCGGTCATGAGAAAGTTATTGGTCATTTCTTATGGGGTATTAAAATCTGGACAGCCGTTTGATGTGAATTATGCAAAATAGTGATTAAATTGGCTTGCTTTTGCATTGATGACGGGGTTTGGGGTGAAACCCCAAGGGCAACTCTGCTGCCTAAAAGTCAATGACAAATAAAAATTAAAAAAAGGTTGACTTTTAAGACAGCATCTTATTCAAGATCAATTTTACTAATAATCCACACCGTTGAAGCTTGATCGTGGCTCAAGTATTCGCAACCAACAAGGCGTTATTGCGGACAATTGGGGTGTTATAATTAAGTATTAATTGCGTTTTAGCAGATGCTCATAACGCTTGTCTGTTAGAGTTTTTAGGAAAGCTACTAAGGCATTTACTTTTTTATCTGAGAGTTTTTTACCTTTTTTAAGGTCGTTAAAATCTATCGTTTCTGGCACTTCTGCTGCTGCCCAAGGTTGATTGGTTTCGGGGTTGGTAGTGCGACTTTTGTCAATGTATTTGTTATGAAATACAATCACAGTTGCCAGCTCTTTAAATACACCGTTATGCATATAAGGGGTAGTGATGGCGATATTTCTAAGGCTTGGGGTTTTGAATTTTCCTGCTTGTTTTACATCATTTACCTTGGGGTTGTTAAGCAAGCCTTTATCTATCGTCTTTACACCATTTTTAGCGCGTAATGCGGTGTTAACTGGCACGCCGATATTGTAATATTCATAATTACTGAATGCTTCGCCTTTGGCGTCATCAGATTTTTTTAGCTGATGACAAGTGGTGCAGTTGGCACCATTATCTGAGAAAAAGAGCGAGCGACCCAAATCTTCTAAATCTGTTAATTTGTATTTTCCTGCTAAATAACGGTCGTATTTTGAGTCAAATGGGGCAAAAAATTTGGTTTTTTCAAATTCAGCGATACTCTTTGTCATTGCCAAATAGGCTTTATCGGTATTGTCAAAAATATTGTTACCATAAATCTTTTTAAATTGTGTACTGTAGGTTGGATGGTTTTTAAAACGAGTAAGCAGGGCTTGCTTACTCAACATATTCATCTCACCAGGATTAAGCGGTGGACCGCCTGCTTGCCCTTTAAGGTCTTGTTCCCGCCCATCAAGAAATTGCCCACCTATCCATTGTTGGCTTTTTTTGTCAAAATGAAAGTCAGGGCTAAGCATTGCATAGGCGGCACTTGGGGTGTTTCTATCGCCTAAACTTTTTCCATTATCGCCGAGTGAGGCTGCACCGCCAACGCCGTTGTCACGATTGTCAACAAAGCCAAAACCAGGATTGTGACAAGTGCTACAAGACTGGGTGCGACTGTTGGATAAAATTGGGTCGAAAAACAACTTTTCTCCGAGCGCTTGTTTTTGTGCAATGAAGTCGGATTGTGCGCCATAAGCACTTGATATTAAAATAAAAAATAGAAATAATAGTTTCATTTTGAATTAAAAGTTGATAAAGTAGGGGGCGTATTATATCTGAAATACTTGGAGACCTTTGCATAAATATGAATAATCATCAAAACGCCATTTTTCGCCAACTTGACAATTTTATAAAACACAGCCATAGCTTTGCTATGACTATATTTCATAAAATCACCCATTCGGCAAAACTTGTCATTTTGCCAATCATCCCTACTTATGTAAAAGTCTCACTTGGTAGCTTTATTTTTTACAAGAAAACTCTGATAGAAACTAAAGAGTCAATCTCTTTGTCCGAAAATATCACTACCAACCCTAACAAAAGTTGCCCCGTTTTGAACGGCTAACTCCAAGTCATGACTCATACCCATAGATAGCGCGTCTAAACACGGGTATTTTTTTCCTATTTCTGCCATTTTAGTAAAACTTATGCGTGAATGATCGGGGTTGGGAATACACATAAAGCCCTTTAGTGATAGCTTGTCTAAAGATTTAATTTGTGTAACAACTTCATCAACCTCTTCAGGAAGAACACCGGATTTAGTGGGTTCATTATCGATATTAACTTGCAATAAAACATTGAGTTTTCCCTTATTATCTGGTCGCTGGTCATTCAGTCGTTTGGCAATTTTAAGTCTATCAACACTATGCACCCAATCAAAGTTTTGCGCAATTTGCTTGGTTTTGTTGGATTGAATTGGACCAATAAAATGCCAACACACCTTGGCATTTTCTAGTGCTGCAATTTTATCCAGCGCTTCTTGCAGGTAGTTTTCACCAAAATGGCGTTGTCCCGCATCAATTGCTTGTTGTACATCAGAGGCGCTCTTGGTTTTGCTAACGGCAATCAAAGTTACGACTTGAGTGTGATTAACCTTGTTAATCCGCGCTTGAACGCTTGCCAAGTTGTCTTTAATCAAAATACTTGGTCAGCATCAAACACAGGTCCATCAACGCAAACGCGTTTCATTGCTGCGCCGTTGTCCGTTTGCACTTCAACCACACAGCCCGCACAACCACCCACCCCGCACGCCATATATTCCTCAAGTGATACTTGGCAAGGTAAGGCATATTCCTTAGCCAACACAGCGACCGCTTCAAGCATCGGATGAGGACCACAAGCATACACTTCAACTTCTGCTAACCCCCCTATTGATAAAGCGTCTAAATACTGACGCGCTAAATCGGTAACAAAACCTGTAAATACCCCTTCAAACCCACGCAAACTTGCCAAACGACATTCAACCCCCCAATCTTCTAACAACGGCATTGTGTGCGTTGCACCTGCATAATTTTTGGCATTGTCTGCTGGCTTCTCATCGAATGGAAACGGCACTTCTGAGCCAAGAATAGTAAATGGCTGATAGTCCTTATCTTTAATCTGTTGAGCAATGGCAATCATCGGTGGCATACCCACGCCACCGCCAATAAGTAATGGGCGTTTTTTGTCAGTGAGCTCAAAGCCATTACCAATAGGTCCAATAATAGATAATACATCACCTATTTTGCGCTTAGACAATTGGCGTGTCCCTGTGCCCACTATTTTATAGAGTAGATCAAAAGTAGCATTTTCAACATCCACTGACATAATGGAAATCGGTCGCCTCATAGCAAGAGAATCAGACACCGTGATATGCACAAATTGCCCTGGTTTGGTCGCTTTAGCAATGCTGTCTGATGCTAAAGTTAAAATATACTGATCATCCTCAAATTGATAATGTGCCAATATTTGGCAATCACAAACTTGAATCGTGTTTCTGTGTGTGTTACTCATCAGCAGTAATCAGCGTGCCCACACCGCCATCGGTAAAAACTTCTAAGAGCACAGCGTGAGACACACGCCCATCAATAATATGCGTGGATTTAACACCATTTCTAACCGCTGAGAGCGCACAACCAATCTTTGGCAACATACCACCATAGATTGTGCCATCTGCAATTAACTCATCAACTTTTTTAGCACTCAAACCCGTTAGCAACTCATCCTTGTCATCTAACAAGCCAATCGTGTTGGTTAACAAAATCAGTTTTTCAGCATTAAGCGTCTCAGCGATTGAGCCTGCGACTAAATCGGCATTAATATTGTAAAAACACTCATCTGCACCTGTACCAATAGGTGCGATAACAGGAATGGCATTCAGTGATGCATCAATCACCGAGGTGTTAATATTATCCACTTCGCCTACAAAACCCAAATCAACGCCTGCTGGTGTTGGTAATTTCTTAGCAGCAATCAAACACTTGCCCTTACCTACCAAACCAATAGCGTGCCCGCCATGTTGATGAATTAAATCTACAATTTCTTGATTCACCACATCGCCCAAAACCGTTTTCACCACCTCCATAGTTTCCCTATCAGTCACACGCATACCGCCAATGAATTCACTTTTCTTGCCTATTTTCTCCAGTGTTTTGCCGATTTGTGGCCCGCCACCATGCACCACAATTGGGTTCATACCGACTGATTTCATCAACACAATATCACGCGCAAAACTGGATTTTAGTTTTTCGTCTATCATGGCATTACCGCCATATTTAATGACAATGGTTTTATCTTTAAATTTTTGAATATAGGGTAGTGCTTCAATTAAGACGCGCGTGATTTGAGACATGTTGGTACTTGGACAAAGATTAAAAGAATTCTATTTTACCTAGAGACCTTTGCATAAATAGGGATGATTAGCAAAATCCAATTTTTGCCGAATTGGTGATTTTATGAAATATAGTCATAACCAAAGCTATGGCTGTGTTTCATAAAATTGTCAAGTTGGTGAAAAATGGCGTTTTGATGATTATTCATATTTATGCAAAGGTCTCACCTAACAAGTATTCTTTAAGGGCGCCCCAGAAACCTTGATAATTTTTGACAACGACAAATTTCCATAGACTAAATAGAATTTGAAGAATAGTTATTTGCGCCTATGCAATATTTTTTTAGTCTATGGAAATCTTTCTAAGTCTAAGCGCATTTACAATCACCGATACCGAACTAAAACTCATCGCTGTTGCGGCAATCATGGGGGAAAGTAATACGCCAAATACAGGAAACAATACCCCAGCAGCTATCGGCACTCCTAAAATATTGTAAACAAAAGCAAAAAATAAGTTTTGTTTGATGTTTTTCATCACGGCACAACTTAATTTTTTGGCTTTGACAATCCCATATAAATCCCCCTGTACTAAAGTAACTTCCGCACTTTGAATGGCTATATCAGTGCCTGTGCCCATCGCTATACCCACATCTGCTTGGGCTAAAGCAGGTGAGTCATTCACCCCATCACCTGCCATAGCTACAATTTTCCCTTGTGCTTGAAGTTGTTTGATTTTATTAAGTTTGTCTTCTGGCAGGCACTGCGCATAAAATTCACTTAGATTAAGCTCATCAGCAACTGCTTTGGCAGTATTTTTATTATCGCCGGTCATCATAATGACATCCACCCCTTTTGCCATTAACTCAGTGATGGCTTTTTTACTGCTTGATTTAATACTGTCGCTAATAGACACATAACCCAACACTTTATCATCAATACCAATATAAGAAACAGTTTTGCCTTGTTCTTGTGCGGCAACAATTTTTTGCCTAAATATATCATCACCAATGTCAATCTTACTTGTTGTCATTAACGCTAGATTGCCCAATGTTATTTTTTGCTTATCAATAATACCAACCACGCCTTTGCCAGTAATTGCTTCAAAATCTGCCACTTCAACAAGGCTGATATTCTTTTCTTTAGCAAACTGCACCACAGCTTGTGCCAAAGGATGTTCGCTATATTGATTGAGTGAGGCTATTTTTTGCAATAAATCATCAGCATTGCCCCTTTGAGAAAACACTGTTTCCACTGAGGGTTTGCCCTGGGTAAGCGTGCCAGTTTTATCGGTAATTAACACATCAACCTTGTCCATTATTTCCAAAACTTGAGCGTTTTTAATCAATATACCTGATTGCGCTCCTTTGCCCACCCCAACCATGACTGACATCGGGGTTGCCAAACCTAAGGCACAAGGACAAGCAATAATCAACACTGCCACTGCATTTACAAAACCATAAACCAGTGCGGGTTCTGGCCCAAGCCAAACCCAAATCATAAAAGTTAAAATTGCTGTTAACACAACGACTGGCACAAAATATTTGGCAATAGTATCGGCTAATTTTTGAATTGGTGCACGCGAACGAGACGCAGTTTTAACCATTTCAATTATTTGAGAAAGCAAGGTTTCTGCCCCTACTTTTTGAGCACACATGACAAAAGATTGATTGCCATTAATACTGCCACTAGTTACCTTATCCCCTGCAACTTTATCAACAGGAATAGGTTCGCCAGAAATCATTGATTCGTCAAGACTGCTTTTGCCTTGAGTAATAATACCATCCACGGCAATTTTGTCTCCCGGCTTAACCCTTAGTAAATCATCTTTTTTAATCTTATCAATGGCAATCACAACTTCTACATTACTCTTAAGTAATATCGCTGTTGCAGGTGCCAATTGTAACAATGCTTTTAATGCACCACTGGTCTGGCTGTGTGCTTTTGCTTCCAATAATTGCCCCAATAAAACCAAAGTTAAAATGACTGCTGTGGCTTCAAAGTAAAGCAAAACCATGCCACTTTCGGTTTTAAAATCATCAGGGAAAATCTCAGGGAAAAACAATCCTACCATGCTAAAAATAAACGCAACCCCTGTGCCAATGCCCACCAAAGTAAACATATTGAGATTCCAAGTAACAATGGATGTGTAAGCCCGCTCAAAAAACATCCAGCAAGTCCAAAAAACAATGGGCAGAGTTAAAACAAATTGCATAAAGCCCAAATTTTGTCCGCTCATTAAAGCATTGAGTGGGTTATTGGGCATTAAATCGGACATCGAAATAACAAAAACGGGCAAAGCAAATAAAACCGATATTTTCATTTTTTTCAGCAAATTTTGATAAGTTTTTTGCTCACTATCTTCAGCCTCTAATGTCACTAAATCCATACCACAAACTGGGCAACCGCTTTGCGTTGGGTAAGTTTTTTCACCCTCACAAAACATCGGACAATAAAACACACTACTCCCATTTTCAATACTTGTTTGTTGTTTTGGATGCACAAACTCATGTTTGTGTTTTGGCGTAGTAATCGTATAATGCAACCCAGCCGTTAATAAAGCCTGTTGCAAAGTCTCAAGTGATAAATGACGCTGCATTTCAACCACCACGGCTTTGGTGGCTAAATCAACCTCTACCTTACGAATGTCGGATAATGCCAACAATGCCTTTTCTACACTGGCTTTACATCCTCCACAAGACATATCTAGAATTTGATAAGTATGTTTCATATTTAAACCTAAATCACGACAAACTGCCCCATCATTCCTCTGTCTTCATGCTCTAAAATATGGCAGTGATACATATAAGGTGTTGTTGCATCACGAAACTCAGGAAACTTCATAATCACACTCACCCGCTCTCTAGGATGCACCAACACCACATCTTTAAAGCCCAATTCATGCCCTTTAACCCCACCTTTACGAGCAATGACTTTAAATTGCACATTATGGATATGCAAAGGATGCGCCATCATTGAGGTATTTTCTAAATGCCAGATTTCTGTACTGCCCGCCTTCACCACTTCATCAATTCGATTAATGTCCATGGTTTTGCCATTAATACTAAAAGCATTACCACCAAACATCATTCTTGGTCCCATTTGCATTTGCAAGACCAGTCTTCTTTGCTTGCTTACTAAGGATTGCTGTGGGTTATTGTGTTTGACTAAAGTTTTAGGGAGGTTACTTGTGCTTTTAAGTGCACTAGAGGCATCAATTTGAAAAATATCCATATCCTGCTCACCCCCCATCATACCATTCATCATTCCCATACCACCCATTGAGGACTCTTGCACAGCCGTATGTTGTAGCATTGGATGCCCGCCATCACTCACATCCATCAAAATTTCTACTCTCTCAGCAGGTGCCAAACGCAGCGTATTGGCTTTAATTGAATGCTCTAACAAACCACCATCACTCCCAATAATAGCAAACATACGATTATCATTAAAACTTAAATGATAGGTTCTGGCATTTGAACCGTTGAGCAGTCGCAAGCGTAATAAAGATTTTTTGGCTTTTAAAACTGGATTAACGACACCATTAACCAATACCGTATTACCCTTCATACCACGCATACTGTCCATCATTGAGCCCAGATAAGCAAAAGAGCCATTGCGCTTAAAATCCCTATCCTGAATAATCACTGGTAGATCATCCACCCCATATTCCGAAGGTAGGTTCAGTTTTTTAGATTCATCATCGCCAATAATAAAGAGCCCTGCTAAACCGTGGTAAACCTGCTTAGCTGTTTTATGTAATTGATGCGAATGATACCAAAGCGTTGCAGCACTCTGAATAATGTCAAACTTAGTTTGCCAAGTCTGATTCGGCGCAATGGGCTGATGAGGGCCGCCATCGGCTTTAGCAGGCAGCTTCATCCCGTGCCAGTGTAGTGTGGTAGTTTGATCAATGGTATTTTTAACACTGATGTGCACTTTATCACCTTGATTGGCAAATAATGTTACCCCTAGAAAATCTTGGTTTATCCCTAAGGTTGGTGTGATTTTATTAGGCAAAATAGCGCTTTTACCGGACTGAATACTTAAATCAAAATACACATCTTTACCTACTCTTTTGCCCAGTTCTAGTTTTGGCACTCTAAAAGTATTGCGAAAAACCTTAGCGCTTGCCCATACCATTTGCTTTGGCAATGCAGCCAAGACTAGGCCTGTTTGTATAAATCTTCTTCTGCTAATCATTTAAACCTCTCATCATATTTTTGTTGAATGACTTTTGGCCATAAGCTATGTAGATAATCTAGGATTGCCTGCTTTTCTGTATCCGTTAGTTTGTCTTTAAATGCTGGCATCCATCCACCTAACTTTGCACCGCCGTTATTAATCGTATTGAGTAACAATTTTGGCGAATGATGCCAAGTATGCGCTGTTCCGTTTAATGGTGGTGCTGGATATTTGCCATTTGGTAAAGCCCTCTTCCAATCTATCGTTGTGCCCTTGGCATCTTTACCATGACAAGATACACAATTTTTATCAAAAGTTGCTTTACCTAGTTTGATCCTATCTGCTGCTTTTGCTTGTGCATCACCGCTGTCAAAACAAGCAGTTAAAAATAACACACTGAATAAAATTATAATTGTTTTCATATTTTCTCCTTTTTTTATACTTTAAACTAAAACCAAAAACGCACACCAACCACAATTTGTGCATCTTCAATATCCTCACCTTCAGCAATAGAGAAATCAGCCGTCTTGCCGTATTTTTTCTCCCAGTTAATGCCAATATAAGGTGCAAATTCACGCGTGACTTCATAACGCAGTCTTAGCCCTGCCTCAACACTAGACAAACCCTTTCCTGTGCCTGTTAATTCATCGTCTTTGCTAAAGGCATTAATCTCTACTTCTGGCGATAAAATCAGTTTTTGACTCAGCATATACTCATACTCAGCATCTAAGCGTGCGCCTAGTCTGCCAGATTCACCCACAAATAATGAAGCATCAACCTCAAATAAATAAGGTGCCAAGCCCTTAGCAGCAATCACGCCCCAATGGCGTTTCGGTTTTGGCTGAAAGTCTTGTTTCACCCCAAATTGTAAATCCCAAAAAGGTGTCACTGCTTTTGAGTAAAGCCATTGTAATTCAGATTTTTCAGTATGCCCTGCAACCCTCTCTCCTTTAGTTTTAACCCAAAATTTATTTAAATCTTTACCTATCCAAGCCTCAATATTCCAAGCCCCAGGGTTGGCACCGTCTGTACTTCGCAACTCCACCTCACCCATTACCTTGGTTACAACAGGGTCATCTTCCATACCACTTGCAAACGACGATGATGTCAAAACAAATAAACAGCCAATTGTTATTATTTTTAAATATTCCATGATTTTCTCCTTTAATTAAACCACATCCACACGACGAAACATGCCCAACATGTGATATAGCAAATGACAATGATATGCCCACGAGCCTTTAGCATCGACTTGAACTCGATAACTAATCTTTGCCCCTGGCTGAACAATCACCGTATGCTTGCGTGGGATATACCTATTATCTCCTGTCTCCAAATCACTCCACATTCCATGCAGATGCATAGGGTGATTCATCATCGTGTCATTCACAAAAGTGATGCGAACAACCTCGCCAAATTTAAACCTCAGTGGCTCAGCATCGGCAAACTTCACACCATTAATAGACCACATATAACGACTCATATTGCCGGTTAAATGCAATTGAATTTCACGATCTGGATCGGGGTAATTATGCGTCATGTGTAAATTACGCAAGTCTGCGTAAACCAAAACCTTTCTGCCATTATTACGCAACCCAACACCTGGGTCATCTAAACGATATTGTGGATCAGCAGAGCGCATATCAATATGTGGTCCAAATTCAGTATCCGCGTGGGTTACCATTGAATCCATAGTTAGCATTTTTTTGTTGCCTGTCATCTTCATCTTTGAGTGATCCATGCCTGCCATTGATTTTTGCTGACCCATGGAACTGTGATCCATTTTTGAATGGTCCATTCCAACCATTGTTGTTTGCTTCATATTCATTGAAGTATGATTCATTTTTGCATGATCCATGCCCTTCATTGGCCAAGACATATTCATAGTGCTATGATCCATACCTGCCATATTTGACATATTCATCCCCATATCACTGTGTGTTAGACTAGACGCCTTGTCTAATTCAGGCACCTCACCCAACATGGAAGCATCGGGAGTTAATGTTCCTCGTGCATAACCAGAGCGAGAAATATCTTGGGCAAAAATAGTGTAGGCTCTGTCATATTTTGGCTCAACAATCACATCGTAAGTTTCTGCCACGCCAATGCGGCACTCATCAACAGACACGGGCTCAATGTTTTGTCCATCAGCAGCCACTACCGTCATTTTTAACCCTGGAATGCGCACATCAAAAAATGTCATGGCTGAACCGTTGATAAAGCGAACTCGTACTTTATCGCCTTTTTCAAACAAGCCAACCCAACCTTTATCCGGTGTTATACCGTTGGCTAAATAAGTGTAGGTATATCCTGTTACATCGGACAAATCACGCTGACTCATACGCATTTGGTTCCACATTTTTCTATCATTCCAAGTATTTTCCAGACCTTTTTTCTCAATATCCTCCATTAAATCAGTATGGGTGCGTTCATTAAAATTGTAGTAATGTGAGAGTTTTTTGAGTTTGTGATACACATCGGTTGGATTCTCATCCGTCCAATCAGAGAGCATAACCACATAATCTTTATCATAAGTGATGGGGTCTTTTCCAGCTGGGTCTATTACAATCGGGCCATATAAGCCTGTTTGTTCTTGAAAGCTAGAATGTGAGTGATACCAATAAGTGCCACTTTGCTGGGCTTTAAAACGATAAGTAAAGGTTTCACCAGGTTTAATCCCATGAAAATCATTACTAATATCAGGCACCCCATCCATTTCACTTGGCAAAATCAAACCATGCCAGTGAATAGAAGTGTTTTCTGTTAGATGATTAGTCACATTTAGCGTAATCATCTCCCCTTCTTTAAACCTTAATAAAGGCGCTGGAAGTGCGTTATTTACGGTAGTGGCACTACGCATTGTGCCGGTAAAGTTGACACTTTGCGCTCCAATACTTAGATTAAAAGTATTGCCCGTTAGGGTGGTTATATTGTTGCGCATACCCGCAAATAAAAGACTTGGGTTAATCGCTAATGCGGCAGCGCCTATTGTTACACCCGTAACAAATTGCCTGCGTGATAATGTTTTGCTATTCATTTTTATTCTCCTTAATCAATAACTCTTTGAATTGATATACAATTCTTAACTACTTAAAAAAAACTTAGATTGATTGACGATTGACGATCATCAAGTTTGTTTTATAAAGACAAACTTACAGACGCCAATACGCTAGAAAATTTAAACGATTGGAGGGGGGAGCACCTTCTTCGAGGAAAAAGAGGTATAAAAAGTATTAATAATGGAAGTTACCAAAAAAGATTGAGAAATGACTTTTTGAGAAATTATGGCTTTCTTATCAATAGAAAAATGTTGCACACAGACTGTATCGCAACATCCTGATAAATGTTGCTCAACAGACATATTCATCGATTGACTGCCTAGTGAACAATGCTCAATGCCACTAGACACAACAACATCATTAGCATTCGCTAATGCCATAAATACAAGAAAAAACAAGGATAGGAAAACTTTCATTTTTTAATTATATCACGAGACCTTTGCATAAATATAAATAATCATCAAAACGCCATTTTTCGCCAACTTGACAATTTTATAAAACACAGCCATAGCTTTGCTATAACTATATTTCATAAAATTACCAAGTCGGCAAAACTTGTCATTTTGCTAATCATCCCTACTTATGCAAAAGTCTCATCACAAAAAAATAATCTGTAAATCATTCAGAAAATTAAATCCTTTTTCACTAGGTTGAATGTGTTTATCATTGAGTTCAAGTAACCCCAACGCTTGCGCCTTATTTAGTTGTTGCTGAATTGCTGGCATTGATTGCCCTGTTCTTTGCGTGAATAAATTAGACTCAAACCCCGCTTTAAGTCGCAATGCATTCAACATAAACTCAAAACTAAGTTGATTGATAACGGTCGTTTTGTTTTGGTTATTTTGCATAAAATCTTTGGGTGATTTTGATTGTAAGGTGCGAAGTATTTTACCCTGTGTGGTGATTTTTCCATGTGCACCAGCACCAATGCCTAAATAATCGCCAAATTGCCAATAATTCAGATTGTGCTTTGCAGGTCGTTGTGAAAAGGCCGAAACCTCGTATTGGGTAAATCCTGCTTGTTCTAATAACCGTTGTCCTTGCTCTTGCATTTCCCAGGCATTTTCTTGCGAAAGTTTTGGCGGATGTTTGGCAAATAAAGTATTTGGCTCAATGGTGAGTTGATAAAAAGAAATATGCGCTGGACTCAGTGCAATGGCTTGTTCAACATCATGCAAACACGCCTCAATACTTTGATTCTCAAAACCAAACATTAAGTCAATATTAATATTATCAAATCCAGCCACCTGTGCTTGTTTTAGCGTTTCAATCGCTTGTTGGCTGGAATGTATTCTGCCTAATTTTTTTAGATGCCCATCGTTAAAAGACTGTACGCCAATTGACAAACGATTTACCCCTAACTTTTTTAAAGCACTGAATTTGTCTCTATCGCTTGCCCCAGGATTGGCTTCTAATGTGATTTCAATATCATCGGCAAAGTCCAATGTTGCTCTGAGTTCTACAAACAAAACTTCCATGGCTGCAATCGAACACAAACTCGGTGTGCCGCCGCCAATAAAAATTGTTTGTATCTCTCGCCCTTGCACCCAATGTCGTTGATTTTTCAGATCTGCCAATACCGCTTGCATATAGACTATATCATTCTCAGTATGCTGTTCATGCGAATTAAAATCGCAATACGGGCATTTTTTTACACACCAAGGGTAATGGATATACAGTGAAAGTGGTGGCAGTATTAACAAACTTTTAATTCTTCTAGCAGTGCTGTGAGTGCCTTGGCTCTATGTGAAATCGTATTTTTAACCTCAGGTGCCAATTCAGCAGAAGTACAACCCTGAGTTGGCAGATAAAAAATAGGGTCATAACCAAAACCATTGTTGCCGACTTTCTCACGCAACACCTCACCCTCCCAACCCCGCTGAATAATAATAGGTGTTGGGTCGTTTGCATGCTCAACAAAGACAACTGCACACCAAAATCTGGCACTGCGCTGACCATCAGCAACGCCCCTCATTTCAGCTAATAGTTTTTGCGTGTTGGCTTCCTCATTGCCATGATTGCCCCCGTAGCGTGCTGAGTAAATACCTGGCGCACCATCCAGTGCATCTACCACAATACCTGAGTCATCTGCTAAAGCAGGAAGACCTGATTGTGCAGAGGCATTGCGCGCTTTAATCAAAGCATTTTCAACAAAAGTGCGTCCTATTTCAGGTACTTCTTTGACGCCACCATCGCTCATTGATACCACTTCACAGACACCTTTAAGCAGGGCGTTAAATTCTGTCATTTTTCCTTTGTTATTGCTTGCTAAGATGATTTTTCGCATAGGTGTATAATAACTCACTTTAAATGACATTCAAAAAACGATTATGACACAAGATGAAATGAAACAAGCAGTGGCACAAGAAGCATTAAACTATGTCGTTGAGGGTACTATTATAGGCGTTGGTACCGGTTCAACGGCGAATTTTTTTATCGATGCATTGGCGACCATAAAAGACAAAATCAAAGGCACAGTGGCAAGTTCTGAGGCAACAGCACAGCGATTAAAATCCCACGGTATTAAAGTCTTTGATTTGAATGAGGTAACAAAAATATCGGTTTATATTGATGGTGCTGATGAGTCAGATGAGGGTTTAAACCTTATTAAAGGTGGTGGCGGTGCACTGACTCGTGAAAAGATTGTGGCAGCAGTGGCTAACGAATTTATCTGTATTGCCGATGCGTCCAAACTGGTAGCGGTCATGGGTGCATTCCCCCTACCTGTAGAGGTTATCCCAATGAGTGCGAATTATGTAACTCGTGAAATTACCAAAAGAATCGGTGGCACCGTAACACTCAGAGATTTCACTACTGATAATGGCAACTTGATTTTAGATGTGAGTGATCTAAAAATTACTCATCCAAAAGCTCTGGAAACCGAGCTAAACAGCATTATTGGTGTTGTAACTAACGGTTTATTTGCCAACAGTCCTGCAGATGTATTATTACTTGGAACGCCAAATGGCGTTCGTAGGGTGACGGCTTAAACTTCATTTATATAAGTTTATTATTTGTTTTAAGGTATTAATCTTAGCATTCACGATATCGTACAAATCTTGTGAATCAACCAATGTTTTTGCACGCTCATAGCGCCCAATTGCTTGGTCTAGTTTGCCCTGTACAATCAATGCTTTCGCACTTTGGATGTGTGAACGCCCAAAATCGCCTTGTTTTAAATACAACAAAGCCAATAATTTGTAAGATTCATAATTACCTTGATTTGCCCGCAAAAAAGACTTTAAAATTGATATACCTAAATGCAACTGCTGGTTATCCAAATAAGCTTTAGCCGCATAATACACACTTGCCTCGTCTTTTTCATTGCTGTTATTCTTATTAAAATACTGCTGCGCCAAAACAACATTGCCCAACTTAGAGGCAATACGCCCTGCCAAAATACAACTAGGTTTGCTCTTATCAATCAATAATAATCGATCGATGTATCGCTTAGCATTTTTATAATTCTGCTCATCAAACGCTTGATACGCTTGCATATAATAAGTAATTGCTTTGCCATTTTCTGTTTTAATTCTGTTGTATTTTTGATAATGCAATTTGGCTTTAATCGTCGCATATTCAAAAGAATCTTTTCTATAGCTGCCCAAAGTTCGATCTGAGCGTTGCAAACTGTCCGCGATACGGTTAATGCTTAATGGATGCGATTGCAAAAATTCTTGTGCATTGGTGCTGTCTTTTAATTTTGCAAAGAAATTAGCCATGCCTTTTGGATCAAATCCAGAGCGCTTTAACATCGCCGTACCAATTCTATCTGCCTCCCATTCGTGCTCACGGGTAAAGTTAATATTTTGTTGTAAAGTGCCTGCTAGGGTAGAGGTAAAAATAGCTTCTGATGCCTTGTTGTTATCAACCAATGCCGCTGCCAACATGCCTGCTAATAATAAATAGTTTTGCTTGCCTGATTTTTTAGAAAATCGCACAAGATGATTTTGAGTAACATGCGATATTTCATGACAAAGCACACCCGCCAACTCAGACTCAAAATCTGAGCTCAGCAGCATCCCTGTGTGGATACCGATATAACCATACGGGCCAGCAAAGGCATTAATACTGTCATCTTTCAAAAATAAAAAACCAAAATGTTTGCGTGGATTTTCGCTATAAGTAGTGAGCTCTTGGCCGAGTTTTTGCAGGTAAGTTGTCGCCTCAATATCGGAAATAACCAAATCGGTATCCCAAATTAATTGCAAAAAATCCCCGCCCCTCTTCTTTTCATCTAAGGATTCTGAGAGTTGCAACTCTGGAACACTCAATGCAAACGCAAAAAGTGGCACTATAAGTAAGGATAGTAAAATTTTCATAATGGTGCTTATTATATTTGACTATTCAACATAAAATGCTATAAAATACTTAAACTTATTAGAAAATCCTAATATGTATATGTATTTAATTTAACTAACACTTACAAGGAGTCCCATCATGGCTGACGAAACTTTAGACGCATCAGGCTTAAACTGTCCATTACCAATCTTAAAAACCAAGAAAGCATTATCCAAAATGGATGCTGGAAAAATCTTAGATGTTATTTCCACGGATGCTGGCTCAGTAAAAGACATTGAGGCTTTTTGCAATCAAACAGGCAACAAGCTTATTTCAACAGTAGAAGATAATGGTAAATATGTCTTCACTATTGAAAAGGCTTAAAACACTAATTTAACAGGGAGTTGTATTATGTCAGATAACAAAAAAATGACGATTATTGCCACTAAAGGTACTTTTGATTGGGCATTTCCACCCTTCATTATTGCCTCTACTGGCGTGGCAATGGATAAAGAAGTCACCATCTTCTTTACCTTCTACGGTCTTAACCTTTTACTGAAAGACACTTCCAAATTAAAGGTTTCCCCTATGGGCAATCCCGCTATGCCAATGAAACTCCCTATGGGTCCAAAATGGTTACAAAAAATTGATTTTGGCCCTAAAATTCCAAACATCTTTTGGTCTCTACCCTTCACAGAGCACTTAGCAACTTATTTAATGAAAAAAACCATGAAAAAAAATGGTGTTGCAAAGTTAGATGAACTACGCGCTATGTGTCAAGAATTTGATGTTAAATTTATCGCTTGTGAAATGACGGTTGATTTATTCGGTTATAGCAAAGACGATTTCATTGATGGCGTTGAATTTGCAGGTGCAGCGACTTATTTTGATGAATGTGATGGCTCAAACCATAACCTTTATATGTAGTCACTGAGCTGTTACCACTGATTAATAAAAACCTCCGACAGGAGGTTTTTTTATGTCCAGTCTAGGCTCAACCAATCTCGTTCTTTCGCTATTTTGTACAGCTTGTCATCCGCATGCACAACAATAGGATTATCAACCAATTCTAATAACGGTAAATCATTGTGTGAATCGGAATAAAAATATGCACCTTCTAAAGGTTCATTATTTGCTTCACACCATTGTTTTAGTTTGTGCACTTTACCGCTTTGAAAACACGGCTCACCTAATACTTTACCTGTAAACCTCCCAGCAATCATTTCAGGTTCAGTGGCTAACAATTCATCAATGCCATAAACTTGTGCAATCGGACGGGTAACAAATGAATTAGTCGCAGTAATGACGATCAGTCTATCGCCATTTTTCTTGTGTAAATTAACCACTTTTTGCGCTTTTTCCAGAAGGATTGGCTGGATCTTCTCAGTCATAAATTGTTGATGCCATGCTTTTAATTTCTTAATGGGGTTGCTTGCTAAAGGCGTTAGGCAGAATTCTAAATATTTATCAATATTTAACTCACCTTTAGCGTAATCATCAAAAAATGCTTGATTTTGCTGCTGGTATTCATCAACATCAACTGCACCAATTTCAGACAAAAACTCACCCCATAAAAAATCACTGTCGCCCCCTAACAAAGTTTTATCTAAATCAAATAATGCAAGTGCCATATTAATAAATATTATAAACTAAAGAAAAAATATTATACTTAAAGAGACCTTTGCATAAGTAGGAATGATTAGCAAAATGACAAGTTTTGCTGAATTGGTGATTTCTTTAAACCTTGCCCTAGCAGGGATAAGTCTGGGTTTAAAAAATTACCAAGTGGGTGAAAAGTGGATTTCTGATGATTGTTCCTACTTATGCAAAGGTCTCTTAAAGTAAACAATGATGATGTAACACTCTATCGGTAAAATCAGTAGCAAAATCCACACTTAACTGGCTTATTAAAATTACAAAAAAACCCAGTCAAAAGACTGGTTTTTTTGTGTGGCTAAATACTTTAACCCAACACTTGAATGTTATTTTCTTAGTGTTGGTTATGGTCATTTATGCAAAGTGCTTATAAGTCCTTAATACAACGAATACTCCCGCCTCGAGTGCGGACTCTGTTTACAATATCACTACTATTGCTTGTAACCTTCATAGCATCACTATCAGCAGAATTTTTAGCAGCACCAGCCCCAACCCACAAGAAGGCAACAGATCCACGATCGTTAAGATCACCATTAAACCCATTACGACTGCCAGCAGCTGGCAACTTCAGGAAGCTGGAAAAGGCTGTAGCAGTATTTTTAACATCAGAATTGAGAGTATCTTCCTTTAACTCGGCTGTACTTGGCACACTAAAGCCTGCTGGACAAATGTCATTGACTCCGCCATCTTTCCAAGCAGCTATTCTAAGTGCACCATTGCTATCATTGCTATCATTTTTTGTCCAATCACGAGCACGTTGATTACTTTGATTACTTTGATCAATGATAAATTTATTGGGTGCTGGAGTAGTGATAGAACTTGCTAGTATTGTTGTTGTGCCTGAAGTGCTAGACTCATGACCATCCTTTGCACGACCCCATTGGTAGTAATCACCAAAACAATCAGCGTCTGTAGATGAGGTGCAAACTTGACGGGCGCCTAGATTTCTATCAAGCCAAACTCTCTTTGTGCGAGGTGAGGTAACCAGTGAGTAAGCTAGCCCGTGAAACAAAATTTTGCTATTTTTTATTTTATTATTACGCTCTACCCAAGCAAGCTCACCTAAGTCCATTTTGCGGCTGTCTTTAAAGGCTTTGCTGGCAATCGCAAAATTGGTGGATTTTTGCTTGTTGCCCAGTGGTAGTTTTACCGTGAGTTTGCCATAGTTGGTGGCATTCATGGTATTGTTGTTTTCTTGACCGAACTCGAAACTTACCGATGGGGTAAGCTCAATATCCACACCCAAAATGTTACCCTTAATGTTTGGACCTGTTTTGGTGTCCCAGTGATAATAAGTGCCTTTGATTTTTGCCCAAGGTAGATAAGGGGCTTGACCGCTGAATTTGACATCATAACCTGACCAAGCTGCTTCCTTGGCAGCGTTGACTACTTTTTTGCCTGAAAGTATATGATATTTGTTAATATTGGCACTAAAGTTAGTGCGCTGGTATTCCAAACCAAGACTTAGGCGCCTGTGTCTGGATTTGGTCTCATAATCAGTAAAAACATTAA
>NZ_FQTR01000020.1 GCF_900128535.1 bacterium endosymbiont of Bathymodiolus sp. 5 South | reverse complement strand
TTAAGGGATTTAAGATTAAACTCAGTCTTATTTGCACCTGCTCCGTTGCTTTTACCAATCACCACTTTGGCATTCGTCCAAGTATCCCAACGCTCAACCTTACGACTGGAGATGGGGATGACATTACTCAGCCCGTTGGCACTGAGCACACGATTGATAAAGCTGTTGGTTTGACTATCGGCAAAACTAACCTGAATGCCATTCACAAAACCATTGGCACTAAAACTGCTCTTTTGCTTGTTTTTATGACGAATATGCGATAGGCGCCCCATCAATGTTTTTCCAACTTTAGAGAGTAAGAGTTTACTGGCAGATTTGCTTTCTTTACGCACGGCTTGGGCGGTCACTTTGGCATTATCGTCTTCCATTATCAACTCTTCGATATTACCTTTTTTCTCTATAACCTCGGTTACGGTTACAACAAGGGTTTTGTAAGCCGTCTCGGGAGGGTTCGATTCGAACCCTCGGTCGAAGCGCTTCTGAAGGACTCTGATATTGACACGATAAGTATTATTTCGGGCTTTGAAAGCCGTGGCTTTGAAAGTTAATTTATTACCTTTTTTTAAAGTAAACCTCTCGGCATCTGCACCACCCACAATATCAAAAGTTGTTATCATGTTTTTGAATAAATTTGTATCGCTCTTGTTAGTGATAAGCGTCATCACCTTGTCTGTGTTTTCAGGCGTAGAAACATCAGCCGTGGTAATACGAAGTGCCCCATCGTTATCAGGATTATCACCCGTGTTAGGATTAATTACGGTTACAGTAAGGGTTTTTTCAGTCGTCTCATCGTCCCTATTAGTCGTCTCATTGCCCCTAGTGGCTTTGATCTTAACACGATAAGTGGCATCACTTCGGGCTTCAAAAGCCGTGGCTTTGAAGGTTAATTCATTACCTGCTAAAGTAAACTTATTAGCATCTGCGCCTTCTATCATAGTAAAATTTACCCCGCTTTTGTTAGTGGTAAGCCAAATCACCTTGTCTGTGTTTTCAGGTGTAGAAACATTGGTCGTGATAATATACAAACCTTTTAGAACAGTTACAGCGAGGATTTTTTCAGTCTCAATGCGGCGGGCGGGGGAGTCAAAAGTCAGTGTAATGGCTTTGATTTTAACACGATAAGTCGCATCACTTCGGGCTGCAAAAGCCGTGGCTTTGAAAACTAATGCATTACCTGCTACACTAAACTTACTGGCATCTGTATCTGCACCATCTATAATAGTAAAATATGCATTGCCTATGTTGTTAGTAGTAAGCCAAATCAGCTTGTCTGTGTTTTCAGGCACAAAAGAAATATCAGCCGTGGTAATATAAAATTCCCCATCGTCATCAGGATTACCGCCCGTGTTAGTCTTGGTTACGGTTACAGTAAGGGTTTTATAAGCCGTCTCGGAAGGGGGAAAGGCCCACGGGCTAAACCCCCGGTCGAAGCGCTCCTGAAAGACTTTGATCTTAACACGATAAGTATTACTTTGGGCTTTAAAAGCCGTGGCTTTGAAAGTTAATTTATTACCTTTTTTTAAAGTAAACCTCTTGGCATCTGCACCATCCACAATAGTAAAAATTGTTAGCATGTTTTTGAATACATTTGTATCACTCTTGTTAGTGATAAGCGTGATTACCTTGTCTGTGTTTTCAGGCGTAGAAACATCAGCAGCCGTGGTAATACGAAGCGCCCCATCGTCATCAGGATTTTTGGTTACGGTTACAGTAAGGGTTTTGTAAGCCGTCTCGGGAAGGTTCCCTTCGAACCCCCGGTCAAAGCGCCTCTGAAGGACTCTGATATTAACACGATAAGTATTATTTCGGGCTTTAAAGGCCGTGGCTTTGAAGGTTAATTTATTACCTTTTTTTAAAGTAAACCTCTCGGCATCTGCACCACCCACAATATCAAAAGTTGTTATCATGTTTTTGAATAAATTTGTATCGCTCTTGTTAGTGATAAGTGTAATCACCTTGTCTGTGTTTTCAGGCGTAGAAACATCAGCCGTGGTAATACGAAGTGCTTCATCGTCATCAGGATTTTTGGTTACGGTTACAGTGAGGGTTTTTTCAGTCGCAAACTTGACGGGATCGGGGGAAACAAAACCGATGGGATGCTTGGGAATAACCATCCATGTGACGGCTTTAATCTTAATACGGTAAGTATTACTTCCGGCTTTAAAAGCCGTGGCTTTGAAAGTTAATTTATTACCTCTTAAAGTAAACATATGCCAATTGGCATATGCATCACCCGTAATAGTATAATCAGTTATATCTGCATAATCGCCTTTGTTAGTGGCAAGCTCAATCACCTTGTCTGTGTTTTCAGGCGTAGAAACATCACCCGTGGTAATATAAAATAGTCTTAAAAATGGGTCATCGTTAATAAAAGAAAATGCCTGAAACGATGATAACAACAGCATGCTAATAACAAACAGTTTAATAGTTTTCATGAAAAATACTCCTAATAATTAATACCGATCAAAATAAAAAAGACGAAGCAAAAAAAGATTAGCCTTTAACCTGAGTCATTACTTCATCAGAAAAATTCTTTCTCTCTCAATGCTCTCGCCCACTTTCAAAACAAACGCAATTATTGTAGCATATAAATTCGCATCAATAAAGTGCATAACTAAGTTTAATCAGCAACAGTGTATTTTGCTTGGCCTTTAAGACAAGCCAAAAGCAAACCACACCGAGCCTTTAAATAAAGATCAGAGGTTACTCAATCTATAATGATTGATTTGCTTAAACGAAGCTGAACACTATGTACAAGCACTTAACCTCTGAAGAGAGGCATTATATCGCTATTGGGATCAAACAAGGCATGTCAAAGAACAAAATAGCACAACATCTCAATCGCAGTCATTCTACAATTATCAAAGAGATTAAGCATAATACCGGTAAACGAGGATACAGATACAATCAAGCAGATGGCTTTGCACAGCAAAGACATCAAGCCAAAAGTAGATTGGTAAAATTAACTATTGAGTGTAAGCATTTAATTGACAACTGCTTAAATCTTGATTGGTTGCCTGAACAGGTTTGTGGCTGGCTTAAAGGCAGGTCTTATAGGAAGCGTTATGGCTACGCACATAACCGCACAGACATACCTAATCGTGTTGATATCGACCAGCGTCCTGAAGCGGTTAATAATCGTGAGGTATTTGGACACTGGGAAGCTGATACGATTATTGGTAAAGCTCATACAGGCACCATTGTAACGCTAGATGAGAGAATATCCAAACTTAGACTGGCGTACCCGCTCAATAGTAAGTGGCGTTAGCACTGCCATCAACCGCCTTGTTTCAGCCTACGACTGAACCCCTAGATTCATGCCCGTCATCACCTCTACCCCATTGGTATATATCTCCATAAGCAGCACTGTTGATACCTAAAGTAAAGAAAATTTATGAACAGGTTTTAGGTGTAGAGCTACAACTCGATATTTCTAAAGTCTCCAAAATAACATCGTTACGCCATGATATTGTACATAGAAATGGTTATACGAAAGATAGAGAGCCAATTAAACTGAATGCTCAAGATTTTTTTCAGGCGATCGAAGATATCAAAAAATTCTCGTCGTCTTTGCAAAAACAGATAAATGCGATATAATCAATCAAACGGAAAATTTACAACTGAGCAAGGCGGTTAGCTACAAAAAAGGGGGGTGGACATGGGTCAAACGACTGAAGGATTTAAAAATTTCGACACACTTACAAAGTGGGTGAAATATTTTTTGTACATACAAATAGTTGTCGTTACTGTTGCTATAGCGTCTAACTTCATGGAGTATCAACTGCTTTCTGATTATCAGAACGGTGTGTATACATCTCAAGAAAAAGCTATTGCAGATGGTGAAACGAATGATCAACGACAACAACTAATAAGTCTTGCTTATATTATAGTGTTTATCATTTCAGGTTTCTTAATATTAAAGTGGATATATCGTGCAAATTACAATGCACGCCAACTCGGCGCAAGTGGCATGAAGTTCACTCCAGGTTGGTCTGTAGGTTGGTATTTTATTCCAATTTTCAATCTTTGGAAGCCGTATCAAGCAATGAGAGAGATCTGGAAAGCCAGCCATGCACCAACTGACTGGACGAATGTGGCAACAAGCTCAGATTTGAGGCGGTGGTGGTTTTTTTGGATTGTATCGAGTGTAATTGCTAACATATCTTTTCGATTTTCAATGAACGCAGAGGGGCTTAACGAACTCATAATACTAAATGTGGTAGACCAAGCATCAGAATTGTTTTCTATTTCACTTGCCATTGTTACATTAATCTTAATAAACAAAATATACCTTGCTCAACTTAAAAATCTTCATAAAAAAGTTAACAAGGCAGATGAGTTTATCAATGAATGAAAAAAGCACTTTAGCCGTTGAAGTTAGTCATGTGTCAAATTTTGGTGTATGGCTTTTGACACATAATAAAGAATTATTTATGCCTTATGAAGACTTTCCTTGGTTTAAAAATCAAACTGTTAATGCAATTACAAATGTGAAGGAACTCTCTGAAGATCATTTTTACTGGTAAGATATAGATTTAACTGAAACAATGATTGAACATCCTAAAGATTTTCCATTAACAGCAAACACCTAACAAAAGTTTCCACAAACAACATAATACAAACCATGAAAACATCTATTTTATTAACAGGGATATTATTATGCACAAATGTTACTTTAGCCGAAGAAAGTGGTAAAGAATTATTCAATACACTGTGCCTTAGTTGTCATACAATCAATCCAAACAAAGGAATAACCAAAGTTGCTCCGCCTATATTTGCAGTAATTAAACATGTGAAATCTGCGTATCCGCAAAGAGAAGACTTCGTGCAACAAATTATTGATTGGGTGGAATACCCTGATAAAGATGTATCTCTAATGCGAGGAGCAATAAAGAAATTTGGATTAATGCCTAAATTACCCTATAAACAAGAAGAGGTTAGAAAAGTAGCTGAATTTCTGTATGATAAAAAATCTACATTACCAACATGGTATAAAAAACATTATGAAGAAAAACATGGGCAGAACAAAGCTAAATAAAGCCTCTATACTTTATATCAAATCATCCCAACCCACTGCTAAATTCAGGCGTTAGGCTTCTAAAGTTTTTAGCAAACTTTCAATCAACTCAATTCGCTCGATATTATCAGGCATTTCTTGCTTAAAGATGAGTTGGTTTTGCCCTTTGAGCTGATAACGCTTGGGTTGTGTTTGCACTAAGTTAATAATTTTTATCGGCTCAATGTTGACTTTGTCTGAAAAAACAATGTGGGCTTTGTCGTCATAGATTGAAACTTTATCAATGCCAATTTTTTCACAGGAAAGTTTAAGTTGGGTGGCAGCAAATAAGTTTTTAGTGGCATCTGGCAGTAAACCAAAACGATCAATCATCTCAATAGTCAAGTCTTTGAGTTCGTCGTTGTCTTTGCCGTTGGCGATGCGTTTATATAAAACAAGACGCTCATGCACATCGCCAAGATAGGTGTCAGGGATGATACAAGGGATGCCTGTATCAATGTCAACTGCATGATTAATGGGGTCGTTTATGTTGATTTTTTTGCCCACGCGCATAGCATCAACGGTGCGTTTCAATAGATCGTGATAAAGGTTAAAGCCAATTTCGCTAATCTTGCCTGATTGGTTGTCGCCGAGCAAATCACCTGCACCGCGAATTTCTAAGTCATGATTCGCAAGCATAAATCCAGCACCCAACTCTTCCAAAGACTCAACTGCTTCTAGGCGTTTTCTAGCATTGTTACTCAGGGATTGGTGTGATTTGATGACTAAATAAGCATAGGCTCTATGGTGTGACCTGCCGACTCGCCCACGCAACTGGTGCAATTGCGCCAAACCAAAGTTTTGTGCATTGTTAATAATAATGGTATTGGCATTTGGAATATCAATACCCGTTTCAATGATGGTGGTGCAAACTAAAATCTGAAAACGACCGTGGTAAAAATCGCTCATAATCTGTTCTAATTCACGGGTCGGCATTTGCCCATGAGCGATACGAATGTGTGCATTTTTCATCAATGATTTGAGGCTTTCTGCCATGTTGTCAATGCTGTCAATATCGTTGTGTAAAACAAATATTTGACCACCGCGATGCATTTCTCGAGAGCAAGCCTCTTTAATCGTATCATCATCCCACTCTTTAACAAAGGTTTGAATCGCACTACGCCCTTGCGGCGGTGTGGCAATAATTGACAATTCTCTGAGCGAACCAAGCGCCATATTCAGTGTGCGTGGAATTGGGGTGGCAGTCATGGTGAGAATATCGCTGCGTCCACGCATTTTTTTCAGTGATTCTTTTTGCTTAACGCCAAATCGGTGCTCTTCATCAATAATTACCAAGCCCAGTTGTTTATATTTGATGCTACCTTGAATCAGTTTGTGGGTGCCGATGACGATATCACAAGTGCCGTCAAGTAGTTTTTGCTTGATTTGCGTTTGCTCTTTAGTGCTTTGAAAGCGTGACAGGGCTTTGATTTCAACAGGGTGGTTAATAAACCTATCTTGGAAAGAGGCATAGTGCTGGTTGGCAAGTAATGTGGTCGGCACCAAAATGGCCACTTGCTTGCCAGATTCAACTGCTAAGAAGGCAGCGCGCATAGCGATCTCAGTTTTACCAAAGCCCACATCGCCACACACCAACCTATCCATGGGCTTATGTGATTGCATATCCGCCAATACTTCGCCCATGGTTTTGAGCTGGTCAGGGGTTTCCTCAAAAGGAAAACTGGCAACAAAAGAGCCGTAAGCATCACTTGGCGCAGGAAAAGCAAAGCCCCTTTGCGACTGGCGTTTGGCATAGATTTCTAATAATTCGGCAGCAACATCATACAAAGCCTCATGTGCTTTTTGCTTGGCTTTGGTCCATTGGTTGGTACCGAGTTTGTGTAGAGGGGCACTCTCTGGTGATGTGCCAGAATAACGAGAAATCAAATTTAGCGAAGTCATTGGCACCATTAATTTTGAGCCTTTGGCATATTCCAACATTAAAAAATCTTGCGTTAAGCCGTCAAAAGTTTGTGTTTTTAATCCTAAATACCGCCCCACACCGTAGCTTTCATGCACAATTGGGTCGCCGATCTGGATTTCCACTAAAGACTTAATCGCCTCATCAAAATCCTTGTGTTTAGCGCGCCTGCGCCTTTGCTGTTTGACCACATCAGCGCCGAACAAATTGACTTCGGTGATAACGGCAATATCTTGGGTTAACAAGCCCCCACTAAGCTTATCATTGGTGATACAAAGTTTTTTATCACTGCTGAGAAAATCTTGCCAATCCTCAACTGGGTTCGGCTTGAGTTCGTGGCTGATAAGCAAGTCACTCAGCACGCTTTTTCGCCCTTCGGATTCACAAACAATCAAAATTTTGCCACTGAATTTTTTCTCAAAAATAAGGAATTTATTGAGTGGTACTTTATTTTGTGCGTTAATATTAAGTGAGGGTAACAACTGACTGGCAAAATTCAAGTGACCTAATTTTTCTTCATTTTTTGAACTGCCAATCAACAATTGTTGTCGTTGTTTGATTTGACTAAACAATTGCTGTTTCTCAATAAAAACTTGTTCAATAGGCAACGGTAGTCTGTCAAAATTCTCACTGGCTTTTTGGTGTCGGTTGTTAACCTCATCATAACTTAGATCTACAAGTGCGCTAAAACCTTCGCTAGTCGCGATAATGCTCTCACTTGGCAGATAGTCAAACAAGGTATTGGTGTGTGTAAAAAACAACGAAAGATAAAACTCAATGCCGCTTGGTAGGCGTGATTCGCCCACTTCATCAAAAATAAAGCCGCCCGTGTTGTCAAAAGTCTTTTGGTAGTTTTCTTTAAAAACCTCAATGCTATTTTTATCAGTGGCAAACTCTCTAGCGGGCAATAAAGAAACTGCTTGTGTTGTTTCAGTAGAGCGCTGTGTTGAAACATCAAACAGGCGAATAGATTCAATTTCTTGGTCAAACAAATCCAAGCGACACGGCAGCTTTGCACCCATCGGATAGATATCTATCAACGAGCCTTTCACACTAAACTCGCCATGCTCCATTACCTTCATCACTCGGTTGTAACCAATTTTAAGTAAGCGTTGAACGAAAGCTTGCAACTCTAGTGTGGCGCCAACTTTCAAACTAAAACTATACGCTTCGCTAAACTCTAACGGACATAATTGCTGTGTTAACGATTCTAATGTGGTAATGACAATACCGCGTTTAAGCTTGGGTAGTTTCGATAGGGTGTTGAGCCGACTTGAAGTAATGTCTGGGTGCGGGGAAAAATGGTCAAAAGCCAACACTTCCCAATTATCAAATCTAAGAATCTCTAAACCCGTATTATAAAAATGCAGTGATTTAAACCATTGATCAAAATGACTGATATCATTTGCCACCACCAAAATAACACGGTCTTGCGTTTTAGCAAATTCAACCAGTGCTAAAGCTTGTGCGCTACCGTAGAGCGAACCCCAATGGAATTTTTGTCCAGACTTAAAAGGGGTTGCTCCTTGAGAGTAAAGATGTTGCATACAAAAGGCGCTAGTCTTTTAAATCAGTGCTTTGACTCAAAACATCAACACCCTGTTTTTCTAACATTTTGATAAGTTGAATCAGTGGCAAACCAATCAGCGCATTAGGGTCGTTGCCTTCTATGCGCTCAAACAAACTAATGCCCAAGGCTTCAGATTTAAAACTACCTGCACAGTTATACGGCTTTTCTTTTTGCAGGTAATTTTCAATTTTCTTGGCGCTCAAGACTTTAAACACAACTTTAGATTTCTCAACAATTGTGTCTATTGTATCACTATTTGTATTTAACAGCGATAGACTTGTCAGGAGTGTGACTGTGTTTCCAGAACTTTTCTCAAGTTGTTTAACGGCATTTTCATGGCTGTGTGGCTTGGTTAGAATCTCATCACCGAGCGTTGCGACTTGGTCTGAGGCAATAATAAGTCCACTGCGGGTTTTTGCCACCTCAAATGCTTTTTCTTGCGCCAATCTAAGCACCAACTGTTCGGGTGTTTCATGGGCTTTTCTAGATTCGTCAATATCTGGCGATACAATATCAAAGTCCAGGTCTAACTTATGAAGCAGTTCTTTTCTAAAAGGTGACGAAGAGGCGAGAATTAATGGCACGAGCAATAAAAGTGTTTGTAAAATAGCCATTTTACTTTATTTGAAACTTTCCCTATGAAATTATCTATTATTGTGGCAATGGATGACAATCAGCTGATTGGTAAAGACAATACTTTGCCTTGGCGCTTGCCCGCTGATTTAGCGTATTTTAAAAAAACCACCACTGGAAAAACCGTGCTAATGGGGCGCAAAACCTATGATTCTATTGGCTTTCCGCTACCCAAGCGTCGTAATATAATAGTCAGTCACAATACCAGCTTTCAAGCCAAAGGCTGTGAAGTGGTTAGCAGCATTGACGATGCATTGGCGTTGGCAGAAGATGATGATGAAGTAATGATAATGGGGGGTGCATCCTTCTATGAACAAATGCTACCAAGCATTGATAGGCTCTACATCACCCAAATTGAAGGTGAATTTGAAGGTGACGCTCACTTTCCTGAGTTTAACCAAGATGATTTTGTTGAAACTTTTAGAGAGTCCCACACGCCAGATGAGAGAAACCCACACACCTATCACTTCACTATTTTAGATAGAAAACAGTGCTTTTAATGTTTAACAACCCCTTAAGGGTTGCTATTTTTAGCAACATATCTAAGCCAAAAATACCCAAACAGTCCTGCAAATAATGATGCGGTTAAAATGCCAATTTTTGCTTGAAATATAAAATCAGAGTTGCCTGAAAACGCCAAATCCGCTACAAAAATAGACATGGTGAATCCAATACCCCCTAAAAAAGAAACACCAAATATTTGACTCATGCTACTACCTTGAGGCAGGACGGCTATTTTAAGTTTAACAGCCGCCCATGCAACGCCAAAAATACCCAGTACCTTTCCAACGACAAGTCCTGCAATAATTCCTATTGATATGGGCTGCATAATGGTATCAGCAATGAGATCAAAATCAATGGCAATACCTGCATTCGCAAGTGCAAATAAAGGGATGATGATTAAGGCAATCGGCAGATGCAGACTATGCTCTAATCTACCAGCTGGAGTCCCTATATCGCTAATTCTATCGGTGATATTGACTAAAATAGCCTTTTGTTTTTCATGTAGACCATAATCAACACACAACGGATATTTTTCATATTCGTTTAATAATTTTTTTGTATGCTTGACAAAACTTAACGGTGCCTGTTTTGGCTTTGAAGGAATTGCTAAAGCCCCAATAACGCCTGCGATAGTTGCGTGTACACCAGATTCAAGCATAAAAAACCACATAAATATGGAAACCGCAAAATACGGCAAAACAGCATGTATGCCAAATCTGTTTAATGCAACCAAGATTAAAAATGACATACCCGCCATCACCAAAGGCAGCAAGTATATTTGATCGGTATAAAAGACAGCGATTACCAACACAGCACCTAAATCATCCACAATAGCTAATGCCACTAAAAATGTAACCAGTGCTATCGGCACTCTTTTACCCAATAACACCAAGGCACTAATTGCAAATGCGATGTCTGTTGCCATTGGCACACCCCAGCCATTAACACTGTCTGTGCCAGCATTTATGCTGAAAAATATTAATGCCGGAAAAACCATACCACCAATAGCAGCTAAAATAGGCAAAATAGCCACCTTAATATTTGACAATTCCCCTGCTAATATTTCTCTTTTTATCTCCAGCCCGATAATAAAAAAGAAAATAGCCATTAAGCCATCGTTAATCCAATGGTGAATGGTGTGTGACAACTTCCAGTTGCCGACATTAAAGGCTATTTCCGTATGGAAAAAAGACGCATAAGCCTCAGCCAAGGGAGAATTAGCAAGTATCAATGCCAACACCGTCATAAACATCAAAACAACACCTGTGGTTGTTTGTGCATGTAAGAAATGTTCAAAGGGTGTTGAAACCTTTTTAAAGGCTTTTTCCCATGGTGCGTATAACTTCATTGTCAATCCTATTGTTTTTCAATCATTTTAAGATTATATCACTATCATCAATACAGCTCAGCAGAGCCTCTAAAAGGTATTAAAAATATAACAATGAAACAAAATGGTGCCGACGGCGAGAGTCGAACTCGCACGAGCGTAGCTCACTACCCCCTCAAGGTAGCGTGTCTACCAATTCCACCACGTCGGCAAAAATAGTTAATGTTTAGTTCAACTTACAAAGTTGGACTATTTAGAAGTGTCATTTGTTTTGCTGTCAATTGTTGGTACATCAGTTGACAATATATCATTTGTTTTACTGTCAATTGTTGGTACATCAGTTGACAATACATCGTTTGTTTTAGCGTCAACTGTCGGTACATCAGACGGTACTAGGTCAATAACCACTTGGTCCATCACACTTTCAGATTTTTTCTCTGTACTTGCTGGTGTCGCAAGATAGGCCAAAGTCAAACTGGTGATAAAAAAACCAACAGCAATACTGGCAGTTAATTTATACATGAATGAGTTGGCACCGCGTGCACCGAAAACCGAGCCTGAAGCGCCAGCACCAAAAGCAGCACCAGCATCAGCACCCTTGCCATGTTGCATTAAGATAAGCGCGATCAAACCAAATGCCAACAACATATGAATAATTAAAACAATTTGAAATGACATAATAATTACCCCGCCTTGCAAATTTGTAAAAAATCATGGGGCTTTAATGATGCCCCGCCAATCAAGCCACCGTCAATATCTTCACAGGCAATTAACTCGTCTGCATTACTAGGATTCATACTGCCACCATACAGAATAGGTGTTGATTGCGCTATATCCGCATCACTTTGTGCCAAAAGCTCACGAATATAGGCATGTGTGTCTTGCGCCTGTTGTGGTGTTGCAGTAACGCCTGTGCCAATCGCCCAAACTGGTTCGTAAGCAATAATAATGTTTTTGAAAGCCTCAATGCCAACACGCTTAATCACAGCGTTAATTTGTCTTGCCACCACGGTTTCTGTGTTGCCGGCTTCTCTTTCTTCTAGTAATTCACCAATACAAAATAGGGGTGTCAGTCCATTGTCCAGTGCAACTTGTACTTTTTCAGCAACCATCTCATCACTCTCGCCGTATAGGCTTCTACGCTCTGAATGTCCAACAATGACATACTCAGCACCAAAGTCTTTAAGCATATCTGAACTCACTTCACCTGTAAAAGCACCTGAAGCATTAACATTTAGGTTTTGTGCGCCCATCTTTAGTTGTGAGTGTATTGTTAAAGTCTCAACCTGACACAAGTAAGGGTAAGGCACACAGACAATAACTTCTGATTTAATATCCGGCATACCTTCAAGAACGCCCAACACTAATGTATTGACTGTTTCTTTTGAGGCGTTCATTTTCCAGTTACCTGCTACGATTGTTTGGCGCATAAATACTTGTCTAATTATAGAAATTGAGCAATGTTACTCTAATTGGGCACAAAAATCAATCAGTGCGTAGATTTTGAGCCAAAATAAAGCGCCAAAGAAACCATTAAAATACCCAGTGAAAAATACACCAAATCTAGTGCACTTGCAAAAGTCATTGACAAAGAAACCTCAAAAAAAGTTACCACTAAAATCATTAAAATAACTTTGGAAAGCTTTGATTTCAAATCATCAAGCGAATTAATCTCCAAGACTTTCGAGCAACTACTGTTTTGAGCCTCATCAATATCACTAATAAACAACTCGTATAAACCTAGCGCAAATATCAATAAAATGGTTGCCAATAAAAATCCATCGATAGAACCCACGGTGTGGGCAACCATTTCAATTTTTAATATTTTTCTGGCTTCAATCGTTGCGTCTAAATACTCACCTGCATGCATAAACAATGAACCAACATCAATAGCCGTAATCACAAACAACACCAGTGACAACAACAATGAGGAAAGCACAGCTGCAAGCACCATAAAACGCGAATTCCACAAAAACTTTTCAAAATACTTTTCAGTAAATTTCATATATTAACCCCGACTCAAAAGACAAAATTTTAAGTATATCATTATTTGTTTTAATGAAACAAAAACACGACTAAAATAATCTTTTATTGTGCTCACTCAGATGCTGTATGTCAAAAACCTGGAAAAAATGTTTAGAAACTTTAAAAGGTACTGTACCAGTAGGGCAATTCAGTGTCTGGATTAAGCCGCTAAAAGCACAAGAAAAAAACGGCACTTTAACAATATTGGCACCTAACGATTCAGCAGTAAGTTATCTTAAAAAAAACCTAAAACAAAAAATTAAAGATGTGATTGCACAGCACGATAAAAGCCTGAAGATTTTAATCGGTGTTGTGGGTCAACCACAGGCAAAAAAGCAACATACAACACCTCTTCTAGATGACTATACTTTTGAAAATTTGGTTTTAGGTAACGCCAATCAAATAGCCTACGGCGCTATTCAACAAATCGCAGAAAATCTTAAAAACTCTCCTTACAATCCTTGCATTGTGTATGGTGGATCAGGGTTGGGGAAAACGCATTTAATGCAAGCTGCAGGACACCTGGTAAAAGAAAAAGACCCTAAAGCCAAAATTATTTATATGCCATTAATGGATTTTGTTAGAAACATTACCACCAGTCTTCGCCACAACACTATTGAAAATATTAAATCTTATTACCAATCTGCTGACTTGTTATTGGTGGATGATATTCACTTAATTGCGGGCAAGGAAAAATCTCAAGAAGAATTTTTTCATATTTTTAATTTTTTATTTAGTACAAAAAAACAAATTATATTCACTTGTGACCAACCACCAAAAAATATTAAGTCTTTAGAGGAGCGCTTAAAAACAAGATTTTCTCAAGGCTTAAACCTACTTTTAAAACCACCAGAATTAGAAATGCGTGCTGCTATTTTGCTTAAAAAGGCACATAATGAAAAAATCAATATTGAACTTACCGAAGATATGGCACTTTATATTGCAGGCAATATAGATTCAAATGTACGCGATTTAGAAGGTGCCTTGTTAAAACTTAAAGCATTCATTGATTTTTCTAAACTACCTAATCTTATTATTACCAAAGAAGTTATCGATACCGCTCTAGGAGATTTGATTAAACCACAGGCTGTGGATGTTGATATTAACGATATACAAAAAGAAGTTGCCAGACACTACGGCATTACTATATCGGATCTAAGCTCAAAAAGCCGAAAACAACATACGGTTTTAGCTCGACAAATGGCAATTTTTATAGCACATGAACTTACAAATTTATCATTGGCAAACATTGGAAAACATTTTGGAAATCGAGACCATTCCACAGTTTTACATGCTATTAAAAAAATTAAATTAAAGGTTGAAGAGGCTGAAACAAAAAGTAATTATGCAGTCATTAAATTAAAATTAGCCAACTTATAAACATTATCCACAATAACTTTTCCAACAAACTGTTGATAATTTTAACAACTTAATAAATTATTGCATTTTGTAAACATAGCACTGAGTTTTTACATAAAATAACTACTAAATTATCAACAACTTAATTTACTGTTTTTAAAAGAAAATAACATGTTTTCAACAAAAAAATACACTCCTAATAATAATAATACTATTTAATTAAGAAAATTAACTTATGAATATACAACTTACAGTAGGCGAATTACTAGAACCTTTACAAACAGTTATTGGTGTTGTTGAAAATAAACCAACATTACCTATTCTTTCACATGTACTCATTCAATTAAAAGATAGTGAGCTAACACTAACTACCACTGATATGGAAATTGAACTTCATGCATCAAAAAAAGTTCAAACCCAAGAAGAGGTAAGTTTTACAATTTATGCAAAAGATCTAATTGATATTATTCGTAAATTAAAAGAAGAAACAATTATCGAATTTATTATTGAAGAATCTAAGATTTATATAAAAACCAATAATAATTCATTTGAGCTTAATACCTTTAATACGCAAGATTTTCCAGAATCACCAAAAATCATTGATAGCGAAACTGTTAATATCAATCGTACTGTTTTAAAAGAACTGATTAAAAAAACATCCTTCTCAATGGGTAACCAAGATATTCGTGCTTATCTAAATGGTTTATATTTTGAAGTGAATAAAGACAATATTATCGTCGTTGCAACAGATGGTCATCGTCTATCAATTGGTGAAATTAAACAAAATAACAATCTAGCCAGTCAAAAAACCGTTATTTTGCCAAGAAAAGCAGTATCAGAACTCAACAAAATTTTAGAAAAAGACGGTGATGCAAATATTGATATACATCTTTCAGAAAATTACTTTCATTTAAAAACTGATAATGTAACGGTAGTGAGTCGTTTAATTGATGGTAATTTTCCTAATTATGCACAAGTAATCCCAACTAATTATGAAAATACAGCCATTATTAATCGTCAGGAATTTTTAGACAATCTACAACAAGCTTCAATTTTTGTTGAAGAGCGTACCAAAGGTGTTAAATTAGCATTTAAAGACAGTCAAATTAATATATTTTCTCATTCAGAACGAGGTCAAGCTAAAGCCAGAGTTACTGTTAAAAATTTTAATAAAGAAACAGATATTGCTTTTAATATTAATTATTTAATTAGTGTTTTAGAAATTTTAACCACTGACGAAATTAACATGGTTTTACCTAGTGAAAATTCTCAATCTTGTCTATTAAGTAGTATTGGTGATGAAAGGTATCAATATGTTGTTATGCCAATGAAAATCTAATTGATTGATTTAGATCTTTATTGTGGCTATTATCAATAAATTATCTATCCATCAATTTCGCAATCTAACCGCTCAATATATTACACCTTGTGAACATATAAATTTGTTTATAGGTGGTAATGCACAAGGAAAAACCAATCTAATAGAGGCAATTTATTACTTGGGCCATAATCGTTCGTTTAAAACAAAAACCTTTAAAGAAGTTATTAGTTTTAACACTGATAAATTTCAATTAGATGCAGAAATTGATGAGAATAGAATAAGACTTGAAAAATCAAAAATCAAAAATATCATTAGTATTAATCAGCAAAGAATTACCAACACTTCACAATTAAGTCAAATATTACCCATTCAAATTATCACTCCAGATAAAGGGTTTATTGTTAATGGTACACCTAAAAACAAACGCTCTTATTTAGATTGGGGAGTGTTTCACGTGAAACCAGAAATTTCTAAAATCTTTAAAAACTATCATAAGATACTAAAAAGTATTAACACTTTATTGACTAACAACCAAACCAATGAATTAGATTTTTGGTTTTTAGAGCTGGCAAAAACTGCTGCTATTATCAGCAAGAATCGTTTGGATTATTTACAACAACTTAAACAAACTGCATTATCTGACCAAACAAAAGAATTGGAATCGTTAATTGATTCATTAGGTGAATTTGATTATCAGTTTTCTTCTGGTTGGCCAAAAGAAGTTAATGAAATCGATGAACAAAGTATTTATCAATATTTAAATAAAAATAAATCTTTATTATTGCGTGTTAAACATTTAAATTATGGCCCTCATAAAGCCAATATTAATTTTTCATTTAATGATAAAAGTGAGTGTTTTCTTTCAAGGGGTGAACAAAAGACTTTATCTATTATTTTTTGGCTAACCCAAGTTGTTTTGTTATCCAACCTTAAGATAAAGCCGATTGTCCTAATTGATGATTTATCGTCTGAATTAGATGAGGAAAAAATTAACAGTATTTTGCGTTATTTAAAAACCTTAAAAATGCAGACTTTTATAACAGATATTGGTCATAATTTATCGACAATTAATCAAATCAATCCTATGGTATTTCAAATTAAAAATGGTGCGATTAAGCCAAGTGATTGATTTTAATATAGCCCTTTAAAATAAACACATTCAAGCCACACAATAGTTTAAATAAAAACACAGCCAAAAGGCTTATTTTTAGGTTTCTCGTGGTATAATTAATTATTTTTTTCGAGCATCTATGTCTGAAGAACAAACACAAGAATATCAAGCCTCTAATATTAAAGTTTTAAAAGGTCTTGATGCGGTTAGAAAACGCCCAGGAATGTACATTGGTGATACTGATGACGGTACAGGTTTGCACCATATGGTGTTTGAGGTAGTTGATAACGCTATTGATGAGGCGTTAGCCGGGCATTGTTCAAAAATTAATATTATCATCCATGAAGACCAATCAGTATCTGTCGCTGATAATGGCCGTGGTATTCCAACTGATATTCACCCTGAAGAAGGTATAAGTGCAGCTGAAGTTATTATGACAATATTGCATGCAGGCGGTAAGTTTGATGATAATTCGTATAAGGTATCTGGTGGTTTACATGGTGTGGGTGTTTCTGTTGTAAACGCCCTATCTGAAACTGTACACTTAACCGTATATCGTGCAGGTGAAATTCACGAACAACATTATACTTTAGGTGTGCCAAATGCACCCATGGCAGTTACAGGTAAAACAGAGGCTACTGGGTCAACTATTCACTTTAAACCCAGTCCTGAGGTTTTTGCGATTACTGAATTTAAATACGACATCTTAGCCAATCGTGTGCGTGAGTTATCATTTCTAAATTCAGGCGTTCATATTGAAATTGAAGAGATTGCAACAGGTCGTAAAGACATATTTAAATATGAAGGTGGTATTACTGCTTTTGTTGCACACCTTAACAAATCTAAAAATCCAATTCATAATGATATTATCACTATCTCAGCTGAACGCGATAATATTCAAATTGATGTTGCTTTGCAGTGGAGTGATGCTTATCAAGAAAGTATTTACTGTTTTACCAATAATATCCCTCAGCGTGATGGCGGTGCTCACTTGGCAGGTTTTAGAGGTGCACTGACACGAACACTGAATAATTATATTGATAATTCAGGCATGGCAAAAAAAGAAAAAGCCGCAATTACTGGTGAAGATACACGAGAAGGTTTAACTGCTATTGTTTCAGTTAAAGTGCCAGATCCTAAGTTTTCATCACAAACCAAAGATAAATTGGTGTCAAGTGAAGTGCGTGCACCCGTTGAATCAGCACTGAATGAAAAATTGGGTGAATACCTATTAGAAAACCCAAATGAAGCAAAAATCATTGTTGGTAAGATTTTAGAGGCTTCGCGTGCTCGTGATGCAGCGCGAAAAGCCAGAGAGATGACCCGTCGTAAGGGTGCGCTTGATATTGCCGGTTTACCGGGAAAATTGAGCGATTGTCAAACCAAAGACCCCGCTGAGAGTGAAATTTTTTTAGTAGAGGGTGATTCAGCGGGTGGTTCTGCCAAACAAGGTCGTGACCGTCGCACTCAGGCAATTTTACCGCTCAAGGGTAAAATCCTCAATGTTGAAAAAGCGCGTTTTGAAAAAATGTTGGGTTCTGCTGAAGTTGGTACTTTAATTACAGCACTGGGTTGTGGTATCGGTAAAGAAGAATACAATATTGAAAAATTACGCTACCACAAGATTGTGATTATGACAGATGCTGATGTTGACGGTGCGCACATTCGAACTTTGTTGTTAACTTTCTTTTATCGTTATTTACCTGAACTGATTGAAAATGGCTATCTATATATTGCACAACCGCCTTTGTATAAAATCAAAAAAGGTAAACAAGAGCAATATTTGAAAGATGACCAAGAGCTTAATAATTATTTATTACAAGAGGCGGTGAATGATGCAAACTTATTTACCAATGTACAAGCGCCAGCAATTTCGGGTATTGCCTTAGAAACTGCAGTAAAAGATTACTATGAAATAGACAGCATTATTGAGCGTCTATCAAAGAAAATTAATGCCGCGCTATTACGAGCTATTGCCAAAACAAGTCCATTAAAAGATTTAAAAGATACAAACAAAGTAAGTGCTTGGATTAAGCAATTAGAGCAAATTTTATCGCAAGACTTATCGCCAGCACAAAAACACACTGTTGTTTTTAATTCAGCCACTAATGAAATTGAACATACCTTATCAGCGTATGGTGTAGATACAGATGTGGATAATCTTGGAGAATCATTTTTTGCTTCAGCAGATTACACAAGTATTAAAAAGTTTGCACAAGAGATTGAAAGTATAATTTCCGAGGAATCTTTCGTTAAGAAAAAAGAAAAAACCATCAAGGTAAAAAACTTCACAGAAGTGATTACCTTTTTAATGAATGATGCCAAGAAAGGTCAAAGTTTTCAGCGTTACAAGGGTTTAGGTGAGATGAATCCAGAACAATTATGGGAAACCACAATGAACCCAGAAAATAGAATTTTATTAAAGGTTAAGATTGAAGATGCTATTGTAGCAGATGAAGTATTTTCTACTTTAATGGGCGACGAGGTAGAGCCGCGTAGAAACTTCATTGAAGATAACGCACTTTCTGTCGATAATTTAGATTTTTAAACGGAGGAACCTATGTCAAAAAAAAATCCTGTAGTAGTAGTAACCGGCTCATCAGGTGCCGGTACAACTTTTGTGAAGCGTGCATTTGAGCACATTTTTAATAAAGAGGGTATTACGCCATTAATCGTTGAAGGCGACAGTTACCACAAGTATGACCGCGTTGCAATGAAAAAAGCAGTAGCAGCAGCAGAAGCACAAGGCAATAAGAACTTATCGCACTTCGGTCCAGATGCAAATGAGTTTGATAAGATTGAGAAAACCTTTAAAGACTATGGCACAACAGGTCAGTGTGATCGCCGCTATTATATTCACTCTGATGAAGAAGCTGTTGAGCATAATGCAAGGCTAAATTCAAACCTTAACCCTGGTGAATTTACCCCTTGGGAAAAAGTTGGCGCTGGCACAGATTTATTATTTTATGAAGGTCTACATGGTGCAGTTGTTGCCGATGGTGTTAATATGGCACAATACGGAGACTTAAAAATTGGTGTTGTTCCAAGCGTTAATCTTGAATGGATTCAAAAGATTAGCCGTGATAATGCTGAGCGTGGTTATTCAGCAGAAGATACGGTTGATACAATTTTGCGTAGAATGCCTGATTATATCAATTACATCACACCGCAATTTTCTCAAACAGATATCAATTTTCAGCGTATTGCCACTGTTGATACTTCTAATCCTTTTATTACTCGTGATATTCCTACGCCAGATGAGTCTCTTGTGGTGATTCGTTTTAAAGATTTAAATAAAACACCAGTTGATTTTCCAACTGTCAAAAGTATGATTGAAGGTTCATTTATGTCTAGACGCAATACGATTGTAGTGCCAGGCAATAAGATGGGTTTAGCGATGGAGATTATTTTGTATCCCATTATTCATGATTTGATTGGTAACAAGTAATTAAACCCATAACGGTTAAAAGACCCTAGTCGTTTGGCTGGGGTTTTTTATTTAAAAGAAAGTCATAAAATGAAGACAGCACAAGCCCCTTTAAAACCTAGTTTTATTCAATTTTTCATCTATTGGTTAAAGTTAGGTTTTATCAGTTTTGGTGGACCTGCAGGGCAAATTTCAATGATGCACCAAGAACTGGTAGAGAAGCGTCGTTGGATTTCTGAGCATCGTTTTTTACATGCGCTGAACTACACCATGATATTACCAGGCCCCGAAGCACAACAACTTGCCACTTATATTGGCTGGCTAATGTTTGGTGTTCGTGGTGGAATTGTAGCTGGTGTGCTGTTTGTCTTACCCTCTTTGTTTATATTGAGCACATTAACATGGATATATCTGAGTTATGGTAATGTGAGTGCGGTGGCAGGCGTTTTGTACGGTATTAAGCCTGCAGTGACGGCGATTGTTTTGTTCGCTGCTTATCGTATTGGCTCTAGAGCCCTATCAAACAATATTTTAAAGGTGCTTGCAGTGCTTGCATTTGTTGCAATTTTTGTATTGAAGGTGCCTTTCCCTTATATTGTTCTAAGTGCTGCCTTAATTGGCTATATGGGTGCAAAATTTTTACCCGATACTTTTAAGGTGGGCAAGCATCATGACAAGGATAAAAGCAGTTACGGTCCAGCACTGATTGATGACAATACACCTGTTCCTGAGCACGCTAAATTTAAGTTGTCGCGTTTAATTGGTTTTGCTGTGGTCGGTGTTGTGCTTGGCATTGCAGTGATGAATTTTTTGGATAACAAAGTCTTGCATGATATGGCTGAGTTCTTTACTAAGGCTGCACTTGTTACTTTTGGCGGTGCTTATGCAGTGTTGCCTTATATTTACCAAGGTGGTGTTGAGCAATATGGTTGGTTGAGTAGCGTACAGATGATGGATGGCTTGGCTTTGGGGGAAACCACCCCAGGTCCGCTGATTATGGTGGTGGCATTTGTGGGCTTTGTGGGCGCAACTGTAAAAGAAGTTTTTGGCACAGATTCAATGCTAATGGCAGGCTTTGCCGGTGCATCTGTGGCTACTTTTTTTACTTTCTTACCCTCATTTTTGTTTATCTTCTTAGGCGGGTCAGGGGTTGAAGCCACGCGTGGGGATTTAAAATTCAGTGCACCATTATCCGCAGTAACAGCGGCTGTTGTGGGCGTGATTGTGAATTTAGCGCTATTTTTTGCCCTTGCTACACTCTATAAAAATAACCAAATTGACTGGATAGCTACCGCTATCACTATCACTGCATTTATTGCATTATTCCGCTTTAAAGTTGGTATTATGAGTGTGATTTTTCTGAGTGGAGCAATAGGGTTGAGCATTGGTTATTTTGGTTAAATAAAATAGGGTCATGACAACTTAAGCATGTTTAAAAACCTGTTAAAGTATCGTCATGAAAGTAAAAAACAAGTATGTAGTCAACCCTTAAAAACCACACAACAAATTGATTTATAACAATAAAACTAACAATAACCACAGGCAAATAAACCAACTTTTGCTAAAATAGCTCTTATTTCTTGGTCGTTTTTCTTAAAAAAATGTTAACTAAATCCAGCCCAATATCCACCCAATCAAATCTTTTTCATTCAGAGCTCTTTTCTCAATTAGATGTCAAAGACCCTTTAATACAACTAGCCAACACTATTAATTGGACAGTCT
>NZ_FQTR01000019.1 GCF_900128535.1 bacterium endosymbiont of Bathymodiolus sp. 5 South | reverse complement strand
TTTTAAACCCAGCCTTAGCCCTGCTAGGACAAGGTTTAAAGAAATCACCAATTGGGCAAAAATTGGATTTTACTAATCATCCCTATTTATGCAAAGGTCTCTAATAATCTTTTTTTGAATAAGGGCAAACAAGGTGGTGTTACCCTTTTTCAGCGCATCATAAATAAGGGGTCGCCTTGAATAAGCGCTACTCTTTATTATAAAACCTTGTTAAAAATATGCCTTATGCCAAGTAGAGTCAGAGAGTGATTTTTTTAGAAAATCACACAATTTGACTGGTGATATCTTCTAAGGTCGGGAGAGATAAATTAAACGATTTGGCTAATTCAAGTGTGCGTTTTAGTCTTGCGGGGGCGGATCTACCCATGCATTTGTGGGTTAAATCACCTTTGAAGGCTTGTATTATGCTTTGTTCTAATTTTTGTGCATCAAAAGTTTGCCCAGTGAGCTGGGCTTGCAGGGATAGAATATCATTTGATACTTTGCACATTAAGTTTGGGTGCTGGTTGTGTAAATCCTCAACAGTTGCCTCTTTTTCAATCAATAGACCTGCAATATTGGTGGTTAGGATATAGAGATTTTTTAAGACCAGTTCGAATAATAATTCGTCTTGAGAGGTTAACACATGTGCTGGAATATCAATCAGTGCCAATGATGCTACCAAAATTTGCGCTTTAGGTCCAAATACAGGTGAAGAAATTAACACCTTAGAATCCATGCCTTTTTTCTTCTCAAACCACACTGAAATCACTGTGGGATCAATAAAATCGTGTATCGCCCAATCGCGTGGTAACAACTCATTTTGCATCATTGCTACGCGGTCTTTCCATTCACTGGGGATGGTGTTTAGTGCGGATTGCAACTCTGCTTCACCCGTGCAAACCAAGATAAATTCAGGGTCAATCAACGAACGCAACTCGTCAATATCAGTGGCCCTGGTGATGGGGTAAACAGGGTGGTTATTTTTTAAAAAGGCGCGTGCAAATACGCTACCTAATTCGCCGATACCTAAGACAATAATGGGTTTTTTCATTTCAAAACATCTAGCAAGGTTTCGCCCATGGTTGCAGGGGTTGGCGAAATAGCCACGCCTGCATTTTTTAGGGCTTTGGTTTTATCTTCTGCCCTGCCCGAGCCACCACTAATCACGGCACCTGCATGACCCATACGCTTGCCTTTTGGTGCGCTGAGTCCTGCAATATAAGACACCACGGGTTTTGACACATTGGATTGAATGTATTCTGCCGCTTCTTCTTCAGCGCAGCCGCCAATCTCGCCAACCATAATGATAGACTTAGTTTGTTTATCGGCTTCAAATAATGCCAAACAATCAATGAAACTCATCCCACTAATAGGGTCGCCACCAATGCCAATACAAGTGCTTTGACCGAGCCCAGCTTGGGTGGTTTGATGCACGGCTTCGTAGGTGAGTGTTCCCGAACGAGAGACCACGCCAACACTACCAATTTGGTGAATATTGCCTGGCATAATACCCAGTTTACATTCATCGGGGGTAATCACACCAGGACAATTTGGACCAATCAAGGTTGAGTTTGAATCTTTTAAAATTGCTTTAATCTTAAGCATATCTTGCACGGGGATGCCTTCAGTGATACAAGCGATCACAGGTATTTGTGCCTCAATCGCCTCAACAATTGAAGCGTAGGCAAAACGCGGCGGCACATAAATCATCGTAGCATCAGCGCCCGTCTCATTCATCGCCTCAATAACGGAGTTAAATACTGGTAAGTTTAGGTGTGTTTGTCCACCTTTGCCAGGGGTTACACCACCAACAAACTGTGTGCCGTAAGCAATAGATTGCTCTGAATGGAAAGTGCCTTGTTTGCCAGTAAAACCCTGAGTAATGACACGGGTGTTTTTATTAATCAGTACACTCATTTTGATTGCTCCTGAGATAATGCCACAATTTTGATGGCAGCTTGAGTTAAGTCTGCCTCAGTATAGATATTATATTTAGACCCACTTAATAATGCCAATCCTTGTTGCGCATTTGTGCCTTCCAAGCGCACGACAATAGGCAGACTCAACCCTACCTTTTCAATGGCTTGTAAAATACCCTCAGCAATTAAATCACAACGCACGATACCCCCAAAAATATTCACCAAGACACCACCTACATTTGCCTCAGTCTGAATCAACTCAAAGGCTTTAGCGACCCTTTGTGCAGTTGTGCCTCCACCTACATCTAAGAAGTTAGCGGGAGAGCCGCCATGATGCTCAATCAAATCCATGGTCGCCATGGCCAGCCCCGCACCATTGACCATGCAGCCAATGGTGCCATCTAGCGAAATATAATTCAGTTGATATTCGCCGGCTTCTTTTTCTTTTTCATCTTCTTGAGAAGTGTCACGCAATTCTATGATATCTTCGTGGCGATATAAGGCATTATCATCAAAATCAATCTTACCATCGAGTGCTAATAAAGTATTTTCCACTGTAACAATCAGTGGATTAATTTCAATTAAACTGGCGTCTTTAGTGGTAAAAATTTCGTACAGACTTAGTAAGGTTTGGTTAAATTGTTCAGTTAACATCTCTGTAAGATTAAGTTGCTGGGCGATAGAATCACAATCTTGCAAGCTGAGTGTTCCAAGTGGGTCAACGCCAAATTTAATAATCTTATCAGGTGTTTCACTGGCAACTTTTTCAATATCCATGCCACCTTCAAGTGATGCCAAAACTGTAATTTTTTGTGTTTGTCTATCCACCAGCAAACCCAAATACAGCTCTTGTTTAATATTTTGCCCTGCCTCAATTAGTAGCTGGTTAACGGGTAAACCCTTGGCATCGGTTTGTGGAGTGATGAGTTGTGAGCCTAATAATTTTTCACAAGCGTTTTCCACCGCTTCAACATCATAACAAAGTATCACACCACCACCTTTGCCACGACCCCCTGCATGTACTTGTGCTTTTACCACCCAAATACCACCACCCAACTCTGAGCAAGCCTTACTTGCTTCTTTGGTGTTGGCAATTAAAACCCCTTTGGGTGTTTTAATATTGTTGCGGCTAAATAATGTTTTAGCTTGATATTCGTGTATGTGCATAATGTTTATTTTTTTTAATCAGAGTCAAGAACCAGTCAAGAAAATAATATTAATATAAATAACTGATTTATAATGTATTTTAAGTTTAAATGTATAATATTTTTGGTAAAAATCAAGAACCAGTCAAGAAAATTTTATACCCAAAATGGATAATATCCACTTCTAGGGCTTTCTGTATCAGCAATTTTTATTAATCCTTCTGATAAGGCATTTTTAATCACTTTAGTGACTTGAGACTCATTACCTTTTTTAACACCAAATCTGGTGCATAAACCAGAATTTTTTAATTTCTTGCCACTAATGTATTTGATGACTGCATGTTGATAACAAGCTCTAATTCTTTCTTCTGTTGTTAAATCTGAAAATGGTCTATAGGCATACAAAATCACCTGTGTAGAGTTATCATATGTCCTAAATATTGGCGCAGGTAATTGAGCCTCTTCTACGCTATAAATAATCTTATCCATGTCACTTCCTTGCTCCTCGCAAAGTTTCATACGCCTCATAAGTCCTGCCAATCCTTCATTTCTTGATCTAGGCGGTAAGTCAATTATTCTGTCAATATCGTTTAACGATTTTCCTGGATTAGTAACTTCTAAACGATTGTTGAATAATTCAACTTGAGGTCCAGCACCTGTAATAGTCATATCCTGATGAATTAATGCATTTGCAATAATTTCTCTAATTGCTATTTTTGGAAAAGGTGCGTTGGTTTGACGATAAACTTCTCCAATGGTTTCACTATTTGGTAATAAATCGTTGATATAGGTAACCAAGCCTTCAAGGGCGATTGCGTAACCTCTTGACCCCTCTTTTCTGTGGCTAACGACCTCTGCCTTATTATCACCATTGTAAGCAGTAAAGCGCACCCCTTTTCTTGCAATAGATACACCAAAGTCATTTAAATTATTGGCTAGCAATAATGCACCCAGATTAAGAATATTCCATTTATTGCCTATATCTTTCTTAACAATATTATCCTTCTCAAGATATTGCAATTTCTCATCAATATTTTGAGGTGGGGTTTGGCTAATCAATTTAAAATAAACCTCGCAAGCAAGATAACTTAACACTTCATCAGCAGTTAAAAACTGTTTTGCGACTTCCTGTTCCCAAGTATAGGTCTGCAAATTTTTCATCAGTATTCGCATCTTATCAAGATGATCTGATAATTTAGGTGTTGCGCTACCAATTCTTACATAGGCCGTTCCATTAAACTCAATTGGCGCTATGGTTGTTGCAGGGATTTCCAATATCACAATATTGCTATCTTGGTGTGTAACTAATCTAAAATCACAATGTATAGAAGGATTTAATGCTTGAGATAATTTGAATTTTGTTATGTTTTCATCGTTAGGATTAAAATTAGTGCCGATAATACGACCATCATCAGAAACCCCCCATAAAATATAAGCATGATCTTTGTTAAGAATGCGAGCAGAATTGGATAATGCTGAACATAATTTTCCAATTACCTTGGGATCGGTGTTATTGCCCTTAAATTCTAAACATTCGTTTTCTTTGTTATTTAGAAGTGCGTTTATTAATTCTATATCTCTTTGTTTTTCCATAATTTTTATTTTTAAATCACACCTCCATTAAATCTTTTTCAAGCAAGGGCTGTTTTCAATCATTTGTGGTTATTTTACAAACAAAATCTAACATAGTTTAAGTAAAATGGATGTTTTAATTTATTCTGGTCTCTTTAAAAATGGCAAATTACTCTACCAGTCAATTCAAAAATGGCTTAAAACTTATGTTAGGCGGTAACCCTTGTTCGATTATCAGCAATGAGATTCGAAAGCCCGGCAAAGGGCAAGCGTCTAACCGAGTTAAACTCAAGGATTTGATAACGGGCAAGACTTTGGAAAAGACTTTTAAATCTGGCGAATCTGTAGAGGGTGCGGATGTGATGGAGCTAGATTTACAATATCTTTATAACGATGGCAGTCAGTGGAATTTTATGGATCCAGATTCTTTTGAACAATACGCGATTGACGACAGCGCTATGGATGATGCTAAGGGTTATTTGGTAGAGCAGGATATGTGCGTGGTGACGCTGTGGAATGATAACCCGATCTCAGTGACACCGCCAAACCATGTGATGCTTGAAGTGGTAGATACCGACCCAGGGCTAAAAGGTGATACAGCGGGCACAGGTGGCAAACCTGCGATGATGAATACGGGTGTGGTGGTACAGGTGCCCTTATTTATTAGTATTGGTGAAAAAGTCAAAGTAGATACACGCACAAATGAATATGCGGGACGCACTTAAAAAATATGGGTGTTTTTTAGCAAATATACGGCAATTTTTCTCTGAGCGAGCGGTTGTTGAAGTATGTACGCCTCAATTATTAGACTATCCCGTTACCGATGTTTATATTGACAGTATTGCATTGCAAGTCAATAAGGACATTGGACTTAAATCAAAATATTTGCACACTTCGCCTGAATTAGAAATGAAGAAACGACTGGCACAGGGTAGTGGGGATATTTACCAGATTTGCCAAGTGTTTCGTGATAATGAGCAAGGGATACAGAATTTTAACGAGTTTACAATGTTAGAATATTATCGCTTAGGATTTGATATCCATCAACTGATGGATGACATGACAGATTTGCTTAAATCCTTAGGCTTTACTAGGCCTGCAATGCAGTTGTCTTATGCGCAAGCATTCAGCGAGTTTGCTAATATTGATATTTTAAAGACGGATTTTGATGGCTTAAAAAAAATTGCCACAGCGCATGATTTATGTCCTGATTTTGAATGGATTGAAGATTTACAGATTTTGCTGTTTACTGCATTGTGTGAGCCAAAACTGGAAAAAATCCCCCTTTGTTTTATTTATGATTATCCCGCAAGTCAATCTGCTTTAGCTAAAGTACAGGGGCAAGTGGCATCTCGATTTGAGATGTATATGTATGGCGATGAGGTGGCAAATGGTTATGATGAATTACAAGATGCACAGGATTATCAAAAATGTTTTGAGTATGAAATTAATAAGCGTTTGGTTTTAGGCAAAACACCCGTTGCTATTGATAAAGATTTTTTGTCAAATCTGCAAAATTCCTTGCCACAATGTTCAGGGGTTGCTATTGGGTTAGAGCGATTACTATCAAATCTGTTAAAATGAGCATTATGATTCGATTCTTCTTATTATTGTTGAGCTTAAATGTAGGTGCTTTGCAATTCTTTCAGCCTACAGATGGGCAAAATACCGTTAAACAAAAACTAGGGCGCTCTGAGCAACCACCCCCAACGACACCCATCCTAACACAACTCAGTAAGGATGCAAAAAGTGGCAATATAAGAGCACAACTAAGTTTGGCAAGAATGTATCATCGTGGTATCAATGTTACAAAAGATACGAAGTTGGCGTTTTATTGGTATTCCCAAGTTGCTGAATCTGGCTATTCTACAGCGCAGTTTAATTTGGCAGAACTGTATGATAGCGGGGTTGGTACTGAGAAGAATTTAAAACAGGCAATATTTTGGTATGCAAAGGCAGCGCAACAAGGTTTTATAGCTGCACAATATAAATTAGCCACAATATATCACTCTGGAAGAGGGGTAGAAGTTGATGATGTGAAAGCTCGTTATTGGTATACAAAGGCTGCCAAACTTGGGTTGGCACCTGCTCAGTTGGCACTAGGTAAACTGTATGACAAGGGAGAAGGCGTGGCAAAAGATTTGGCAGCGGCACAACATTGGTATGAAGTAGCAGCTGTGCAGTCAAACGCCGAAGCACAATATTATTTAGCCGATTTATTTGAGCGTCAAGCCAAATTTTTTCAAGCATTGTTGATGTATCAACAATCAGCAGCACAAAAGTTTACTAAAGCACAATTGCGTTTGGCTCAACTATATTATCAAGGTCGTTTAAGCGAGAAAGACGATGTTGAAGCGCTTAAATTGGCATTAATAGTTGCTGAAAAAGGTAATGTTGAGGCGCAATTTTTGGTGGCACGCATTTATCATTCTAGCCTGCAAGTTAAGCAAAATTTAACCAAAGCAAAATATTGGTATAACAAGGCTTTTAAGCAAGGCCATGCATCGGCAGAATCTTTTTTAAAACAGATTAATGATAAGACAGCGAACGATAAAAAGACTGATGGTGATAGGCAAACAGGAAAAATTTTAGTAAAACTGCCGATTAAATCGACAGAAAATCCTATTATTACGACAATACCCGATGTGAAAACAATCAAGCGTTCGTTATTAGATAATATGAAAGCGGACAATGAAAATATTAAAAAATTAACGCTGAGTGCTGAAAAAGGCAACGCAATAGCACAGCATAACCTGAGTATCTTGTTCAGTATTGGCGCATTAGTGCCAAAAAACGATAAAAAAGCTTTCACATTAATGCAAAAATCAGCCAGACAAGGCGCGGCAAAGTCACAAAATTCTTTAGCAATGATGTATTTTAAAGGCATTGGCGTTAAAGCGAATTATCAATCGGCGTATTTTTGGGCTGCCTCTTCTGCCAAACAAGGCAACCAAGAAGGCAAGAAGATTTTGGCGTATATCAGTAAATATAAACAGCCATGAAAGATAAATTTTGGCAGGAGTTATCTTTATCCGAGATGACGCGGACACAGTGGGAATCTTTGTGTGATGGTTGTGGGCGTTGTTGCCTGCATAAAATTGAGGACGAAGACACCAATGAAATTTATTTTACCGATGTGGCTTGTCGTTATCTTGATGAAGAAACTTGTCAATGTCCACACTACAAGATGCGTCAATCAAAGGTGCCAGATTGTTTAACCATTTATCCCAATTGGGGCAAGAAGTTCTTATGGCTACCAACAACTTGTGCTTATCGCTTGTTATCTGAGAACAAGCCATTGTTTGATTGGCATCCGCTGATTAGTGGTGATGTAAATTCAGTGCATTTAGCGGGAATTTCTGTGCGTGGACGCACTTATAGAGATGATGAAATTCCGCAAGAAGAAGTTTATAAACATGTTATTAATTGGGTAGAATAACACAAAGTTTTTATTAAGGAGACCTTTGCATAAATATGAACAATCATCAAAACACCATTTTTCACCAACTTGACAATTTTATAAAACACAGTCATAGCTTTGCTATGACTATATTTCATAAAATCACCAAGTCGGCAAAACTTGTCATTTTGCTAATCATTCCTACTTATGCAAAAGTCTCTAAGGAGTATTTATTGTGAATAATCACACCAACTTTTTTAAAGTCTTAATATTGAGCTGCCTATTTTTGGCAAGCACTGTATTTGCTGCGTGGCCACATGAAGATATTTCTCAAGCCGTGTTTGCTAAATCCGTAAAAGACAGAGCGCCTATTGATATAATAACAGAAGCCGATAATTCTTTAGGTAAAATCTATTTTTTTACCAATATTCGTCATTTAAAAGGCGATAAAATTACCCATCGCTGGTCTTATAAAGGCAAAGTTAAGGCGGAGATTGATTTTGATATTAAGGGTAATCGCTGGCGTGTATGGTCAAGTAAAAACTTGTGGCATAGATGGACGGGGCAGTGGAAGGTTGAGGTTATTAATCAAAATAACCAAATTTTATTAACAAAAACATTTGAGTATAAAAAAGAAGATGAATAAAGTAGTACTTGCCTATTCAGGCGGATTAGACACCAGCATTATTGTTAAATGGCTACAAGACACTTATCAGTGTGAAGTGGTTACTTTCACGGCTAATATCGGACAGGGTGAAGAAGTAGAACCTGCGCGCGCTAAGGCAAAAGCCGCAGGCGTTAAAGAAATTTATATTGAAGATTTGCGTGAAGAATTTGCCGCGGACTTTGTCTTCCCAATGTTTCGTGCAAATGCTATTTATGAAGGTGAATATTTGCTCGGCACTTCTATTGCTCGTCCACTAATCTCCAAACGATTGGTTGAGATCGCTAACCAAGTGAATGCAGATGCCATCAGCCACGGTGCAACGGGCAAGGGCAATGACCAAGTGCGTTTTGAACTGAATGCTTATGCCTTAGACGCTAATATTCAAGTCATTGCCCCATGGCGTGAATGGGATTTGTCTTCGCGTGAATCATTAATGGATTATGCACAAAAACACGGTATTGAAATTGATTATCAAAAGCAAGATAAAAAATCCCCTTATTCAATGGATGCAAACTTATTGCATATCTCTTACGAGGGTGATATTTTAGAAGACCCTTGGGCGGAGCCAGAAGAGGATATGTGGCGTTGGACGGTATCGCCTGAAGACGCCCCTGATAAAGCTGAATATGTAGAACTGAGCTATAAAAGAGGCGATATTGTTGCTATTAATGGTAAGACAATGAGCCCAGCCAGTGTTATGGAAGATTTAAATCAGCGCGCAGGTGCACACGGTATCGGTCGTGACGATATTGTTGAGAATCGTTTTGTCGGCATGAAGTCGCGTGGTTGTTATGAAACACCAGCTGGAACAGTCATGCTAAAAGCACACCGAGCCATGGAGAGTTTAACGCTGGATAGAGAAGCAGCACACCTTAAAGATGAACTGATGCCAAAATATGCCAATATGGTTTATAACGGTTTTTGGTTTGCGCCAGAGCGTGAAATGTTACAAGCTGCTATTGACCAAACACAAGCGGTGGTGAATGGAGAAGTGCGTTTGAAGTTTTACAAAGGTAATGTGATTGTGGTTGGTCGTCAATCTGACAATTCACTGTTTAGTGAAAAAATTGCTACTTTTGAAGATGATGAGGGTGCTTATGACCAAAAAGATGCAGCGGGTTTTATTAAGCTTAATGCATTGCGTTTACGCTTAAAGGCTTTGAAATAAGGAGATAGAAGTGCATAATGAAGAATATGAATATGCAGGTTTTTGGATAAGGGTCGGTGCAACATTCATTGATGTTTTCTTGCTTAGTATAATCCTCCTGCCATTGACAATGATGGTATATGGTGATTTAACATGGAAAAGAGAGGGATTGATTTTAGGCTCTGCTGATTTTTTAATAAATTATGTATTGCCATTTGTTGCAACCATATTGTTTTGGCTTTATAAATCTGCCACCCCTGGGAAAATGGTATTAAATATAAAGGTAGTTGATGCCGATACCGGTGAAAAATTAAGTGTTGGGCAAAGTATAGGGCGATATTTTGCCTATATTCCAGCAATGGCAATATTGATGATAGGTATTATTTGGGTGGTGTTTGATAAAAGAAAACAAGGGTGGCATGATAAATTAGCAAAAACGGTCGTTATTCGGAAGCGTAAAAAATGATTCTAAAAAAGTAGAGTTTAAGAAATAGAAAACAAAAAAAACCCGAGCATTGCTCGGGTTTTTTGTATTTTGGAGGCCGGAACCAGAGTCGAACTGGTCTGTAAGGCTTTGCAGGCCCCTGCATAACCGCTTTGCTATCCGGCCAAGGTAGTAAAAAAGGCAGTAGTAAAAAAAAGCCTGTTCTCACAGGCTTTTAAAATTTGGAGCGGGAAACGAGATTCGAACTCGCGACATTCACGTTGGCAACGTGATGCTCTACCAGCTGAGCTATTCCCGCATAAGCGATATATTATAATGTGTTTTTTGCTAGGATTTGAATGTTTTTATTCCTTCTTTTAAATAAATTAATCCGGAGTATAAAGTTAAAAAAGTTGCAGAAAATAACAAGAACACGCCAATCTCGAAACTTGGCAACCCAAAGAACGGCTGCTGATAAAGCAAAAACAGAATGGCAAAAATTTGCACAAAAGTTTTTACCTTGCCAATGAATGAAACATTAATGGTTGAGCGTTGACCAACAGTACTCATCCATTCCCTCAGTGCTGACACCAAAATTTCTCTAGAAATAATAATCAACGCACAAACACCAATATACCAATGCGTATTGCTAGGATAGTAATCAACCAATAAAACTAAGGCTGTTGAAACCATTAATTTATCCGCAACAGGGTCTAAAAAAGCCCCTAATTTTGAAGTCATATTTAGCTTTCTTGCCAAATATCCATCCAAATAATCTGTCATGCTAATGGCAGCATAAACACCCGTTAGTGAAAAATTAATCCAAGTGAATATCGGTGTATCTGTATAAGTAGGCTGACAATAATACAAAACTACAAAAAGCGGAATTAACGCAATTCTTGATAAAGTTAAAATATTTGGTATTGTCATCATAAAGATATCTTATCGGTATAAACAAAAAACCCCTGCATATTTACGCAAGGGTTTTTTAAAATATGGTGCGCCCGGCGGGATTCGAACCTGCAACCGCTCGGTTCGTAGCCGAGTACTCTATCCAGTTGAGCCACGGGCGCAAAATTTTTGTTTATTAAGCTCAAACTACTGTCAGGTGTAAAGAATACTAACTGACATCAAACGCTTTGTATTTCACGCCTCTAAACAAAAATTACAAATAAGGCGTAAATTACTGTGTTGTTTATTTCTAAACAAGGTAAGAAATTATACGCATAATTTTTTGATGATTTGCTCTAATTTTGCAACCCTTGAGCCTTTGAAAAGAATGGTGCAATCTGTGTGTTGTTTAAGTGTTGCCAGTAGTTCTGCTTCATTGTTAAAGTTTTGTACGCCATAGTCGGATTGAAAACTATACAGTTGATTAATATCCAATGATTTTGCAAAGTCACCAATTTGGCGGTGATAGGCATCGGATTTATCGCCTAATTCTGCCATTTTCCCAAGCACAGCAATTTTTTTACCAGTAAAACTGTTCAACACTTTCAAGGCATATTTACTAGAACTTGGACTGGCATTATAAGAGTCATCAATAAGGGTTAAATTAGATTTTCGAATAATATTTAATCTGCCTTTTTCAGCTTGTGTTTTTTCTAAACCCTGTTTGATTAGTTTAATATCAATTCCTAGTGCGTAAGCACAGGCGCTGGCTGCTAAGGCATTATCAATATTGTGCCTACCAAGGAGTTGTAAGATTACTGTTACTTTGTTATCAAAAATATTTAGATCAAAACTGTTATTGTTGATATTACTAGCAAAAATATTACCACCCTCGCCAAAACTAACATCGCCTGTAAAAGAAGTTTGGGTGTTGACAATATTTTTAGAGTGGTTTGAATAAATCTCACCTTTGGCTTTAACCAAATTATTAAAGCCACCAAACTCACCGATATGTGCATCAAGCGTGTTGGTGACTATGGCAATATCAGGGCTGGCTATCTCACGCAGATGGGCAATTTCACCCAAATGATTCGCCCCCATTTCAATGACAGCGTATTGGTGTTTTTCTGCTAATCTAAGCAAAGTCATCGGCACACCGAGGTGGTTGTTAAGATTGCCTTTAGTCGCTAAAGTAGGTGCCTTTAATTGAAGAATATTTTTCAACATATTCTTGAGTGTGGTTTTGCCGTTACTGCCTGTAATTGCAATCACTTTTGGCTTAATATTGTGCAAGTGCCAAGTGGCAATTTTGCTGAGTGCATCTTGCGTGTTTTCCACCACCAAAGTGGGCAAACTTGATTTTACTTTTTTACTAACCAGTAGTGCCACCGCACCCATTTTTTGCGCTTGTTTTACATAGTCGTGTGCATCAAAATTATCCCCACACAAAGCAATAAATAATGCACCATCCATACGCTTTCTGGTATCGGTACAAACATCCTTAAAGGTGACATTGTTTATGTGAATTGTATCAATGCTCAATATTTGAGCGATGGTGTGTGTGTTAGATAATAACATTATTTTGTTTGCTCTATTTTTAGAGTATTCTCCATTTTCCCTTAAAAAACCACCTATAGTTAGTTTTTTTTAGGTATCATTCATGCCCGAAAACTATCTACTAGTTTTTTTAAAAATAATATAATAAAGGGGTAATAAAATGAAAACACAATTAAAGGTAATTGCATTGTCGGTTTTAGTCGCTACATCAGTTCATGCAAAAGAAAGCAAGGGTATATATTTTGGTTTAGGTATGGCTCAATCGAAAATCAGCACTAGTTATGACGAAACTTCGGAATACAAAAAAAATAATTGGAAAGCATTGATTGGAATGCGCTTGAACAGCAACTGGTCGATTGAAGGGCAGTATACTAATTTTGCTAAAGACTTGTTTATGAATACAAGCATAGCCGCAGACGGCACAAAAACAACAAAAGAAGATGCCCTATCTGGAAAAAGTTTTGGTGTGACCGGACTTTATCATTTTAATCCGCAGGGAAGCTATTCACCTTTTGTGAAGTTAGGTTGGCATCATTGGAGTTTTAAAAACAAAGAAAATGTAAGTGCAAGTGGTAATCATGAATTTTATGGCGTTGGTCTAGATGGGAAAATTAACGAGACAATCAAATATCGTGTTGAGTTTGAGCGTATGAATTTGGGCAATACTGATATGGATAATATTGGTGCTAGCCTGTTGTTTGGTTTTTAAATAAATAAAAACAACTTTTATAAAAAGCCTTGTGAGAAACGGGGCTTTTTTTATGGATGTTGCTATAATATTGTCAAACTAATAAGTGTGGTTTATTGGTTGTTTTCATCAGCAATTTTCCATTTACCTTTTTCTGAAAAAGCTTCAATGGTTTGGCGTTTGGCTTTATTGATAAGGTTAGAGTGTGATATTTGGTATTTTTTGGCGTAATCTACTAAAGAGATAATTTCTTTGCCTTCTAAATATGCCAAGCGTTTGTGGTAACTATTGGTGAGTGCTTTGCCGATAATGTTTTCCATAGTCTTGGTTTTTGCTGATTGGTTAAATTCATTAAAGGCGGTGTAGTAATCCGCCCTATCAATAAATTTAATGTTAATCGGTACAAAGCCATCACGCATCAGTAGGTAATTATTTAGCACTCTGCCAATTCGTCCATTGCCGTCAATAAAGGGATGAATTTGTTCGAAATTTAAGTGAAATAGGGTAATACGCTTAATGATATGTTCGTTATTTGTGGCAAAGTAAGTGGCTAATATTTTGTGTAATTCGGTAATAATTTTTTCAGGGGCAATGGCAATATGATTGCCAACACGCACCCATTCGTCTTTTTTTCGCCATCTGCCAGCAGAGTCATCATCAATATTGGCTAATAACATTTGATGCAGTGATAAAATAATTTCTAAAGTGAGTTCTGATTGTGTGGCTTTTTTGTCAATATAGTCCACCACTCTAGCAAGATTTTTTGCCTCAAATAATTCTCGCTCAGAAATATATTTATCTAAATCAATTTGTAATAAAACTTTTTCGGTGTCGCCTAGAGTTAGCGTCGAGTTTTCGATGGCGTTTGAGTTATAAACTTGCTCTCCAACCTCGGTTTCTGAAATTAAATCCAATAAGGCCTGCTTGCCTTGATAGACTTGGTAATAGCGCTTGCGAAGGCGCTGGATGTTTTCAAAGATTTCTAAAGTTTTTGCCATAATTTACCATTATAACCGTTAAAAACAGTTTTATTTTATAATTTTTAATGATTATATAGAGTATAACAGTTAAATATAAAATGAAAAATCCAAAGCTATAGGTTGTTTTTTGTCTTTATTGCTGGTTTTTTAACTTTTTTAATCTTATACCCTCAATAATGGCAGCGAGAACAATGTCTTTGTCGTTTGATTCGATGGTTTTGTCTCTGAATATTTGGGTGGTTTCATGACCTTTCCCAGCAATGAGTAGACATTCATTGTCACCCAAAGTGATCACAGCTGTTTCAATGGCGAGTTGCCTGTCTAGGGTAATATCTACTTCATAACTGTCGTCAATACCATCAAGGATATCATTAATAATAGCCTGAGGGTCTTCATTTCTTGGATTGTCGTTGGTCAAAATAAGTGTGTTGGCGTGTTTGGATGCAATCTTACCCATTTTTGCGCGTTTGTCTTGGTCACGATTACCGCCACAGCCAAATACCACTCGAATGTCGTGTGTTGGGTAATGTTGTTGTAAGGTGCAAATGGCATTCTCAATAGCATCTGGTGTGTGAGCGTAATCTATCCATATTAAATGATTGTCAATTTTCTGCATTCGACCTAAAGGCGGTTTGAGTTTGTGTAGCAATGGAATAATTTTTTCTGGTTTAAATCCAAAGGTTTTGAGTGTATTGAATGCTGATAAAACATTCAGTAAGTTGAATTTAGCTAAAAAAGGCACTTCAAAAATATGATGTTGTAAGGTGACTAAAAAGCCTTGTTCGGTTGGTCGAATATCATCAAAATCATCCAAACCAAAATCGATAATTTCCTTGCCTTTGGCAGCGACTAAGAAATCAGCATAATGTGTGTCATCGCGATTAAGAATCGCAAATTGGACACTGGCTAATGAGAACAATCGCGCTTTGGTTTGTTGGTAAGTTTTCAAATCTTGGTGATAATCTAAATGGTCTTGTGTGAGGTTGGTAAATACTGCGTGGGTGATACGCAGTCCCGCAATTCTGTCTTGGTCAATGCCATGTGATGATACTTCTAGCACAGCTGTTTTAATACCATCTTTCCTGTAACCATCCAATGTACGATACAGAGTCAAAATATCAGGCGTGGTTTGCTCAGAATGTTGATTAGAATGACTAATGCCAAGTGTGCCAATGAGTCCATTTTTGATGTCTAAGTGTGCTAATAATTGTGAGATAAAACAAGCCACTGAAGTTTTACCATTCGTACCAGTAATACCAATTACATCTACCTTTAAAGCATCCACATACATCTGTTGTGCTAAGGCAACTAAGTGTGTGGATAGGTCGTCAATACGAATGGTAGGCACACCACATTCAATGTCTTTTGAATCAATTAATATACACACACATCCTTTGTCAATAGCCTGTTCAATGTAGTCTGTACCATGACCTGTTGTGCCTTGTAAGGCAACAAAGACATCGCCATCTTGCACTTGCTGTGAATTGAGACATAAACCTTGAACAACAAAGTCAAAATTAGTCGGCGTGATATTGTGAAGGAGTTTTTGAATATTCATGTGGGGTATTATAAGAGAAGTTCGGTAAATAACAGACTATTTAAGAATATTATAATCTACTGATAGTTTTGTAATTTATGTTGAGATAGAGTAGAATTTCGAACCTTTATTATTTCAAGAAGGGCAAAATGGCTTTAACGCGTAGAGAGTTTATCAAGGTATTGGGCGCTGGTTCGGCAGCAGGTTTGATTGGTGGTTGTGGTAATAATGCCGATAAATTGTCTTCTCAAGACAATAGGTATGAAGTCGCAAAGACAGGTAATGCGCGTATTTTGCATATTACCGATACCCATGGTAATTTGTTGCCGAACTATTTTCGTGAGCCGAATGTAAACCTTGGTTTTGGATCTACTTTTGGGCAGTTACCACATGTGGTGGGCAATAAATTACTCAAAGAAATTGGTGTTAAACCCGGTTCGCCAGAAGCTTATGCTTTTACTTATAACAACTTTGAAGATCTTGCGGCTAAATACGGCAAAACAGGGGGTTTTGGGCAAATCAAAACTGTACTGGATTCACTTAGAGAAAGTGCAGGCGGTGTACAAAATACATTGACCTTAGACGGAGGTGACACTTGGCAAGGTTCAGGTACTTCACTTTGGACACGCGGTGCTGATATGGTTGAAGCCTGTAATCTGCTGGGTGTTGATGTAATGGTTGGACACTGGGAATTTACTTATAAAGAAAAAGAAGTACTTAAGAATGTTGGCTTTTTTAAAGGGGATTTTTTAGGTCAAAATGTGCGCATCTTAGAAGACGCTTTGTTGGGTGATAAATACATTTCCATGACAGAAAAATATGACGGCAGAGGGCTTTACAACGAAGATGATGCACTGCCATTCAAACCTTATGTGATTAAAAATGTGGGCGGACATCGCATCGCAGTCATTGGTCAAGCATTCCCTAGAACATCCAATGCAAATCCACAAAAATACTTTTTCCCAGACTGGTCATTTGGCTTGCGTGAAGATGAAATGGCTGAATTAGTGGCTGATATTCGTGAAAATGAGAAGCCAGATGCGGTGATTGTAATTTCTCATAATGGTATGGATGTGGATATTAAGATGGCATCGCGCGTGGTCGGTATTGATGCTATTTTTGGTGGACATACGCATGACGGTATGCCAAAACCGATTGAAGTGAAAAATTCAGGCGGTGTTACCGTGGTTACCAACGCAGGTTGTTCGGGTAAGTATATTGGTGTGATGGATTTGGACATTAAAGATCATAAAGTGATAGGTTATAACTACAAAATGCTACCGATTATTACCAACTTAATTAAACCTGATGCCACAGTTGTGTCATATATTGACAAGATGCGTCAAACTAAATACGATAAAAATGTGGTTGAAGCACGCAGCAGTACGATGAGCAACAACCCAGATCGTGTAGGCAAAACTTTTGATACAATTTTGACTGAAAAACTTTGTACCACTGAACAAACCCTTTATCGTCGTGGTAATTTTATGGGTACTTGGGATCAAGTATTGGTTAATTCACTACGCGAGGAGCACGATGCGGATTTTGCAATGTCAGCGGGTGTGCGTTGGGGTACATCAGTACCAGCAGGGTATGATGTTACTATGGAAGACTTAATGACCAATACTTCAATGACTTATGGTGAAACTTATGTGACTGAATTAAAAGGCTCACAGTTGAAAGAGACCTTAGAAGGTATTGCTGAAAATTTATTTGTGCAAGACCCTTATCTGCAGTCAGGTGGCGACATGGTGCGTATGGGTGGGCTGGATTACACCATTGACCCTGCACAAAGTTTAGGCAATCGTATTAGTAATATTGTTGATGATGAAGGTACACCTATTGATGCAAATAAATCTTATAAAGTATCTGGTTGGGCACAAGTTGGTTCGGTGGGTAATGGGCGTTTGATGTGGGATGTGGCAGCAGATTACTTACGCAAACAAAAACATCTTAACCTTAAAAAGGTAAATCATCCAACGATTAAAGGTGTGAAAAATAATCCAGGCATTGAAAACTATGCAGGAAAAATTATTTAAATTGTATGGTAGTTTTAATTAAAAATACCTTCAAGAACCTTTGGTTTCGAGATCTACAAGAGGAGGCGATACACATCAATGATGCTGCTGTGCGTGTGCGTGCTGGTATTTTGTTGATTATTCCAATTTATATGGTATTTACTTTAATTAGCGTAGTGTATGGTCCGCATTGGGTTGTGGCAGAAAATACGATTGCAATGGATACATTTGAAACTAATTGGGAGGATCAAATCGTTTATCAAGTGGAAGCAACAAGAAGAGTTTATGATTATTCATTCCAAACCAAACTACTTATTTATGCTTTGTTTGAAATGCTATTAAGTTTATCGATTATCGGTTCTAGGTTTTCGCCGACTATTTTATTGTCAAGCTTTTTGACACTGGGCAAAGATCCTGTGTGGAAGCCACTTGGACCAAAGCGTTGTGCATGGCTAATGGGCGCGAGTTTTATTTCTGTATGTATCGTGTTTTTTAATCCAGATGCAGTGGCATCATGGGTAAACAGTTTACTGGGTACCAGTATCCCTGTTGATGAAAATTATGTGCCTTCTTGGTTGGCGTTGAATTTAGTATGGATATGTTTGTTATTTATGTGGTTAGAGGCAATTATCGGTTATTGTGCAGGTTGTAAACTTTATGCAATATTAGCGCATGCAGGCCTTGTTAATCGTCATTGCGAAGCTTGTGATAACATTGATTGGGATGAAATAAAACGCAAGAAGCAAACAAAACTAGACAAGAAAAATAAGACCTAAATGCTAAGACTGTTAAAGTCTCTCGCCTTATTTTTCTTGTTGATAGGCGTGTCAATCGCAGATGTGGTCAAACCCGCTTTGGTGGAAATCTCCATCTATCCTGATAAAAAAGTTGAAGTTGTTATTGACCTTAGTCTTGAGGCGGCAATGACAGGTATTGGTACACAATATAAAAACACCACTGATGCACCAACCGCAGCTGAGTATGACGAATTGCGTGCGTTAGCACCTGAAGTTTTACGCCAGCGTTTTAAAAATTTTGAGACGAAATTTTTAAACGAACTCCAGCTAAATATTAATCATCAAGTGCAAAACTTGCATTTAGGAAATATTAAAATAGATATTGTAGGCTACAAAAAACGCCCCAGAAAAACCCTACTTACTTACACCACACAACTTCAAGAACGGCCAAAAACTTTGTCATGGCAATACAACAAGGACTACGGTGACAGTGCTTTGCGTTACCAAGTGTTTGAAAAAAATGAATATAACTGGAGTCAATGGTGGTGGTTGCGCAATGGCGCAACCAGTGGGGTGATTGATATTAACCACCCAGAACCAATAACAACCATGCAAAGAATGCTAAAATTTGTCAGTATTGGTTTTGACCATGTTATTCCATTAGGTTGGGATCATATTCTATTTATTATTGGCATGGCATTGTCTTCATTGATGTGGCGACGACTGTTGTTATTGGTCAGTACTTTTACACTAGCGCATACTTTAACATTGGGTTTGGCAATGCTTGGTATCGTAGAAATATCAGGGCGAATCATTGAGCCACTGATTGCTTTTTCAATTGCTTATGTGGCAATTGAAAATTTATTACCCAACCCGTCTATCAAGCGAAAAAGTATCATTGTGTTCTTATTTGGATTGGTGCATGGGCTAGGTTTTGCGAGTATGTTAAAAAGTTTTAAAATGTCGGCAGACAACTTTTTGACCACATTAATCAGTTTTAATATTGGTGTTGAATTGGCACAAATTATGATTGTGTCAAGCGTGGTATTACTTTTATTTTTCATAAAATCACTGAATTTAAATTATAAAAAAATAGCCATTGTCCCAACCTCAATTGTTATTTCTTTAATTGGAGTTTGGTGGGGCATAGAACGAATTATTGGCTAATAATTCTACCACGCCTCCTATTAGATAATTTTTGCTTGCATTAGGGTGTGAGTGTTGATAGCACCAACGACCTGATTATTTTTATCAACCACAGGCAGTGAATTTAGATTAAATTCATCCATCATTGCCACTGCTGCCATTGCAGGTTTGTCGGCTGAGATGGATTTGCAATTTTTAGTCATCACTGCGCCGATGGTAATGTCTTGAATATTTTGTTGCCCTTCTAGAGAGTTGCTGTTTGGTGCTAGTGTTTCTAGTACACGGCGCAGGTCACCATCAGTAAAAATACCTTGTAGAGTCTTACCATGAGTAATTAACACCATACCGAGTGCCTTTTGGCTCATTATTAATAAGGCGTCTAATAATTGGGTATTGCTACTTACGATAGGCACATCGTTGCCAGTTTTCATAACGCTATTAACAAAAGTTAGTAAGCGTCTGCCAAGTGCACCACTAGGGTGAGAGCGGGCGAAGTCATCTGGACTAAAGCCTTTGTTATTTAGCAAACTGATTGCCAAAGCATCGCCCATGGCTAACGCCACTGTGGTGGATGAGGTGGGTGCTAAGTTGTGCGGGCAAGCTTCTTTTTCTACGCCAACATCTAAATGGACATTGCTGATCTTTGCAATAGCAGAATCTTTGTTGCCCGTCATACCGATAATAGTAACGCCAAGGCGTTTAATGACTGGGACAAGCGTCATAATTTCATCAGATTCGCCCGAATAAGAAATGCAAATAGCAATATCATTTTGTTCAATCATACCCAAATCACCGTGCCCTGCTTCAGCAGGATGTACTGCAAAAGCGGGTGTGCCAGTAGAGGCAAAAGTTGCAGCAATCTTATTACCAATATGTCCTGATTTACCCATACCAATTAAAATAACCTTGCCTGTGCAGTTTTGAATAAGTGTACAAGCATCTACAAAACTTTGGTCAAGTTTCTCGGCTAGTTGAGTAAGGGCTTGTGCTTCGGTAAGAATAACTGACTTGGCAGAATTTAATAAATTATTTGGCATAGAGTAAGTGGACATATTTAGTTGATATAATGGAGACCTTTGCATAAATAGGAACAATCATCAAAAACCCACTTTTCACCCACTTGGTGATTTTTTAAACCCAGCCTTAGCCCTGCTAGGACAAGGTTTAAAAAATCGCCAATTGGGCAAAAATTGGATTTTACTAATCATCCCTATTTATGCAAAGGTCTCTAATAGTGAATTTTATCTAAGTTATATTGTAATGAGTAAGGAAAAAACTAAAATTTTATTTGTTTGTATGGGTAATATTTGTCGCTCACCAACTGCTGAAGGTGCTTTTCACTCGCAAATGCAAAAGCGGGGTGTGCAAGATTTGTTTGAGATTGATTCAGCAGGAACACATGCCTATCACATTGGTGAGCAACCTGATTCTCGCTCCCAAGTTGCAGCACATCAATACAATGTGGATTTATCTAGCCAGCGTGCCAGACAAGTGCATGAGTCAGATTTTTATCATTATGATTATATTTTTGCGATGGATGGTAGTAATTTAATGGACTTGCAAGATATTTGCCCACCAGAGCATCAGCATAAGCTTGCTTTAATGCTTGATAATATTCCAAAAAATAAGGGCAAAGGTGTGCCTGACCCATATTTTGAAGGGCGTTTTGATGAGGTATTTGAGATGCTAAATCGTGCCAGTAGTTTTTTGTTGGGTAAGTTGGTAAAAAAAACATAAAACATATTGACTAGAATTATCCAACACAGTATAATCACGCCCTTTATTGCTCTAACAAACATAAGAGTGATTAATATTAATGAAAATTATTTAGAGATTTTTGGAGAACAATATTTATGTCAACAGTTAATCAATTAGTGCGTAATCCACGCAAAAAGAAGATGACAAAAAGTGGTGTGCCAGCATTAGACAGTTGCCCACAAAAGCGTGGTGTATGTACTCGTGTCTATACCACAACACCTAAGAAACCTAACTCAGCACTCAGAAAAGTTGCTCGTGTTAGACTAACCAACGCTGCTGAAGTTACGACTTATATTGGTGGTGAAGGACACAACTTACAAGAGCACTCAGTGATTTTGATTCGTGGTGGTCGTGTTAAAGATTTACCTGGTGTTCGTTACCATACCGTTCGTGGCGCATTAGATACGGTTGGTGTTGATGGCAGAATGCAAGGTCGTTCAAAATATGGCACTAAAAAACCAAAGAAATAAACTTATTTAAAACAAGAGAAATACAACTATGAGAAGAAGATCCGCACCTAAAAGAGAAATCCTACCAGATCCGAAGTTTGGTGATTTAGTATTGGCTAAGTTTGTCAACATCTTAATGTTAGATGGCAAAAAATCTGTAGCTGAGAAGATCGTTTATGATGCATTAGACACAATTGAGTCTAAAGGCAATGCCGAGCCAATTGAGACTTTCAAACAAGCACTAGATAATATTGGGCCAGCAGTTGAGATTAAATCTCGTCGTGTGGGTGGTTCAACCTATCAAGTGCCTGTGGAAGTCAGGTCTGAGCGTAAAATTGCCTTGGCAATGCGTTGGATTATTGAAGCCTCACGCAAGCGTGGTGAAAAAGGTATGAAATTAAGATTGGCAGGTGAAGTATTGGACGCAGTTCAAAACCGCGGCACCGCATTTAAGAAAAAAGAAGATACGCATAGAATGGCAGAAGCAAACAAAGCGTTTGCTCACTTCCGCTGGTAAATTTAAGGATTTAAGAAAATGGCAAGAAATCACCCCCTAAGTCGCTATCGTAATGTCGGTGTTATGGCACACATTGATGCTGGTAAGACAACTACTACTGAACGCGTACTTTTGTACACAGGCCGTACTCACAAAATTGGTGAAGTCCATGATGGTGGTGCAACCATGGACTGGATGGAGCAAGAGCAAGAGCGTGGTATTACGATTACTTCTGCAGCAACGACTTGTATGTGGAAAGGTATGGACGAGCAGTTTGAAGAGCATCGTATCAATATTATTGACACTCCGGGACATGTTGACTTTACCATTGAAGTTGAGCGTTCTCTTAAAGTATTAGATGGTGCACTGGCTTTATTTTGTGCGGTGGGTGGTGTAGAGCCTCAGTCTGAGACTGTTTGGCGCCAAGCCAATAAATACAATGTACCAAGAATTGGTTTTGTTAATAAAATGGACAGAGCGGGCGCTGATTTTTTGCGTGTTTGTGAGCAAATTAAAGTTCGTCTAGGTGCAAATCCAGTACCAATGCAAATTGCCATCGGTGCTGAAGAAGACTTTAAAGGTGTGGTTGACTTAATCACCATGAAAGCCATTTATTGGAATGAAGCAGACCAAGGCGCGACTTATGAAACTAAGGATATTCCAGCAGAGTTGCAAGATTTAGCAGATGAAAAGCGTGAATTTATGATTGAATCTGCCGCAGAAGCCAATGATGAGTTAATGGAAAAATATTTGGAAGGTGGTGAATTATCAGCTGATGAAATTAAAGCAGGTATTCGCTCTCAGTGTATTGGTAATCATATTATTCCAATGTTTTGTGGTTCGGCTTTTAAGAATAAAGGCGTACAGGCAGCATTAGATGCAATCATTATGTATATGCCATCACCACTAGATGTGGATGCAATTGAAGGTATTTTGGACGATAAAGATGAAACCAAAGCGCCTAGAAAGGCTGACGATGATGAGCCATTTTCAGCATTAGCATTTAAGATTGCAACTGACCCATTTGTAGGTACACTGACATTCTTCCGTGTATATTCTGGTGTGTTAAAGGCAGGTGATTTTGTCTACAATTCGTCCAAGGGCAAGAAAGAGCGTATCGGTCGTATGGTGCAAATGCACTCAAACGAACGCGATGAAATTAAAGAAGTGCGTGCTGGCGATATTGCGGCAGCGATTGGACTTAAAGATGTGACCACGGGTGACACATTGTGTGACATGAAAGAGAAAATCGTATTAGAAAGAATGGAATTCCCTGAGCCCGTTATCGCCTTAGCAGTTGAGCCTAAAACCAAAGTTGATCAAGAAAGAATGGGTATTGCCTTAGGTAAACTTGCTGCTGAAGATCCATCATTTCGTGTTTCAAGTGACGAAGAGTCAGGTCAAACGATTATTGCGGGCATGGGTGAGCTTCATTTAGATATTATTGTTGATCGTATGCGCCGTGAATTTGATGTTGAATGTAATGTTGGTGCACCACAAGTTGCCTATCGTGAGGCGATTACTACAATGGTTGAACATCAGCATAAATTTGCCAAACAATCAGGTGGTCGTGGTCAATACGGACATGTTTATCTACGCATTGAGCCACAAGAGCCCGGTACGGGTTATGAGTTTGTTGACGAAATTAAAGGTGGCGTGATTCCTAAGGAATATGTGCCTGCGGTTAACAAAGGTATTCAAGAGCAAATGGAGAACGGCGTTCTAGCAGGCTTCCCATTGGTTGATATGAAAGTGACTGTTTATGATGGTTCTTATCATGATGTTGACTCAAATGAAATGGCATTTAAGATTGCCGCATCCAAGTGTTTGAGCGAAGGTGTTAGAATGGCAAATCCACAGCTACTTGAGCCAATGATGGCCGTTGAAATTGTTACCCCTGAAGAATATATGGGTGATGTAATGGGTGATCTAAACAGACGCCGTGGTCTGGTGGGTGCGATGGAAGACCTGCCTAATGGCAAGCAATTAAAAGCAGATGTTCCATTAGCAGAAATGTTTGGTTATGCAAATGACCTTCGTTCTGCAACGCAAGGTCGTGCAAGTTATTCAATGGAATTTTCGAAGTATACCGCAGCACCGAAAAATGTTGCCGATGATGTCATCGAAAAATTAAACAAATAACACAAAGTACTCAGGAGTAATAATATGTCAAAAGAAAAATTCGAAAGAACCAAACCCCATGTCAATGTAGGTACAATCGGCCACGTTGACCACGGTAAAACAACTTTAACAGCAGCAATAACTAAGGTTATGGCTGAGGCGAATGGTG
>NZ_FQTR01000018.1 GCF_900128535.1 bacterium endosymbiont of Bathymodiolus sp. 5 South | reverse complement strand
CTGTTAAACAAAAGATAGCAAATTGATTATGGAAAAAATTTATTTAACAATGGCACTTTCACCTTTAATTGGAGCGATTATTGCAGGCTTCTTTGGGCGCATTTTAGGTCGAAATGTAACACATACCATTACGATTTTAGGGGTGTTAGTTTCTACTGTGCTTGCGTTAATGGTATTTGATTATCATGTATTGGAGAAAGGTGCGGTTTTTAATCAAAATCTCTATACTTGGATGCAAATTGGTGGGCTTAACATTAGTGTTGGCTTCTTGGTAGATAATCTAACTTCTGTGATGTTGGTCGTGGTGTCATTTGTATCCCTAATGGTGCATATCTACACCATTGGATATATGAGTCATGACAAGGATTACACCAAGTTTTTTAGTTATATCTCGCTATTTACTTTCTCAATGTTTATGTTGGTGATGAGTAACAATTTTATGCAGTTGTTCTTCGGTTGGGAGGCAGTGGGTTTAGTTTCCTATCTACTCATTGGTTTTTGGCACCATAAAGAAAGTGCGATTGAAGCCAATCTCAAAGCCTTTTTGGTTAATCGTGTGGGTGATTTTGGTTTCTTATTGGGTATTGGTTTGGTGTTGGCGTTTAGTGGTTCACTTGATTACGCAGAGGTATTTGCCAGTCTTGATAACACGCTCAATCAAACACTTTGGGGTACAGATTTAATCACCGTCATTTGCTTGCTGTTATTTGTGGGCGCCATGGGAAAATCAGCACAAGTGCCCCTCCATGTTTGGCTACCAGGTTCAATGGAAGGTCCAACGCCGATTTCAGCACTGATTCACGCAGCAACGATGGTGACGGCAGGTATCTTTATGGTGTCGCGCATGTCGCCAATGTTTGAGATGAGTGATGTGGCACTTACGGTAGTCATGATAGTGGGTGCAATCACAGCTTTATTTATGGGCCTGCTTGGTATCGTGCAAAATGATATTAAAAAAGTGGTGGCATATTCAACCCTATCGCAGTTGGGTTATATGACAGTTGCTTTGGGTGTGAGTGCTTATTCAGTGGCAATTTTTCACTTGATGACACACGCATTCTTTAAGGCGTTATTATTCTTAGGGGCAGGATCGGTGATTGTTGCTATGCATCACGAGCAAGATATTCGTAAGATGGGTGGTTTAAAAAAAACCATGCCAATTACTTACTGGACGGCTTTGATTGGCACATTAGCACTCATTGGTTTCCCAGGGTTTGCTGGCTTTTATTCAAAAGATATGATTATTGAAGCCGTGCATTTTTCCAGCTTGCCGTATGCCGACTGGGTTTATTATGCTGTTGTTGTCGGTGTATTTATTACCGCATTTTACTCATTTAGAATGTTTTTCTTGGTATTCCACGGTGAGTCGCGTGTTAAGCACGAAACTGCCAAACATCTACATGAGTCGCCATTATCAATTACCTTTCCGTTGATAATGTTGGCAATTCCTTCGGCTATTATTGGTTACTTCACCATTGAGCCAATGTTATTTAAGGGTTGGTTAGATGAGGCTATTACCGTTACATCAAGTCATGTGTCTATGGTTGAGCTAAAACAACAATTCCACGGTGCATTAGGCATGATTTTTCACGCCCTACAAACGCTACCATTTTGGATGATGGTTGGCGGTATCGTGGCTGCTTGGGTATTCTCACTTTATAAAACGCAGTGGGCTATTTGGGTGCGCTCAACTTTTAAGCGCACTAACTATGTATTGGAATCACTCTATGGTTTTGATCGTTTCAATGAGATTGTTTTTGTTGGTGGTGTTAAAAAGTTGGGAAATTTTTTATGGAAAGTATCTGACTCTACAATAATTGACTTAATGATAGTTAATGGTAGCGCTAGATTCGTTGGCTTTGTTAGTTCTGTGATTCGTCCAATTCAAACAGGCTATGTTTATCATTATGCTTTCTTTATGATTTTTAGTTTATTAATTATTTTAACTTGGGCGCTATTTATGGGCGACCAACCATTACTTGAGATTTGAGGTCTTTATATCATTATGCAAAATATGCTACTTAGTTTATTAATTTGGTTGCCAATTTTAGGTGGTGGGCTGGTTATTTTGTTGGGTAACGAGCGAGCGACTATGGCTCGTTGGATGAGTTTAGCTATTGCTATTTTAGTGTTTGTCATGTCACTTAGTCTATGGACGGGCTTTGATTCATCAACACACCTGATGCAATTTGTTGAAAAGAGCGCTTGGATTACACAATTTAATATTAATTATCATATAGGCGTTGATGGTATTTCTATGCCGTTGATTATTTTAACAACTTTCTCAACTGTTTTAGTGATTGGGGCAGGTTGGGAAGTCATTCAAAAACGACCGGCACATTATATGGCAGCTTTCTTGATGATGGAAGGCTTGATTATTGGCGTATTTTCAGCACTTGACGGGATTTTGTTCTACACTTTCTGGGAAGCATCATTGATTCCAATGCTACTTATTGTGGGTATTTGGGGGGGTGATAATCGTATTTATGCAGCGATTAAGTTCTTCCTATATACTTTTTTAGGTTCGGTGTTTATGCTGATATCGCTTATTTATATGTATAACAAAAGTGGCTCATTCTCAATTCTAGCGTGGCATGATCTTAGTTTAACAGCAACAGAACAGGCGTGGATTTTCTGGGCATTCTTTGTGGCATTTGCGGTTAAAGTACCGATGTTTCCTGTGCATACTTGGTTGCCTGATGCACATGTGCAAGCCCCAACGGGTGGCTCTGTCATACTAGCAGCGATTATGTTGAAAATGGGTGGTTATGGTTTCTTCCGTTTTTCGCTACCAATTACGCCTGATGCCTCTTTACAATTCTCAGATGTGGTGATTGTCTTATCCCTTATTGCAGTGGTTTATATTGGTTTTGTTGCCTTGGTGCAAAGAGATATGAAAAAACTAATCGCTTATTCTTCAATCTCACATATGGGTTTTGTAACGCTGGGCGTATTTGCTTTGTTCTTAGCTTACGACCCACAGGCGCCAGAAGGCGCCTTCCTTGGTTTAGAGGGTGCAATGGTGCAAATGATTTCACATGGCTTTATCTCAGCTGCGATGTTCTTAGTGGTTGGTGTCTTGTATGACCGCTTGCATTCAAGAGAAATTTCAACCTATGGTGGCGTGATTAACTCTATGCCGAAGTTTACGGGTTTTGCGGTGTTATTTGCAATGGCAAATGCAGGACTGCCAGGCACCTCAGGTTTTGTGGGTGAATTTATGGTGATTTTGGGTGCTGTGCAAGCAAACATTTGGTATGCGGTATTGGCCACCACCACGCTAATTGTGGGCGCAGCTTATACATTATGGATGGTTAAGCGCGTATTTTGGGGTGCTATTACCAATCCAGCGGTAGAAACACTTGACGATATTAATGGTCGTGAATTCTCTATCTTAGCAATATTAGCGCTTGCTGTGCTAGTGATAGGATTATATCCACAGCCAATGATTGAAGTCATGCACACTTCAATTGAGCATCTGCTTAATCAAGCATTAACGTCTAAATTGTAAGAGGAGTTTTAATAATGATAAATACTTTCCAATTTGACACCGCTGCATTAATGATAGCCTTGCCAGAAATATTTTTATTAAGTGCCATTGTTGTGGTCTTGTTATTAGACTTATTTTTAACTAAACCCTTCAAGCAAGTAACTTACTACTTAATGCAGCTAAGTTTGCTAATTACAGGTATATTGTCGTTTAATCTTATCGGACAGCCAGAGACAATCATTTTTGGGCATTCATTTGTCTTGGACGACTTGGCATCAGTATTCAAAGTCTTTATGATGGCAGCAGCGATGGTAACAATGGTTTATTCGCGTCATTATTTACTGCAACATGCTTTATTGAAGGGCGAGTATTTTGTTTTGGTTATGTTGTCAATACTGGGCATGATGGTCATGGTTTCAGGTTACAGTTTGCTAACTTTGTATCTGGGTTTAGAAATTCTATCCTTATCGCTTTACACACTCATCGCTATTGCACGCAACAGAGCCAGTGCGATTGAAGCGGCGCTTAAATACTTTGTCTTGGGTGCGATTGCCTCGGGTTTATTGCTGTATGGTATGAGTATGGTTTACGGTATCAGTGGCAGTCTTAATATTGCTGAGATTGCCACCTTTGCCAATAGCGCAGAATTAGTTTCAAGAGAAGTACTGGTGCTTAATTTTGGCTTGGTATTTTTAGTCATTGGTATTGCCTTTAAACTGGGCGCAGTGCCATTCCATATGTGGGTGCCAGATGTCTATCAGGGTTCACCCACTTCAGTCACACTATTTATTTCAACGGTACCAAAGATTGCCGCAGTTGCAATGCTGGTGCGCTTATTGGTTGATGGACTAGGCGCGATGCAGCCTTATTGGTCAGATTTATTTATGGTGCTGGCGATTTTATCTATTGCCATTGGCTCTATCGTGGCATTGATGCAAACCAATATTAAACGCCTATTGGCATACTCAACCATCTCTCATGTTGGTTTTGTTTTATTAGGTTTTTCTACCGGTGTGATCAGTGGCTATGGCGCCGCCGTATTTTATATTTTGGCTTATGTGTTAATGAGTTTGGCGGCATTTGGTGTGATCATTTTGCTTAACAAAAAAGGCTTTGAAGCCGATTTGATTAGCGACTACAAAGGACTGAGTAAGCACTCACCTTGGTTCGCTCTAATGATGCTAATTGTTATGTTATCAATGGCAGGTATGCCACCATTTATCGGTTTTTATGCAAAATTACTCATCTTGCAACAAGTGATATCTAGCGGTATGATTACGGTAGCAATCATTGCCGTTGTATTTGCTGTTATTAGCGCTTATTACTACTTGCAAATTATTAAATCCATGTATTTTGAAGACAGTGATAAAGAAATAACAGTAAACGCACCAATGGACATGAAGTTGGTTTTATCCATTAATGGCGTATTAATCTTAGTGGTTGGATTGTTCCCAGATTTCTGGATGAAGTTAGCCTTATCTTTGTTTTAGCTTGAATTAATTTAAGGCTTGATTAATAGTTAAGTTAAATATTACTATTTTTCATAATAAAAGAAAATCTTGGAAAAAATTGTAACTTGAGACCTTTGCATAAATAGGAACAATCATCAAAAACCCACTTTTCACCCACTTGGCGATTTTTTAAACCCAGCCTTAGCCCTGCTAGGACAAGGTTTAAAGAAATCACCCATTGGGTAAAAATTGGATTTTGCTAATCATCCCTATTTATGCAAAGGTCTCAACTTAATTATGAGTAAACTGATAATTTACGGCGATATTCATGGATGCTATGATGAGTTTGTGCGATTGCGACAAAAAATAAATCCAGAAAAAAGGGATATAGAGGTTTGTGTGGGTGATATTATCACTCGTGGAAAAGGCTCCATTAAAACACTTAGATATCTACAAAGCAATAATATTAAACCTGTTTTGGGTAATCATGAAGACAAACTTATTCGTTATCTAGATCATCAGAAAAAAGACAAAAATAACCCAATCATTTTAGATAAAGATGAGAAAGATATTATTGAAAATCTGAATAGTGATGACATTGAATTTTTACAAAATATGCCATTATTTATGCAGTTTGGCAAAATCATCAAACCTTGAATAATATTTCTAAAAAAACACAAGCTAAAATTCTTAGATTGCGTTATTTAGATGAAAAATATAATTTTGTGAGTTACGGTAAAGAAGATGGCAAGTCAGTTTTTTGGGCAGATGTTTATGATGGTAACCAAGGTTTTATTGTGTATGGGCATCAAATGTTTGACGAGGTAAAAGCAAGCAAATATGCACTAGGTGTTGATACAGGCTGTGTTTATGGAAATAAATTAAGTGCAGCGATTTTTACCGATACTCAGAATCAAGAATTTGCTATAGTTCAAACGAATTCTCTTACTGGTTATTAAGTTCAATGCCAATTTTATTTATTCGTTTCCAGGCATGCCCATACACCACTTCATAAGTGGCAGGGAGCTTGCCATCTTGGCGGTAAGATTCATACATCTTAATCATTGATTGGAACTTGCCCTTGCCTGTGAGTGATTTAGAGCGGGTGCTGACAGTTTGTGCGCCGATGGCTTTTAAGTCTCTTAATAAATCTGTGACGCTTTGGTAGGTTAAGGTTAAGGTTTCCATTTCCATGACGGGTGATTGAAAGCCACTTTGCAGTAGTTGGTCGCCGATGTCGTGCATATCAGTAAAGGTATTAACATGGGTTTCGTTATCAACCACTGCCCAACTTTTTTTCAACTCTTTAAGCGTATTAGGGCCAAAGGTAGAAAATAGTATTAGCCCCTCATTTTTAAGCACACGATGACATTCTGAAAACAGTTGATCAAGGTCGTTACACCATTGCATCATTAAATTGGAAACAATAACATCAACACTATTGTCAGCTAAAGGTAGGTGGTTGGCATCGGCGCATAATTTGCATGCTGATGGATTGTTTTTAAGTGATTTTTGCGCAAAATCTAAGCAGATAATTGTTGAATCTGGAAAGCGTTGCAATAAAGATTGGGACAATAAACCCGTGCCTGCGCCCAAATCCAAAACAACATCAGCATGACTAGAGATGACTTCTAATTTTGCATCAAGGCGAGTGGCAATTTCCTTTTGTAAAAATGCATATTCATCATATTGGGATGATGCTTTATTGAATGCCGACCTTATTTCAGACACTTTTCAAACGCATTGGCAATATTTTGCATTAAGGCAAGATATTGTGAGGCACCTTGAGTTTGTTTAAAGCCAATAATATCAATGCTTTCATGTTTCATATTAAAGTTTTCAATAATATTGCTAACTCTTTTTGGTGTAATTTCTATGGTTGATACTAAGCATTGAGCGTTTTTAGAGCGGATGATTTTTCTGGCAGTTAAGATATTTTTGACGCTTGGTTTTTGTTCGTGATTATTCACCACGATGGCAAGAGTGTTAAGTTGATTTGTTTGTATAAAATTCTTAAAAGCATTTGAGTAAGTAACCATAGGGGTGTTTTGATAAGGCAGAAGTTGCTTTTTAATCTGTGTTTTGAGTGTGTCTAATTTTTTATTGAATACTGATAAGTTTGACCGATAGATTAAACGGTTGTCAGTATCAATTGCAATTAACTTGTTTGTTAATCTTGTTGAAAATTTTTGTATCGCATCAATATTTAGCCAAATATGATAATCTTTATGAGCACCATGATATCGATGCTCCTCATGTGCTTTATGTTCTTCATGATGTCTGTGTTCCTTGTGTTCCTTGTGTTCCTTGTGTTTCTCGTTGAGTGGTTGAGTTGATTTTTCAACAACATATAGCTTACGCTGAGTATCGATATTATCAAGTGCTTTAGCAATCCCCTCCTCAATACTTGGGTGTACAGAAATAAGTAAATCTGCTTGACTCACCAAAGACATTTGCGAGGGTTTAAGATGAAAATTATGTGGTGATTGGTTGTCTTTTATCAGTAACTTTGGTGTCGTAATACCTTGGGTGATGTTGCTAACAATTGAGTGGATAGGTTTAATGCTAACAACAATATTAGGTGTTGCCACTACATTGGCACTAACGAAAAAAAAGATTAAAACGATGCGTAACATGATGATACTATTTTAATAAAAGACAAGCATTATACTATTTTTGGCAAGTAAATATTGCGCGCAAGGGTGCTGGCAAACCTTCAACAGTTAAATCATCATTATTAGGGTCTAAAAAATCTTTGATGGATTGTGTGTTATCGCCAATCCAATGTGTAGAGCGTTGCTCTTGTGGGGTCGTTTTTGTTGTATCTAGTAGTTTAATGTTTTTAAATCCAACTTTTTTTAACCAAGTATGGATTGTATCCGTTGATGGTAGACACCAAACATTGCGCATTCTGGCATAACGGTCTTTGGGAATAATTTGTTTGCCATGCTTTTTGTCAATAATCAAAGTTTCTAAGATCAGTTCTCCCTCATCTATTAGTAGAGTTTTGAGTTGTTGTAGATGCAATAAAGGGTCTTTTTGATGATACAAAACCCCCATTGAAAACACGGTGTCAAATACGGCTTCTTTTGGCATTTGTTCTAGTTTGAGTGGTAGAACAAACGCACTTGGTGGATTGTTAATGAGTGTGTGAATGGACATAAACTGATAGTTAAACAGTAAAAATGGCTCAATACCTAATGCTATTTGTGCACCCGATAGTGCCATTAAATAAGTAAAATAACCATTGCCAGAGCCGACATCTAAGACAGTTTTCCCCTTGAGTGGTTGAATATGATTTTTCAATCTATCCCATTTCATATCACCACGCCATTCGCTATCTAGTTTTAGGCCTCCTATTTGATAAGGACCTTTACGCCATGGAGTTAGTTTTTTTAAAGACTGTTGTGTGAGTTTAGTATCGCTGTTTAATATCTCAATATTTAAATAAGGGGGTTGATAATTAACCCTGCCTTTGTTGTGTGTCTTAAGTTCATCAATAGCGCTTTCCCATTTGGCTATATTGCCATTATTAACAGTCATAGCTTGTTTTGATGTATCAAGCAATTCATCACATATAGAGGATAATTTTGATTGTGCACATTTTTTTATAAAATTATTAATCATAGAAGGTTGTAGTGATATATAATATAACGCTTAAGATAGTATTTTAATCAATTAGGAGAAAGAAAAATGATGAAAAAACTTTTAATGTCAATCGGGGTGTTAGCTTTATCAGCAAGTGTTATTGCGGGTGGCGATGACCGTGATAGAGGTCCAGTAGAATCATTAGATGCAATAGCATCACCTACTCAAACTACTGGTAATCAAGCTACTAGTAATCAAGAGCAAAAACTCTCAGTAGGCGGTAAAACTGTATCTGTTCGTGCACACATTGCTTGTCAAGATAAGATTGGTTTATCTGAGAGTAATATTGCTATCTTTAAAAAGGCGAAATCTGGCGGTTATTTATATAACACAGGTCCTGTTGAATCATTTGGTACAGTATTCTCTCCTAAGAGATGGGATGCATACCTTGCTTGTGTAGATGCACATGGTGGTTAATATCTAATTAACACAGACACAATAAAAAAGCCCGCATTAGCGGGCTTTTTTTTATTGATTATTGAAAGTTTAAATTTCAAGTAGTGAATTTTCTTTTTCATCTAACTTTTCGTCAATTGATTTAATAAATTCATCAGTGAGTTTTTGAATGTTTTCTTCTGCTTTGTGTGCTTCGTCTGCTGAAACTTCTTTATCTTTTAGCAATTCTTTAAAGTCAGAATTGGCATCACGACGAATATTGCGAACAGCAACTTTTGCCTGTTCGGCTTCGTCTTTAACTATTCGTACTAATTCGCGTCTGCGCTCTTCAGTGAGTGGAGGTAGAGGAATGCGCATAACTTGACCAAGGGTTTGAGGATTAAGCCCAAGATCTGAGGTCATAATGGCTTTTTCAACCACAGCAACCATCTCTTTTTCCCAGGGGGATACTTTAAGTGTGCGAGAATCTTCTGCACTGATATTAGCGACTTGTGAAATCGGTACCATTGAGCCATAATAATCAACCTGAATTTGCTCAAGCAGGGACGGGTGTGCACGACCTGCTCTAATTTTACTAAAATCATTTTCTAATGATGCAAGGCTTTTTGTCATGCGGGCTTTAGCATCTTGTTGTATTTCGTTTAACATATTGTTACTCTCCTTTAAAGGTGGACAATGGTACCAGAAGGTTTGCCATCTAAAATATCAGATAATGTGTTAGTATTTTCAAGCATACTAAAAACACAGATATCTAAGCTGTGTTCTCGACACAAGGCAAATGCTGCCGTGTCCATAATTTGCAGGTTTTTTTCAATCGCTTCATCAAAACTGAGTGTTTTATAGCGTGTTGCTTTAGGGTTTTTCATGGGGTCGTGCGTATAGACGCCATCAACTTTAGTCGCCTTAAAGACAATATCTGCTTCAATCTCAATGGCACGCAATACTGCGCCTGTGTCAGTGGTAAAGCATGGAGAGCCTGTACCTGCTGAGAAAATCACCACTTTCCCCATGCTGAGTGCTTGCTTTGCTTTATTGTGATCAACAGGGTCACAAACACCACCACCAATTGGAAAACCCGACATGACTAGCGCATCAATATTTGCACGCTTACAAGCATCGCCAATTGCCAAAGCATTAATCACTGTGGCCAACATGCCCATGTGGTCGCCAGTCACACGATTCATGCCTGCTTGCGCAAGGGCAGCACCTCTAAAAATATTACCACCACCGACAACAATACCCACTTCAACTTTTTGCTTAAGTACAGACTTAATAATATCTACGACTTGGCTCAGTGTATTTGGGTCAACTGTGTTGCCGTCTTTAGCCAGTGCTTCACCACTGAGTTTTAATAAAATGCGTTTATATTTATTCATAGTGTGAGTATTTTTATGCCGATAATATCAAATTAATGATGATTTTACCGTGTGTGAGCGTTATAATTAACCCTTTGTCCGATATAAAATTTTATGGAAAAAATCAGCATACAAGGTGCTAGAGTTCACAACTTAAAAAATATTGATATTGATATCCCTAGGAACAAACTTGTCGTGATTACGGGTTTATCTGGTTCGGGTAAATCATCATTAGCATTTGACACGATTTATGCCGAAGGACAGCGTCGTTATGTTGAGTCTTTATCTGCCTATGCACGACAGTTTTTATCGTTAATGGAAAAACCTGATGTGGATCATATTGAGGGTTTGTCGCCAGCAATTTCAATTGAGCAAAAAGCCACTTCGCACAATCCGCGTTCAACGGTAGGCACGATTACAGAAATTTATGATTATTTAAGACTGTTGTTTGCGCGTGTTGGTGTGCCAAAATGTCCTACACATAAGATTGATTTGGTGTCGCAAACCGTTTCACAAATGGTGGATAGTATTTTAACCTTGCCAGAAAGTGAAAAAATTATGATACTTGCCCCTGTGGTGCAAAACCGTAAGGGCAGTCATACAAAAATGTTAGACGAGCTTTCTAATCAAGGATTTTTACGTGCCAGAGTGGATGGCAAAGTGATTTATTTGGATGAGTTGGATGAGTTGAATGGTAAAACACGCCATACCATTGAGATTGTTGTTGACCGTCTTAAGGTGAGAAAAGAGGCATCCTTGCGTTTGTCTGAGTCGTTAGAAACTGCGTTAAATCTTAGTGCCGGATTAGTACGCATTGCTTCAATGGATGAAGCGTCCAAACAAGAAGAATTGGTATTTTCAGCTAAGTTTTCTTGTGTGGAATGCGGTTATTCTTTAACTGAACTTGAGCCCAGATTATTTTCATTTAATAATCCTGTTGGCGCTTGTCAAAGTTGTGATGGTTTGGGTGTTCAAGATGTTTTTGATGAAAACAAAGTTGTCAGCAATCCTGAAGCAAGTTTGGCTAATGGTGCAATTTATGGTTGGGGCCGCTCGAATGCTTATTTTTATCAAATCTTAACTTTGGTTGGGCAATATTATGGTTTTAGTGTGGATACACCCTATCAAGCATTAAGCGCTGAGCATAAAAAAATTGTGTTGTATGGCAGTGGCAAAGATACGATTGATTTTTCAAAAATTAAAGGGCGCAACGGCTGGTCGAATAAGCCAAAGCCATTTGAAGGCGTGATACCTAGAATGATGCACCGTTATGAAGAGAGTGAAATTCGCAGTGTGCGTGAAGAATTGTCGCGTTATGTGGTGAGCAAAAACTGCAAAAGTTGTGACGGTAGCCGACTGAACGAATCTGCTAGAAATGTGTTTATTACTGATTATAATTTATCAAATATCACCAAACTTTCGATTGCCAATAGTTACAAATTTTTTAAGGATTTAAAATTGGAAGGTGTGCGCGGTGAGATTGCACAAAAGATTCTTAGAGAAATTATTCAGCGTTTAGAGTTTTTGTTAAATGTTGGTTTAGAATACTTAAGTTTGGAGCGTCGTTCTGGCACACTATCAGGCGGCGAAGCACAGCGTATTCGCTTAGCAAGTCAAATTGGCGCAGGTTTAATGGGCGTGTTGTATGTATTGGATGAGCCGTCCATTGGTTTGCACCAGCGAGACAATCAAAAACTACTCAACACTTTGATTTACTTGCGAGATATTGGCAATACTGTGATTGTAGTTGAGCATGACGAAGATGCCATCAAACAAGCGGATTTTGTTATTGATATTGGTCCTGGTGCAGGTGTGCATGGTGGTGAAATTATTGCTGTTGGCACCCCGCAGCAAATCGCTGATAACCCTCAATCAATTACCGGTGATTATATCAGTGGTCGTCAAAGTATTGCCGTGCCGAAAAAACGCAAAAAAGCCACTCAGTGGTTGCGTATCAAAGGTGCGACGGGTAATAATTTAAACAAAGTTGATTTATCTATTCCTGTGGGTGTGTTGACTTGTGTTACGGGTGTTTCTGGTTCTGGAAAATCCACCTTGATTAATGACACGCTCTATTCATTGGTTGCTAGAGATTTAAATCGCTCTCAAGTTGTTCCAGCACCTTATGAGTCAATCAAGGGCTTGAATCATTTTGATAAAGTGGTCAACATTGACCAGAGCCCTATTGGGCGTACACCACGTTCAAACCCAGCCACTTATACGGGCGTGTTTTCGCTCATTCGTGATTTGTTTGCACAGACATTGGAATCACGCTCTCGTGGTTATAAGGCGGGGCGATTTAGTTTCAATGTTAAAGGGGGTCGTTGTGAGGCGTGTAAAGGTGATGGTTTGATTAAAGTGGAAATGCATTTTTTGGCTGATATTTATGTCTCTTGTGATGTTTGTGATGGGCGCCGTTACAATCGCGAAACGCTTGAGGTTTTTTATAAAGGTAAGACCATTGCACAAGTGTTGGCTATGACGGTTGAAGCAGCCGTTGAGTTTTTTGAGGCAATTCCAAAAATTAAACAAAAATTACAAACTTTAATGGATGTGGGCTTGTCATATATTACCTTAGGTCAAAATGCTACTACCTTGTCGGGCGGTGAGGCGCAGCGTATTAAACTTGCCAAAGAATTGTCAAAATTAGACACAGGCAACACCTTGTATATTCTTGATGAACCTACCACAGGTTTGCATTTTCACGATATTAAGCAATTATTATCGGTGATTAATCGCTTGCGTGAGCGTGAAAACACTATTGTGATTATTGAGCATAATTTAGATGTGATTAAAACGGCTGATTGGATTGTGGATTTAGGTCCTGAAGGCGGCGATAAGGGTGGTGATATTATTGCTGTTGGTACACCTGAAGAAATAGCACAAGTTAAAAAGTCTTATACAGGGCAATATTTACAGCCATTACTAGAGCCATAATAGATAAAGCGATGGTTTAATTAAATTCAAGCGTGTCAAGTTTGTAAGTAAATTTATTTCTATGCACCAAGACTGGCAAATAATACTTGTCTTTGGCAAAAAAAGCCGTCAAGTTTCTTTCTTTACTAATGACTTTAATTAAGTTATTATCGCCACTTGGCAGCTGCTGGTAATATTGTTTTTCTGGGGCGTTGCCATCATGTACCAACAACTCGAAATCTTTCTTTTTTGGATTGTTCTCTAATTCATGAGTAATCGCAAGCAGCCGATTCAGTGAATCCACTTGTCGACCTGTTGGACGAATATTAAAGTCTTTTTTTATCTTGTCACCGTCGCGCTCAAAGTTTCGATAGTGTTTTGAGCGTAACCCAAATTTATCAATAATAAAAGTAGATTTTGCGCGTATTTCATAATTTTTAATAAGGCTTGCTAGACCTGTAGTTTCAGCATGGGCGGTGTAGTAATACACATTTTTTTCTTTGTGTAATGTGCGTACTTCTTTGCCAATTTTAAAGTCTGATGCTGATAAGGTGTAGGTCGCTATGTGCGGCTTAAGCGCCAACACCGAAGAAGAAAACAATAAGAGCAATAAAAACCTCATTTTTGTAAAACCTTTTTAAGGGCTTCAGGGTAGAGAATATGTTCTTGTTTTAATACTTTTTTTGCCAAAGTGTCTGCATTATCACTCGGGTCAATCACCACTGATTTTTGTAGTATTACTGTGCCTGAATCCAATTCATTGGTCACAAAATGTACACTAGCACCAGCTTCAGAATCACCAGCGTCAATAGCACGCTGGTGTGTATTAAGTCCCTTGTATTTTGGCAAAAGTGCAGGATGAATGTTAAGAATTTTGTTAGTATTTGCAGAAAATGCATCAATAAAATCAGTGGATAAAATACGCATAAAACCTGCCAAAATAATTAGCTCTGGATTAAGAGTATTAATGTATCTGATTAAGGCACGGTCAAAGTCTTCACGCGACGCAAAGTGCGTATGCTCAATAACTTTGGTGGAAATACCTGCATTTTTTGCCCGCTGCAGACCAAAAGCATCGGCTTTATTGCTAATCACAGACTGGATATTGACGCCGATATTATCGGCATTATCAATAATAGATTGTAGATTTGAGCCTGAGCCCGAAATCAAGACAACAATATTAGATAATGACTTGTGCGCCGTCATTTTTAACGATTTCACCAATCAACCAAGCCTTTTCGCCTTGTGCCTCTAGGTGTTTAATAACATCAATACTTTCATCACTACTTACCACCAACACCATGCCTACGCCACAATTGAATACGCGATACATCTCTGTTAGTTTAATATTGCCATTAGCTTGTAAGAATTGGAAAATTTCAGGCATCTGCCATGAGTTTTTGTCTAATTTTGCCGCTAAGTTCTCAGGCAAGACTCTCGGGATATTTTCTAACAAACCTCCACCAGTAATATGTGAGATGGCATGTACTGAGTATTTTTTAAGTAAAGACAAAACAGATTTAACATAAATTTTGGTTGGTTCTATCAATTGTTGTAGTTGATGCTCAGTGGGTTCAGTGCGCTCTAGCACTTTGCGAATGAGTGAGTAACCGTTGGAGTGTGGACCTGATGAACCAAGTGCGATAATATGGTCACCATTTGTAACTTTTGTGCCATCAATCACATCTTCTTTTTCAGCAATGCCAACACAAAAACCTGCCAAATCGTAATCTTCACCGCTGTACATACCAGGCATTTCAGCAGTTTCACCGCCAATCAACGCACAGCCTGATTGCTTGCAGCCCTCGCCAATACCTGAGATAACAGAAACTGCAATCTCAGTATTGAGTTTGCCAGTGGCGTAATAATCTAAAAAGAATAAAGGCTCTGCACCTTGTACGATTAAATCATTCACACACATTGCCACCAAATCAATGCCGATGGTGTCGTGTTTATTCAACATCTCAGCAACTTTAAGTTTTGTGCCAACGCCATCGGTACCAGAAATTAAAACAGGGTTTTTGTATTGGTTGGTTGGCAACTCAAACATTGCACCAAAACCACCCAACCCGGCTAACACACCTTCTCTAGTGGTGGATTTTGCGATGGGTTTGATTTGTTCGATTAAATCATTACCTTTGTTGATATCAACGCCAGCGTCTTGGTAAGTCAATGATGACATAGAATTTTTTTTCCGTATAATTTAGTTATTTTTCACGCAGATAAATGAACCTTTCTTCCCTACCAAACGCACTGTCAATTTTACGCATCATTTTAACAGTACCCGTGGTTTTAACTTTGTTAAATGAAGATTTTTTTTTGGCAATGATGCTGTTTTTTATTGCTGGCATTACTGATGCTTTGGATGGTTGGGTTGCGAAGCGTTATTCGTGTCAAACTAGGCTTGGTTCCATTCTTGATCCCGTTGCCGATAAATTATTATTGGTCAGTAGTTTTATTGCGCTAAGTATTATTGGCTTGTTACCCTTGTGGTTGTTATTGTTGATTTTCTTGAGAGATTTAATGATTGTTTCAGGCACAGTTGGCAGTTTTATGGGTAATGGAGAATCTGACAATCACTTATTAATGCCGTCAAAGTTATCAAAAATCAATACTGCCTTACAAATTGCATTGGTGCTATTTTTAGTGACAACAAAACTCTATCCAATCTTGTCTGAGTGGAGCACAGTTTTCTTTATTACTATTGCCACCTCTACTGTTCTGAGTGGTATTGACTATATTTGGATTTGGTTTGAAAAAGCCATCTCTCAAGAGAAGCAAAAGCAAAAATGAAACAACTTGGACTGCCTGTACTATTGAATGCAAAAATGCGACTGCATAATTTTATCGGTGATAAAAATGCTCAAATTTTAACTTTTATTGACACACTATTTGCCGACAGTCATGCTAATGTTGTTATGGTGTCAGGTGACAAATCCAGTGGCAAAACTCATCTTTTGCAAGGCTGCACTTTTGCGGCAATGGACAAACAATTGAATGCTGTTTATATTGATCTTAAAGAAGAATGTCCCGCAGGTCTTATTGCTCAGTTGTCTGAAGTTGATTGGGTGTGTATTGATAATATCGAAGATGCAAGCGACACGCAACAACAAGAATTGTTTGATTTGTATAACCAAATCAAACATACGCAAACTAAACTCATTATCAGCGCACAAAATTTACCAAGCGCATTAGACTTATTAAAAGATTTAACAACCAGATTGTCTTTGGCTGTTAATTTCACCCTTGAAAATTTAAGCGATGAACAAAAAACAACCATTCTGCAAAACAAAATGGCGGATAAAAATATTCATATTAATGATAAAATATATGCGTATTTGTTCAAACATTATTCAAGGGACTTAAGAGAACTATTCAGTGCTATTGAACAATTAGACGAGGCATCATTGCAGAAAAAAACAGGTATTACCATCCCACTAATCAAGCAAGTGTTATAGAATATTGGCGCATAAAATGAATCAAATTAATATTCAGTATTACAAAACAAAAATAGGAAAACTGATATTGGGTTCTTTTGATGACAAACTTTGTATTCTTGATTTTGAATATAGAAAGATGAGAAAAATTGTTGATAGCAGGATTAAGAAAAATCTGCAAGCTGAATTTGTAGAACAAGATACTCAAGTTTTAAGGGAAACAAGAAAACAACTTGATGAATATTTTAATGGATACAGAAAGGCATTTGATATTCCATTACTAATGGCGGGAACCGATTTTCAAAAAAGTGTTTGGAATGCACTCATAGAAGTTCCTTATGGCGAGACATCAACATATTTGCAATTGGCAAAAGATATCGGGGGAGAAAAATCTGTTCGAGCAGTTGCTAGTGCAAATGGTGCAAATGCCATTGTTTTAATTATTCCTTGTCATCGTATTATTGGAAGTGATGGGGGTTTGATTGGTTATGGTGGAGGATTACCCGTCAAGAAGCGTTTATTAAAATTAGAGCAAAGTATTTTATAGATTTGGGTTTTGTATCACTAATTTAGCGTCTTCTAAACTTGAATTTAGCAATCTTTGGCATCAGTTGAGAGAATGGGATTTTTTCAAAATCACCCACTTCCTTTTTAACTGCATCAACCAATATCGTAATATTATCAATTGTATCAACAGATGAGTGGCTAATAATTTCTTGCAAGGCAAGTAAACCACCCATTTTAATTTTTGATTGCTGCCCCACTGATAAATTGGATTGATGATGAGATTTTAAGACAAAATCGCTATTGTCTCTTAGGTGATGGTATAGAGATTGGCAGTTATTTGAAGCGTTTTCATTCAAACAAGTGCCAAATTCTTTCTCAGCCACACAGTCTTTTGCAGAAAATTCACAGCCGCAACGACCGCTTAGAATTAAATGTGAAAAAGGGCAAGTATAGTGCTTGTTTGGCATAAAAAGTATTTTACACATTATAATACTCACTTTGAGTTTAGCACCAAAGCATTAATGAATTATTTACCAATTTTTATTGATATTACGCAAAAGCCCTGTTTGGTTGTGGGTGGCGGTGATATTGCCTATCGTAAGATTAACCTATTGTTAAAGGCAAATGCACAAGTGATTTGTGTTGCACAAGCGTGTTGTGAGGGTATTACGCAGTTAGCAAAAAACAACAAAATCACAGTGATTGAAAAAGCCTTTGAGTCAAGTGATATTAAATCGCAAATGCTTATTGTTTCTGCCACTAATGATAGAGCACTAAACGCACAAGTATCAGATTTAGCAAAAGATGCGAACATTCCTGTGAATGTGGTGGATTCTCCTGATCTGTGTACTTTTATTATGCCCTCTATTGTAGATAGAAGTCCGATTGTGATTGCTATTTCATCGGCAGGGAAAGCGCCTGTATTGGCACGCTTGATTCGTGCAAAACTAGAAAGCACCATTCCAAATGCCTATGGTAGGCTAGCAGAATTGGCAGGCAGCTTTAGAGAGCAAGTCAAAGCCAAATTTAATAATATCGAAGATAGGCGTTATTTTTGGGAAAAAGCCTTTTCAGGTGTGGTTGCAGAAAAAGTTTTCTCAGGAAAAGTTGACGAAGCCAAACTAGATTTGCAAACGCAACTTGATGAGAGTAGCGATAGTGAAATGGGCGAAGTTTATTTGGTTGGCGGGGGTCCAGGTGACCCAGATTTATTGACTTTCAAAGCATTACGACTAATGCAACAAGCCGATGTGATTTTGTACGACCGTTTGGTCTCAGATGAAGTTATGGAATTGGTTAGACGCGATGCAGAGCTGATTTATGTCGGCAAAGAGCGTGACAACCACAGCGTTCCACAAGATGGCATTAATCAATTATTGGTGGATTTAGCCAAGCAAGGTAGACGCGTTTGTCGCCTCAAAGGCGGTGACCCATTTATTTTTGGGCGTGGCGGAGAAGAAATCGAAACTTTGGCTGAGAATGGTGTGCCATTCCAAGTGGTACCAGGGATTACCGCCGCCTCTGGTTGCTCCACTTATTCAGGTATTCCACTCACGCATCGTGATTATTCACAATCTTGTCGCTTTGTGACAGGGCATCTAAAGGACGGCAGCATGAACTTGCCCTGGAGCGAGTTGGCGGTTGAACAACAAACCATCGTTTTCTATATGGCACTTAAAGGTGCCCCGCATCTTTCAGAACAATTACAAACACATGGTATGCGCGGTGATATGCCGGTCGCCTTAGTGGAAAAAGGCACCACGCCTGAGCACAAAGTACATACCACTACCTTGACAAAACTTCCTGATTTAGTGGCAAATGAAACCATTCATGCACCAACACTTATTATCGTTGGCGAAGTGGTTAAACTCAGAGAAAAGCTAAACTGGTTTGATGCTTAAGCACCCTAAAAAGACCTTGGTCTTTAACTGTCCTTAAGTCCAGTTGTTTTAAGGATTATTGCTGCTGGACAAAATCCAGTAAATGCGGATTGAAATAAGTTAAAGCCAACAAAGAAGCTCAACCACAACCAGTTCGGTTCGCTGAAACTCATACCGCTAAGTAAGAGTGAACCCATAATAAAAACGCCTGCCATTACTGATACTGTATTATTTATTGTCATTAATCTTATCCTTTTTTTGTCGTTATTAAAGTTTTCATTCTAACATATACAAAAAATTCTATTTGGGTATAATGCTCCTTTCCAAGCGGGAGTGGTGGAATTGGTAGACACGCTGGATTTAGGTTCCAGTGCTGTAAGGCGTGAGAGTTCGAGTCTCTCCTTCCGCACCATTTTTTGACAAAAACCCAGTTACGATTTATTCGTAACTGGGTTTTTTTCTGCCTTGTTGTATTACACTGAGACCTTTGCATAAATATGAATAATCATCAAAACGCCATTTTTCACCAAGAGACCTTTGTATAAATAGGAACAATCATCAGAAACCCACTTTTCACCCACTTGGCGATTTTTTAAACCCAGCCTTAGCCCTGCTAGGACAAGGTTTAAAGAAATCACCAATTGGGCAAAAATTGGATTTTTCTAATCATCCCTATTTATGCAAAGGTCTCTATGACTATATTTCATAAAATCACCAAGTCGGCAAAACTTGTCATTTTGCTAATCACCCCTATTTATGCAAAAGTCTCACACTAATTATCATTTATTTTATTGGCGTTATAACCTTTTAGATGGATGTGCAATTGGGTAAAATTCTCATTCATGAACATCATTATTCTACATACCCAAGATTTAGTGATTGCCAACAAAATGGCGGATGCTGTTGGTGTTCGGTTTGAGTCTCAAGCATCGCATTTTCGTTTTTCAACCGATAAAGAAATTGATATCGCACCCCTGCGCGAGGCATTGGATGTGGATATTAATTACTTGCCTGCATTTGATTTTTCTAAGGCAGGGTTGTTTGTCAGTGATATGGATTCAACCTTGATTAATATTGAGTGCATTGATGAAATTGCAGATTTTGCCAATCTTAAAGCACAAGTGGCTGTGATTACTGAGCGGGCAATGCAAGGGGAATTGGATTTTAGCGCCTCTTTAATTGAACGAGTGGCTTTATTGCAGGGCTTGAATGTGGAGGTGTTAGATCGAGTTTATGCTGAGCGATTGAAGGTTAATAAGGGCGGCAAAGCATTAATTCAATTTTTAAAAACGCAACAAATAAAAACCGCTGTGGTGTCAGGTGGATTTAGCTATTTTACCCAACGATTAGCACAAGATATTGGGTTGGATTATAACCGTGCGAATACATTGGTAATTGAGGATAATCAATTAACGGGCAAGGTTAAGGGTGATATTGTTAACGCAACTGCCAAGGCTGAGTTTGTTGTTGAATTGTGTGCAAAGCACCAAGTGTCACCGCACCAAGCAATTGTAATAGGAGATGGGGCAAACGATTTGGAAATGATGGCAGTGGCAGGTTTATCGGTGGCTTATTACGCTAAACCTGCAGTGCTTGAATATGCAGATATCGTGATTAATTATGGTGGCTTAGATATAATGGTAGACTTTTTCAATAAGTCATTATAATCATGTTGCCTGAAATTGGACATTTTGCGTTAATCTTAGCCCTGATTGCTGCTGTGCTACAGGTGGCGTTACCCAGTATGGGTTTATGGCGGGGGAATGTTGCTTTAACACAACTTTCTAAACCCTTGTTGTGGATGCAATTTTTTTGGATTTTAGTGTCATTTGCATTGTTAATGAATGCTTTTTTGGTGGATGATTTTTCAGTGAAATATGTGGCCAGCAATTCCAATACTCAATTGCCTGATATTTTTAAGATATCTGCTGTTTGGGGTGCGCACGAAGGTTCTTTGTTGTTATGGGCGTTGGTATTATCAGTTTGGAGTGTGGCAGTCTCTATTTTTTCCAAGCGCCTACCATCAGAGGTGCTCAATCATATTCTGATTATATTAGGGCTGATTAGTATTGGCTTTTTATTGTTTTTATTGCTCACTTCTAATCCATTTGAGCGTTTGGATATTGTGCCAATACAGGGGCGTGAACTCAATCCATTGTTACAAGATTTCGGACTTATTATCCATCCGCCAATGTTGTATATGGGCTATGTGGGTATGTCAATACCGTTTGCTTTTGTGTTGTCATCGCTTATCCGTGGACAACTAGATTCTACTTGGTTAAGATGGTCGCGTCCATGGACATTGGTGGCGTGGGCATTTTTAACTTTTGGTATTGTATTAGGTTCTTGGTGGGCTTATTATGAGCTTGGTTGGGGCGGTTGGTGGTTTTGGGATCCCGTAGAAAATGCTTCATTCATGCCGTGGTTAGTGGCGACTGCGTTAGTGCACTCACTCAGTGTGAGTGAAAAGCGGAGTGCATTCAAGCATTGGACAGTGTTACTTGCTATTTCGGGCTTCTCTTTGAGTTTGTTAGGTACTTTTTTAGTGCGCTCAGGTATTTTGACTTCAGTGCATTCTTTCGCTTCTGACCCAGCGCGTGGTTTCTTTATCTTGGTATTTTTAATGCTTGTGGTTGGCGGCTCGTTGAGTTTGTATGCGTGGCGTGCTAATTTAATGTGTAGTAACAACAGTTTTGAGCCGTTATCCAGAGAGAGCGGACTGTTGACTAATAATATTTTATTGGTGGCAGCGACATTGGTCGTTTTTTCAGGAACACTGTATCCGCTTTTATTAGATTCATTGGGTTGGGGTAAAATTTCAGTGGGTGCGCCTTATTTTGATGTAATGTTTACTGCTGTTATGATACCTGCTGTGTTGGTAATGGCACTTGCTGGATTTTTGCGCTGGAAAAAAGACAAGTTAGATAGGGTGGTGGATATAACTATCCATACGGCATTTGTTGCATCAACGATAACACTGATTACTTATTTTGCAATAGACAATATTTATGTGGTATTGGCAACATTTTTATCTTCATGGGTGATATTGCATTCGTTATTACTATTGGCACAAAGGTTGCGTCAAAGAGGCAATCCAGGCACGGCATTTTTAGGGATGGTAGTAGCGCACATTGGCATTGCTGTGTTTTTATTTGGTGCTACTGTGACAACACAATATGGCGTAGAAAAAGACATTAAGATGTCGTTAAATGAAACCGTTGAGATTAAAGGTTACGCCTTTACCTTTAAAGGTGTTTCAGCACTTCAGGGTGCGAACTACACAGGCAACAAAGGGGTGATTGATGTGGCATATCAAGGCGCAAAAATTGCCACTTTAAAACCTGAAAAACGCCAATATGTGACAGGTATGCCAATGACTGAAGCAGCGATTGACCCATCACTATTCCGCGACCTTTATATCGCCTTAGGAGAGTCTTTGGGTGAGGGGGCTTGGAGTTTGAGATTGTATTATAAACCATTGATTAGGTGGATTTGGTTGGGCGGTTTGTTGATTATGTTAGGCGCATTATTGGCAGCATTTGATAGGCGTTATCGCCTTAAATATAAGGTAAAGTCATGATGTATTTGTGGTTTATCTTGATGTTGGTGATTTCAGCGTTGTGGTTGAGTTGGTTTTTGTATCGTCCTTTAAAAACCAGTGCATTCAATTTAGAGAAATCTAATATTGCATTAGGTAGACAAAAGCAGACGGAATTAGAACAAGACTTGCAAAATAATTTGATTGATGAGCAAGTATTTGAGCAAGCAAAAGATGAAATCGTGCAAACTTTAAGTGTTGAGATAGAGCAAACGCATGGTACCACTGCCACTGATGACACCCAACAGAGTGTTTCAATAGGGTTAATTATGCTGATTGTGGCGTTTTTGTTTGGGGCTTCTTTGCTTGTTTACCAGTCACTTACTTCATATACAACAGTAACAGAAGTAAGAGTCCAAAGTGAAAAAGTGCCAACTTTGGCACAGAGTATTGCTAGAATAAAACAGCGCGTAGAGGAAAAACCTGATGATGTAAAAGCGTGGAGGATGTTGGGTTTGGCGTTGTTTGAATCCGGTGAAGTTAAGCCCTCTTTAAAGGCTTATGAGCGCGCTTATCAATTGGATCCAAAAAATGTTGGGATGTTGGTTGAATACGCCTCAACTTTGGCAGTTTCTCAAAACAATCAATTTACAGGTCGTGTTTCTAGTTTGGTGCGTGAGGCATTGGAAATTAATGCAAATTCATCAGACGCTTTGTATCTAGCAGGTTGGGTAGCGCTCAATGCGCAGCAACTTGATTTAGCACAAAAACTTTGGCAAAAAGCGCTATCATTATTAGCTGAGAATCAACCAGAAAGAGGGACTTTACAGCGTATGTTGAACGAATTAGCACAAATACAAAATAAAGACGCTCAACCAGCACAACAACATCAAGTAACGCTCAATATCACATTATCTGAGCGTTTGCATCAGGCAGAGTTCCAAAATCATTATTTAATGATTTATGTTAAAGCTGCGCGTGGCAGACCGATGCCGATTGCTATTCAAAAAATCCAATTAAAAGATTTTACTGGTGTTGTTACTTTAACCGATGAAAATTCTGTTATGCCCACTAAAAAATTATCCCAATCCTCAAAAGTGCTTGCTGTCGTGCGTCTTAGTAAGTCAGGTTCGGCAATGCGACAAGCGAGCGACATTGAAGCGGTTAGTCAGATTATTGATGTGAGAGACAATCCAACGGTAGAATTAAAGTTGTGACAAGCAACACGCTACAATTAGCCAAAGATTTAATGGCCATTGATTCACTAACCCCAAATGACAAAGGTTGTCAAATATTGATGACCGATAGGCTAAAAAAAATCGGTTTTGAAGTTGATAACTTAAAATTCGGTGAAGTGGATAATTTTTGGGCAAAACGAGGCAATCATTCCCCTACATTTGTCTTTGCTGGTCATACCGATGTTGTTCCAGTGGGCGATAACTGGAAAACTAAACCCTTTCAGCCAGAAGTCATTGATGGGCTGTTATATGGTCGTGGTGCAGCAGATATGAAAGGTTCGCTAGCGGCAATGGTAACTGCGACTGAGCAGTTTGTTGCAGATTTTCCAAAGCACAAAGGTTGTATTGGTTTTCTAATTACCTCCGATGAGGAAGGCCCTGCGACTCATGGCACGCTTAAGGTGTGTGAATATCTAAAAGCACAAAACGAAACGATAGATTATTGTTTGGTAGGCGAGCCATCATCAAGCAAGCATTTAGGTGATGTGATTAAAAATGGCCGCCGTGGTTCATTGAATGGCAGATTGACTTTGATTGGCAAACAAGGGCATATTGCTTATCCACATTTGGCGAATAATCCCATCCATTTGGCAATGCCAGTACTTGAGGCTTTGTGTAATGAGTTGTGGGACAAGGGCAATGAGTATTTTCCAGCAACCAGTTTTCAAATATCTAATATCAATTCAGGCACAGGCGTGACTAATGTTATTCCTGGCACGGTGGAAGTTGTGTTTAATTTTCGGTATTCAACGCAGTCTACGCATGAAGATTTACAACAAAGAGTTTTGGCAATTCTAGATCAGTATAATTTTGAATACAAAATTAATTGGGAGCATTCAGGTTATCCATTTTTAACGCCAAAAGGTAATTTGGTCAATGCTTGTGTAGAGGCAATCAAAATTGTTAAAGGGCTTGATAGTGAACTGTCCACCTCAGGTGGTACTTCTGATGGGCGGTTTATTGCACCAATATTAGCGGCGCAAGTGGTGGAGCTTGGCCCGTTAAATGCCACTATTCATCAGGTTGATGAATGTGTGAGTGTGCAAGATTTAGAGGATTTAAGTGTTATTTATTATCAAATCCTTAAAAATATTCTTCTTTAGTAATAATGCGCTTTGATGTCATTACGCTATTTCCTGAAATGTTTGGTGCGATTACAGATGAAGGCGTGATTGCCCGCGGGATCAAAAAATCGCTATTATCTGTTAATACTTGGCAATTACGAAATTTTAGCAACAATAAGCACCGCAACATTGATGATGCGCCTTATGGCGGTGGTGCGGGTATGGTGATGCAAGTTAAGCCTATTCGTGATTGCATGAGTAAAATCAAACAAGAAAATCCAAATACAACGGTTATTTATCTCTCACCACAAGGGGAAAAGTTAGACAATAAATTGGTGGTTGAATTATCCAAACTTGAAGCACTCACCTTGTTATGTGGGCGTTATGAAGGTATAGATGAGCGTATTATTGAAAATGATGTTGATAGAGAAGTCTCTATTGGCGATTATGTCATTAGTGGCGGTGAATTAGCTGCAATGGTGCTCATTGACACCGTTAGTCGACAAATTTCAGGGGTGTTGGGTAATCAAGATTCTTTGAATGATTCGTTCGCTGATGGTTTGTTAGATTATCCGCACTACACGCGCCCAGAAGCTATCGATGGGCAAAGTGTACCCAAGGTTCTATTGAGTGGACATCAGGCAAAGATTGATGCTTGGCGCACAGAAAAAGCAGAGCAAAATACCCATAAAAAACGCCCTGATTTACTAAAAAAATAGTCAATATTTTTTGTATAGAGACTTTTGCATAAGTAGGGATGATTAGCAAAATGACAAGTTTTGCCGACTTGGTGATTTTATGAAATATAGTCATAGCAAAGCTATGGCTGTGTTTCATAAAATTGTCAAGTTGGTGAAAAATGGCGT
>NZ_FQTR01000017.1 GCF_900128535.1 bacterium endosymbiont of Bathymodiolus sp. 5 South | reverse complement strand
CCAAGAAAGTATAAAATTAAATCAAGAAAAAGCGAAGGCTTCTTAGGATGTTCTATATAAGAAATTTTAAAAAGTTGTCAGAGGTTTTGGGGTAATGTAATGCCAATAGAAGTTTTGCGGAACAAGGTGAGATATTTGACGGCTTATTTTTTGACAGAATAAGAATTTTATATTTACTAAAAAATAAAATTGATAGCGTTTTAAATCTTACAAGTTTCAATTCTATTGTGGATAAGGTAATATCTTATGAGGAAGAAATTGTATAGGGTAAAGTATGATAATTACTGATGCCTTTAAGATTATATTGTTTTTGGAATTCTTATAACTCGTATCAGATCAATATCTTGAAAAAAATGTGTTTAATCAGATAAATATGTAGCGGGAAACAGTTATTCACGCTCAATTAAATACAAAATCTAAGATATTTTCAGCGGCAACGACTCAGTTTGGGGCGTGACCAAATTCGCAAGTATGTGCAGTGGGTTTAATGCAGTGCCCTCAAAATATGATGAGACAAATTTTAACTAAGAATGTTAATAGTGCTGCACTTGGATTTTGAATCTAAAGGTTGATTTATGCAAAGGTCTCACATTAAAAAAAACCCACAATTAAGTGGGTTCTGTTGTATAAAAATTAGCAGTTAACTACATTACGATGAAATCGGTAATTGGTGTATCGGCATTATCAATCATAACAATATTAGGTAAATCACTAGCATCAGGTCTACATTCTGTTAAAGTACCATTAAATGCATCATTTAAATCAAAACCAACTTTCCCAGCAATATCAATAGTGGTATTGTTCTTTTTAGCTTCTGGTTTAGCATCAACTTTTGGTATAGTCTCAAGTAGTAGTTCTAGGCTAACTATAGGTGCAGCAAAACTACCAACATCATCATAGCCAGTCTTTGCTAAAGGATTGGTGTCATTGTCATAATTAGGGATAAAACCATCAAACAAACTACCACCATCATAGTTAGCCTTCGCCAAAGGTTCAGCATCATTAATCTCAGGGTAATTTTTAGAGATAAAACCACAAAAACCATCACCATCATAGTTAGTCTTTGCATTAACCTCAACATCATAATTAGGAACAAAGTTAGTCTTTACTGAAGGCTTAACATCATTAATCTCAGGGTAATTTTTAGAGATAAAACCACAAAAACCATCACCATCATAGTTAGTCTTTGCATTAATCTCAATGTCATAATTAGGAACAAGGTTAGTCTTTACTGAAGGCTTAACATCATTAATCTCAGGGTAATTTTTAGAGGTAACACCACAAAAACCATCACCATCATAGTTAGTCTTTGTAACACTAACCTTAGTGTCATAATTTTTGTCGTCCAATCCTTTATTTAAATCTCTCATTTCACTTTTCTTCATTGTACTTCTCCTTTATTATTAAACGCTCAATTATATACCGAATTTTTGAATAAATAGGGATGATTGGCAAAATCCAATTTTTGCCCAATGGGTGATTTCTTTAAATCTTGCCCTAGCGAGGCTGAGACTGGAAGGATAAGGGACGCCTTAGACTCAACTTGAAAGTGCGACACTATTAATATTCTCAGTTAAAAAATGGCTAACCTGTTTGTCTTTTTGTTTTGGATAATACCGTTTTAATACGCCTGATATTTGTGTAAGCGACCATTGTTTATAAATAACCCGATCCTCGATTTGATTGTACAGTAGCGCATTAGAGCTCCCTTTATTTTTTTCTTTTATTTTTGAATTTGATGAATGATGAATAAATATTGAGACCTTTGCATAAATAGGAACAATCATCAGAAACCCACTTTTCACCCACTTGGCGATTTTTTAAACCCAGCCTTAGCCCTGCTAGGACAAGGTTTAAAGAAATCACCCATTGGGCAAAAATTGGATTTTGTCAATCACCCCTACTTTATGCAAAGGTCTTGTTTAACTGGCAAAAATTCAAGCATTATCTCTTAAGATGTATTTTTAATAGATTGTATTTTAACTGTCCCAACTGCCCATAAGTCAAAAAATAGGTTGGACGGTTAAAATTAAATCCGCTCAATAACGATGTCAGACAAAACTTAAAGATGAATATATACTTTGCAGACCCTTATGCACCCTAGCAATGAGGCTCTAATGAAAATGCCAACGGTTGAATGCCTTGGTATTTACCTAAAGCTACAGACTTATCTCATTGCACACAGAATGATTTGAATGATGTCACGCAGTCATTTAATGCTTGATCTAAAAAAAGGTTTGATTTTAAAACCCCATCAAGATATAATGAGGTAAGTTTTAATTGAAAATATTAATAGTGTTGCACTTGGATTTTGAGTCTAAGGCGTCCCTTATTAGGGGCAACAAGACCAAGATGAATGACTCAGATATGGGTTGTATAGTGCCTTAGATGAATTAATCAGCCAAACTGATGCCAAAGGGAAAAAACCAGTACTGTCTTATGAAAAGAAAAATCAAAAACACTATTTTATGCTTGTTATTAAGCGCGCTACCATTACATGAGGCTTTGGCCGAGTATTATATTCATTTTATGAATAACACGCCAAACGACATAAATATAAAAAACACCTGTGTGGACCTAGACTCAAGTGCATGTTCAGCGATGAATAATGGCAAATTACGTGCATTTAAACGCAATCCAATCTTGCAGGTTAATTACGATCAAGGAATTAAATATGGTCGAGATTATACTGTAAAAAGTTATTTCACCAGCCCAAATGGCACTCAAGGCAATTACTTTTCAATTATTGTTCATGGTGATGCAATTGGTTCTCATATCGAGTCTATTGATGTGTTTATTGACGGCACGACTCATAATTTGTTGAGTAATGAAAGTGACGATGAAAAAGTACTGTCAAATGGACCAGGGAGTTACCGCGTTGCTCATTGTGACACAAATGGTTCTCATGCCAAGCCTGCTGATGTGTTTATTGACGGCATGACTTATAATTTGTTGAATAATAAAAATGACAATGAAAAAGTACTGCCAAATGGATCAGGGAGTTACTCTATTGCTCATTGTGATACAAACGGTTCTCATGCCAAGCCTGCTGATGTGTTTATTGACGGCATGACTTATAATTTGTTGAATAATAAAAATGACGATAAAAAAGTGCTGCTAAGTGGACTAGGGAGTTACTCTTTTGTCGAGGGTGGTGAAAAATATACGCTATATGCAGCGGTACAAAAGGATCATATTGAAAGCCTACAGGGAATTGATAGTATTTATTTATCAATTGATAAAAAACCTCAAGTTTTTACATCTAATGGCCCAAAGGAAATTTCATTAATAACTTACAATATTCAAGCATTTCCACCCTATGTAGCGGTAGCATTAGATTTAAATAAACCTAAGGCACGATTGGATTACTTGGCATCTCAAAAGAATTTTAGAAATGCGGATGTGATTGTGTTTGAAGAAGCATGGGATAGAGATCTGCGAGGAGAGTTGAAGGCAAACTTCTTTAAAACTTATCCTTATTCTATTGATCCAGTACCTCAGAATACCCATGATAAGCCATTGAATAGTGGACTACTTGTTTTAAGTAAGCACCCAGTTACCAAGCAACACTTTTTAAATTATCAGGATCACCAATCACTGGTTGACGCTGATGCACTGAGTAATAAAGGTGCCTTATATTTCAAAATAAACAAAGAGGGATTTTATTATAATTTTATTGCGACTCACACACAAGCACAAGATGATGCACAGGCAATTGCGATTAGAAGGCAAGAATTTGATTTGATTGGTAAACTGATAGTAAACAGCCATCAACTTAATATACCTAGGAACGAGCCCTTAATGTTAATCGGTGATTTAAACACAGATTATTATAACCAAGATCAGTTTCCATACCTTGAGAAAGCGTTAAATTTAAATACCAGTAATATGAAAAATAGTATTTATGCATTGCCGAAATATAGCAACGATTCAGATTTAAATTTAATGATCCCCCCTGGTGAGCATGATCAAGGAATGTATGACTACATTATTCCAATTAAGGGGTTTGTTCAGCCGTCTCAAATTAAAAGACAAATAACACCCATACGCGCGCTAGATGATTCGGCTATGTATCAACGATCATTAGATGGTAAGCTTTATCATTATGGGGATGTGGAAACATCCGACCATTTTATGGTTCAAGGATTATTTAAGTATTAAAAAAGTCAGGCACAGCTAATAAGTTTGAGAATGTGTTGCACTTGCAAGTTGTCTAAGACGCCTTCCTTAGGGGGATAAACCTGTCAGGACAAGGCTTAAAGAAATCACCAATTTAGGCAAACATTGGATTTTGTCAATCCTCCCTTTGTACAAAGGTCCTGATAAATTAATGGGTTTATACATAAATAACCTATTGAATGCTATCAGTAAAGATTCTAGTAATTTTCTGGAAATTAAAGGAGAAGCTATTCTGTTGCAGATCTTTTTAAAAAGACTAAAAAAAATTCACCTGTAGATAGCAAATAAAATCAACTAAACGATGCAGATTTGCAAATACTGACAATTAAAGAAATTTTTACAGCAAGAAATTATAAAATGAGATCTTTGCATCAATCAACCTAAATTACACCAATCCAGTAAAATAACCACCATCTAATCAACCAACAAAAAACCTACAATGTCGGTAATAGACTTTAAAGATTGGCAATGTGCCTAGGGTAGAAAAGTTAAACGCGTATCAATCATTAATTAGGAACACAATATGGAATGGGAAACAGTTATCGGGCTAGAAATTCATGCTCAATTGAATACAAAATCTAAGATATTTTCAGCGGCAGCGACTCAGTTTGGGGCACAGCCAAATTCGCAGGCGTGTGCGGTGGATTTGGGCTTGCCAGGGGTGTTGCCGGTGTTGAATGTTGAGGTAGTGAATAAGGCGATTACATTTGGTTTGGCGGTTGATGCACATATTAATCAACGCAATGTGTTTGATAGAAAGAATTATTTTTATCCTGATTTGCCGAAGGGCTATCAGATTTCACAATTGGATTTACCGATTGTGGGCGAGGGGAAAATAGACATTGGGATTGATGACAAGGTGAAAACCATTGGCATTACGCGTGCACATTTGGAGGAGGATGCGGGCAAATCGGTGCATGATATGTTTGATGATTATTCTGCAATTGATTTGAATCGTGCAGGTACGCCTTTGTTGGAAATTGTGTCTGATCCTGATATGCGTAGTGCTAAAGAGGCGGTGGCGTATGCTAAGAAAATTCATGCGTTGGTACAGTATATTGATATTTGTGATGGTAATATGGCACAGGGCTCGTTTCGTTGTGATGCCAATGTGTCTATTCGTCCGCTGGGGCAGGAGGCGCTAGGCACTCGGGCAGAACTTAAGAATATTAATTCATTTAAATTTTTGGAAAAAGCCATTAATTTAGAGGTGGAACGACAGCAAGATATTTTGGAAGAAGGGGGTACCGTGGCACAGGAAACTCGCTTGTACGATTCGGTAAAGCACGAAACCCGCTCTATGCGTTCTAAAGAAGAGGCGAATGATTATCGCTATTTTCCAGATCCCGATTTATTACCTGTTGAAATTTCAGATGAATTATTGACAACCATTAAAGCACAATTGCCAGAATTACCGCTTGAAAAAAAGGCGCGATTTATTCAAGAATTGGGGCTCAGTGAGTATGATGCAGATGTGCTCACTTCGCAAAAATCGTTGGCTGATTATTTTGAAATTATGCTTCAAGCGAACGAATCAAATGCCAAATTATGTGCCAATTGGGTGATGGGTGAATTGAGTGCTTTGCTCAATAAAAACCAAATAGAAATCGAAAAATCTCCTGTATCAGCACAAGATTTATCGCTATTGATTGTGCGTATTGGCGATGACACTATTTCAGGGAAAATTGCCAAAGATGTATTCAAGGCCATGTGGGATGGTGAGGGCAGTGCCGATGATATTATTGCCACCAAAGGGCTTAAACAAATGACAGACACAGGCGCCATTGAGCAGATTGTGGATGAGATTATTAAAAATAACGCCCCGCAAGTAGCACAATTTAAATCGGGCAATGAAAAAATCTTAGGCTTCTTTGTGGGTCAAGCAATGAAAGCCACGCAGGGCAAGGCAAATCCAAAACTGTTGAATGAATTACTTAGGTCAAAACTTGGACAATAGCCCCCTAGATTTTGCCACGCTGGGTGAGAATTTTTTTTCAGAAATTGAATGTCAAGCGTTAAAAAATCCTTTCTTAATTCATAAAAACCAAGCACTTTATAACAAGCTTGACTTAGATTGGGACAGCCAAACTTTGCTTAAAATTGCCTCAGGTGAGCAGTCTTTTCAAGGAGTGTCGCCAATTGCCAGTGTCTATGCAGGGCATCAATTTGGGCATTTTGCAGGGCAGTTGGGCGATGGGCGCAGTTGTCTTATTGGGCAAATGTCGCATAATCCTCCCTTACAAGGGCAGATACACAGCCACGAGTTTTCACTCAAAGGGGCAGGAAAAACACCTTATTCAAGAGGGGCAGATGGACGAGCAGTGCTGCGCTCCTCTATTCGCGAATATCTTTGTTCCATTGCCATGCAAGGGCTGAATATTGCCACCACCGAGGCGTTGACTTTGGTGGGAAGTGAGACCGAGGTTTATCGGGAAAACATTGAAACGGGGGCAATTGTGATGCGCACCGCACCTAGCCATATTCGTTTTGGTCATTTTGAGTGGTTTGCTGCCCTTGGGCAAAAAACCGAGGTTAAAAAATTGGCTGATTTTGTGATTGAGCATTATTATCCGCAGTGCCAAGGTGCACAAAAGTATGTTGATTTTTTCAATCAAGTGGTCAAACGCACCGCCAAAATGCTTGCCGATTGGCAAGCCCAAGGTTTTGCACACGGGGTTATGAATACTGACAATATGTCTATTCTTGGCTTGACGATTGATTATGGACCTTTTGGGTTTTTAGAGACTTACAACCCTAAATTTATCTGCAATCATTCCGACCACGAAGGGCGCTATGCTTTTGATCAACAGCCAGGGATTGGTTTGTGGAATTTATCTCGATTGGCGGATAGTCTAAGTAGTTTGATAGAAGCCAAGCAAGCCAAAACCGTTTTAGACAATTATCAACCATATTTGGTTAAGGCTTATTCAGCATTGATGCGAAAAAAATTCGGCTTCACTCAAAAAGACGAGCAAGATAATGTGCTAATCTCTCAATTTTTTGAAGTGCTGTATCAACATAAAAAAGACTATAGCAATTCATTGAGACAGTTGTCTAATAAGGATAAATTGGCACAGGACGCTGATTTTGATGCGTGGATTAAGTTGTACGACAAACGCATTGCACAAGAAAATAACCCAAATAGAATAGAGATGATGAAGGGTGCAAGCCCTAAGTATATTTTGCGTAATTATTTGGCAGAGATTGCCATTCGTAAAGCAGAAGATGACAAGGATTATAGTGAGATTGACACGCTATTTAATCTACTCAGTCACCCTTTTGATGAGCAACTAGATCTGGAAATTTATACCAATAAAGCCCCAGATTGGGCGCAAAATTTAGAGGTAAGTTGCTCTTCTTAGTCTTACACTCGGGCTAAATATTTGTTGATTGATTTTGGCAACAAATTTAACAAAGCACTTCTAGCTTGATGCCAGAAAGCCGATAAGAGTAGCAGTGTGGCACCGATTAATACACCTGTTAGGGCAAAATTATAGCTGATGTCTCCATAGGGCTCTAAGATACTTGAAATTGCATACAGTACATACATCATAGAAGAAACCATAAAAGCGCGCCTATCAACAGCGATGGATAATAAACTCATGAAGATATACAAAGCAATCACAATCATTAAGGTGCTAATACTCTCACCACCATCTAGCACACCAAGCATTCCAAAAATAGGGTGAATAATTAAAGGGGCAGACGCTAGATGTAACCAAAAAGCAACATCAGATTTGTAGGTAACTCTATGAATATCGGCATAATCCCAAAACATAGCTAATACAAAGGTAATGATGCCAAAAATCAATAAAATTGGTAGTAAATAATCTGTTGTTTCAGGAAAAATAGAGATACTGAGTGCAACTAAAAAACCAATGAGTGAAACACTTCCAGCGGCAACTGTAATTGGCACTTTAAAGCGTAACCAATGTAAATAGGCGCCCAATGTTGATAAGGAGGCAGCAATGGTTGTGTTGATGCTATCTGAGAATGATAATATATTCATATACAGACCGAATATACCACCAATAAAAGCAATTAATAAAACAATGGCAGGCAATGACATTTTTCTTTGACGGACAAAAAATTCACTTAAACCCCATGCAATGATTGGAAATACAATATAACCACTGTTATTTTGGATAGTGTTTAATATCCATCCTGAGGAAAATAGCAATAACAAGCAAGCGATAACAACAAAAATATCATTAAAACTACCAATCAGTTTGAAATTTTCCTCATCAACTTGATTGGTATTTTTGCTTGTAGCAATAAATTGTCTAAAATTGTCAACCGATGATTGGTTGAAAATAGCTTGTTTTACAGCATTATTTAAATCTTCTTCTGTGTACATAATAATCCTATTAAATCAATTTAAATTAAACCACCTAAGCTAAGCATAGTGTGATTTAATATTTGTACAATGGGTAAAATCACTCGTTCAAAAACACCTAAAAACAGCAAACCCACTAAAATGAATAAACCATATCGTTCCAATTTATTATATTCATAAGCCAAATGGTTTGGCAATAGTGCGCTCACCACACGAGACCCATCAAGTGGTGGGAGGGGGAGTAAGTTAAACACACCCAAAATTAAGTTGATAGCAATGCCAAAGTATGCCATATCTATTAAAAGTTGAGATTGTAAGTTGAGTGCAAAGAGGATGACCAGTAGCCATAACAATGCCATGATGAAATTAGACACAGGTCCAGCAAGAGCAACTAAAATCATATCTTTTTTTGGAGATTTAAGGGCGTTAAAGTTGATAGGAACGGGTTTTGCCCAGCCAAATAAAAAAGGTGACCCAGTAAAATATAAGATAGCAGGCACTAAGATTGTACCGATTGGGTCAATGTGTTTGATGGGGTTTAGAGTCAGTCTGCCAAGCATTTTAGCAGTAGCATCGCCATACTGATTGGCGACCCAGCCGTGAGCAAATTCATGCACGGTGATGGCAAAGATTAAAGGAATTGTGTAAATTAAAAGCGTTTGAAAATCAGGCATAGGTAAAATAAAATTTTTTGTTTCGACTATTATAAATGAAAACCAGTCAAATTCTTATCTCAACACAAAAAGAAGCACCCAATGATGCACAGATTATCTCGCATCAACTCATGATTCGTGCGGGGCTTATTTCTAAACTCGCATCGGGCTTGTATTCGTATTTGCCGATGGGTTTGAGGGTACTGCAAAAAGTAGAGAAAATCATTCGTGAAGAAATGAACAACTCAGGTGCACAAGAAGTGCTAATGCCTGTTACGCAACCTGCAGAGTTGTGGCAAGAATCAGGGCGTTGGGAGGAATACGGTGCAGAATTATTACGCTTTAATGACAGGCATAATAGAGCGTTCTGCCTAGGCCCAACACACGAGGAGGTGATTACCAATCTCGCCAGTCAATATCTTAATAGCTATAAGCAGCTGCCGATGAATTTTTATCAAATTCAAACCAAGTTTCGTGATGAAATTCGTCCTCGTTTTGGGGTGATGCGTTCGCGCGAGTTTATTATGAAAGATGCGTATTCATTCCATTTGGATAAGGACAGTATGCAGGCAGAATTTGAAAAAATGCACGCCACTTATTGCCAAATATTTGAGCGTCTTGGGCTTAATTATCGTCCAGTGTTGGCAGACAGTGGTAGTATTGGCGGCGAGAGTTCTATTGAGTTTCATGTGTTGGCAGAGTCCGGCGAAGATGCCATTTGTTTTTCTGATGAGTCTGATTATGCTGCTAATATTGAAAAAGTAGCTTTCTCTAAACAAGAAAAAATCAATAGTAGCGGTGCCAGTGAAAAACAAGTATTAACGAAGAAGATAACCAGTATTGAAGATGTGGCACAGTTCTTAGGGGTTGAGCAAGCACAATGTGTAAAAACATTAATTATTAAGACAGTGAATGGCTACAAGGCGTTAGCGCTTCGTGGCGACCACGAGTTGAACGAAATCAAAGCCCAAAACTTATTGGGTGATTTTGAATTCGCTAGTGATGAAGAGATTAGTGCACTTGATTTGAAAAAAGGTTTTATTGGCGTTAAAGATTTAAGCATTGATTTGATTGTAGATTATTCAGCCGAAGTGATGGTGGATTTTGTCTGTGGTGCAAATCAATGGGACCATCATTTAAGTGGTTGCGTGTGGGATGGTATTAAGTTTAAGGCAGCTGATTTGCGTAATGCTGTTGCAGGTGATGCTTCACCCGATGGTAAGGGTAAGTTAGTGATTAAACGCGGTATTGAAGTTGGGCATATTTTCCAATTGGGTGACAAATACTCCAAAGCGATGAACGCTAATGTAATCGGCGAATCTGGCAAAGCAGTGACAATGATGATGGGTTGTTATGGTATTGGCGTAACGCGTGTTGTGGCAGCTGCAATTGAGCAAAATTATGACGAGAGGGGTATTATTTTTCCAGCAAGTATTGCGCCTTTTTGCGTGGTGATTGTGCCAATCAACTACAACAAATCCACTCGCGTTAAAAACTTAGCAGATAATTTATACCAGCAATATTTAGATGCGGGTATTGAAGTGTTGCTTGATGACAGAAAAGAGCGTGCTGGCATTATGTTTGCCGATAGCGAGCTCTTAGGTATTCCGCATCGATTGGTGCTTAGTGATACGCATGCTGATAACGGTAATGTTGAATATAAAGCTAGAAATAACCCTGAAAAAATCGAAGTGAAGTTTGATAACGCACTGGCATTTATTCAATCAAAATTAAAATGATTTGGCTACAATATTTATTACCACAGCATTGGCTTTCAAAGTTGATGTTTCGTTTTGCACGCATTGAAAATACTTGGCTTAAAAATACTTTTACTCGCTGGTTTGTTAAAACCTATCAAGTAGATTTGTCTGAGGCGCAGCGTGAGAAAATAGAGGACTACAAGACTTTTAACGATTTCTTTACTCGTCGTTTAAAATCTGGTGCTAGAGTGATTGCCAAGTGTTCAATTGTTTGTCCTGTAGATGGTGCTGTTTCTCAAGTTGGTGCTATTAATGATGCACAAATCGTGCAAGCAAAAAATCATCATTACAGCGTTGCACAGTTGTTGGCAAATAATGAGAAGGCAAGTGAATTTAGCGAGGGATTTTTTGCCACGATTTACCTCTCACCAAGAGACTATCATCGTATTCATATGCCCTATGATGGCAAACTAATTGCCATGGATTATATTCCTGGTGATTTATTCTCAGTCAATCAAAAAACTGTGCAAAGTGTTGATGGTTTGTTTGCTCGCAATGAGCGTGTGGTGTGTTATTTTGAAACTGAGTTTGGCATTTGTGGGTTTGTTTTGGTGGGCGCCATTTTTGTTGGTTCAATGCAAACAGTATGGCAGGGACAAATCACGCCACCTTATACTAAAAAAGTACAACATTTTGATTATCAAAATCAGAATATTCGACTCAAAAAGGGCGAAGAAATGGGGCGCTTTAATATGGGCTCAACCGTGATTATGCTCATGCCTAATAAAGAGGATAAGCTAAACCTTAAAGCAGGCGCAGTTGTGAAGATGGGGCAGGCGTTAATCTAGTTTTTTTAATCTAACCAGCTTAATGGTTTGCTCAGAAATTTGCACGATATCAATCAAGACATTATCAATCTTTAGACTGACATCATGCTTAGGAATACTTTGCAATGTTTCTAAAATTAGGCCGTTTAGAGTTTTAGCCTTGGTAACAGATAGGTTTAATTGTAACAATAAATTTAACTCTCGTATATTGACTCTAGGGTCGACTAAATAACTACCGTCCTCCTGTTTAACGATTTCATCAATAATTTCATTTTGATTGGAAGTAAATTGACCCACAATTTCCTCCAAGATATCTTCAACAACAATCGCACCACGCACTTCGCCGTATTCATCAACCACCAATCCCAAGCGCCTTTTTTGTGTTTGAAAATGCGCCAATTGGTGTGCTAGAGAAGTGCCTTCTGGCACAAAATAAGGGGTGCGAATCAAGGTTAAGACATTCTCAATACTAAAGTCACCTTTGGCATATAAATTGACAATATCACGCATATGTAGCAAACCTGTGATGTTGTCGCTTGATGTATCGTAAGTGAGAAGTCTGGTATGTTGTATATGCTCCAACTGCTTTAAAAGCTTATCGGGTTTGTTAATATCAACACTGATTAATTCATTTCTGGGGATCATAATATCTTCAACTTTCACTTGCTCTAAGTCAATAATATTAAGTAGCATTTTTTGATAGGTTGAGGCAATAATTGGTTTGGCGTCACTCACCACCATTCTAAGCTCTTCCGAGGTAATGCTTGCGTTTTCATTTTGTGTTTTTACCCCTAAAGAAGTAAGGATAACTTGACTAATTTGTGCAATTATCCAAACAAAAGGCTTGAATAATTTGATAAATAGGTCAATGACAATTGAAGCGGGAAGGGCAACTTTTTCAGGATTTTTAGCAGCAAAGGTTTTTGGTGTGGTTTCTGCAAAAACCAAAATAATAAAAGTCAATGCCAATGATGCCAATATGACCGATCCTTCCCCCCAAAGCTTAATTGCCAGTATCGTGGCAATACTGGCAGCAAAAATATTAACCAGATTATTGCCCAATAAAATTGTGCCAATTAAATGGTCTAAATTCTCTAATAAACGCTCGGTGCGTTTGGCATTTTTGTTGGTTTTAGCCAGTACTTTGAGACGATAGCGATTAATCGCCATCATTGAAGTTTCAGTCGATGAGAAAAAAGCAGAGGCTAAGATAAGCCCTAATAGGATTATGATTAACCAAGGAGTTGAGAGTGAATCCAAGCAGCTAGTTTAACGCAAATGATTAAAAGCAGCAAGTCCAGGATAGATTGCATTTGCACCTAATTCTTCTTCAATGCGCAATAGACGGTTGTATTTTGCCAAACGATCAGAGCGCGACAGTGAACCTGTTTTAATCTGACCACAGCCTGTTGCTACCGCTAAATCTGCAATGGTGGTGTCTTCAGTTTCGCCAGATCGATGTGACATTACACAAGTATAACCAGCCTTTTTGGCCATTTCCATGGCAGCAAAAGTTTCACTCAATGTGCCAATTTGATTAACTTTTATCAAGATTGAATTAGCGATATTTTTATCAATGCCTTCGGCAAGAATCTTGCTGTTAGTAACGAATAAATCATCGCCAACCAGTTGTACTTTATCACCAATTTTCTTACTGAGTAAATCCCAACCATCCCAGTCGCCCTCGTCCATGCCATCTTCGATAGAGAGTATTGGATAGTTTTCTACCCAATTGGCTAAGTAATCAGTAAATTCTTGTGAAGTTAGCGAACGATTTTCAGAAGCAAGATTGTAAGTGCCATTTTCATAGAATTCAGAACTGGCTGCATCAATGCCAATAAAAATGTCTTTGCCTGCGGTGTAGCCTGCTTTTTTAATGGCTTCTAAAATGACTTTAATCGCATCTTCATTCGAAGCAAGGTCAGGTGCAAAACCACCTTCATCACCAACAGCAGTATTAAGTCCTTTAGCTTCTAAGACAGATTTAAGATGGTGAAAGACTTCTGCACCATAACGCAAAGCTTCTTTGAAACTCGGCGCACCTGCAGGAATAATCATAAATTCTTGAATATCTACACTGTTGTTAGCGTGCTCGCCACCGTTGATGATGTTCATCATTGGTACGGGTAGTTTGTACTTAGCACCTAAATCTAGCGTGTCATACAGGGGTTTGTTTTGTCTATTAGCATTCGCGTGAGCCGCTGCTAATGATACTGCCAAAATAGCATTAGCACCCAAACGAGATTTTGTTTCGGTGCCATCTAATGCAATCATTGTTGCATCAATTTTGGCAAGATCTGCAATATCAAAACCCACTAAGGCCTGAGTAATTTCAGTGTTGATAAAAGCCACCGCTTTCAAAACACCTTTGCCAAGGTAACGAGATTTGTCACCATCACGCAATTCTAAGGCTTCGCGTACACCTGTTGAAGCGCCTGATGGCACCATCGCGCTACCCATTGTGCCATCGTCAAGAATAATATCTGCTTCAATGGTTGGGTTGCCTCTAGAATCTAGAATTTCACGAGCTTGGATGTGTTTGATTTTCACTATGTGTCCTTTGCTTATTTCAAAAAGGACTTCATTTTACCAAAGAAGGAGTCTGATTCAGGATGTTGTTTCTTTCCGCATGAGTCTGAGAATTCTTGCAACAATTCTTTTTGTTTTTTATTAAGATTAACAGGCGTCTCAATTTTGACTTGGCAAATCAAATCACCTGTGCCACTACCTTGCAAACCAGTGATACCTTTGCCTTTTAAACGGAACTGCTTGTCTGTTTGTGTGCCTTCTGGAATTTTAATTTTTAATTTTCCATTGAGTGTTGGTACTTCGATACTGCCACCTAATGCCGCTGAAGCAAAATCAATGGGCACAGCGCAATACAAATCATTACCGTGACGCTCAAAAATATTGTGTGGTTTAACATGAATTTCAATATATAAATCACCACTCGGACCCCCATGAGTGCCAGCTTCACCTTCACCGGTGAGACGAATACGATTGCCAGTATCAACACCTACAGGAATTTTAGCCGAGAGTGTTTTTTGTCTACGAACCACACCTTTGCCATGGCAATCGTCACAAGGTGAATCAATCACTTGCCCCGCACCCCTACATTGCGGGCAAGGTTGTTGTACTTGGAAAGGGCCTTGTTGCATATGCACTTGCCCCACACCTTGGCAAGTACCACAAGTTTTAGCACTGGTACCCGGTTTAGCACCAGAACCATGACAAGTATCGCATTTTTCGCCTTTAGGAACGCGGATTTGGACGGTTTTACCTTCGGCAGCTTCTTTTAAGTCAATTTCTAAATCGTAGCGTAAATCTGCACCACGGTTATTTTGTTGTGCTTGGCGACCCCCACCAAAAATATCACCAAAAATATCACCAAAACCGCCGCCGCCACCGAATGGATTACCACCACCAAAACCACCATCACCTGCATTACCATTCACACCTGCATGACCAAACTGGTCGTAAGCTTGGCGTTTTTGCTCATCAGACAAAACTGAATAAGCTTTTTGTATTTCCTTGAAGGTCTTCTCAGCAGTTTCTTTGTTGTCTTTGTTACGATCGGGGTGGTGTTTCATTGCTAAGCGTTTATACGCTTTTTTGATGATTTTTGTATCATCACCTTTGTTAACGCCTAATACTTCATAATAATCTCTTTCTGACATAGTCTAATTTCCCGCAAAGCAAAAAACCCTCTTTAACAGAAGGTTTTTTTGTGAATTTAAATAAAACGATTTATTTCTTATCGTCGTCCTTGATTTCCTCAAAGTCAGCATCTACCACATCAGCATCTTGTGCACCGGCATTAGCCGCATCGCTAAAGCCATCGCCACTCGCATCTGCACCTGATTTTGCCTGTACTTTTGCAGTCAAAGGTTGCGTTATTTCGCTAAGACTTTGTACTTTAGCATCAATGGCTTCTTTATCCTCTGTTTTCATCACCTCTTCAAGCTCAGTAATTGCTGCTTCAATGGCCGTTTTTTCATCGTCTGATACCTCATCTTTGTGCTCATCTAAGAGTTGCTTGGTTGAGTGAACAATTGAATCTGCCATATTACGCGTGGTGACTAACGCTTGGAATTTCTTATCTTCCTCAGCATTTGCCTCAGCATCTTTAATCATCTTTTCAACTTCTTCATCACTTAAACCACTTGACGCTTTAATGGTAATACTTTGTTCTTTGCCAGAGTTCTTATCCTTAGCAGAAACATTCAAAATACCATCAGAATCAATGTCTAAAGTAACTTCAATTTGTGGCTGACCTTTAGGTGCATTAGGAATACCTTCAAGGTTGAATTGACCCAATGATTTATTTGCACTTGCAATTTCACGCTCACCTTGTAGAACATGAACTGTTACCGCTGACTGGTTGTCTGCTGCGGTTGAGAAGATTTGTGATGCATTGGTTGGAATGGTTGTATTTTTTTCAATCAACTTAGTCATCACGCCACCCATAGTCTCAATACCGAGCGATAATGGTGTTACATCTAATAATAAAACATCTTTAACATCGCCACCAAGCACACCTGCTTGCACTGCAGCACCCATTGCCACGGCTTCATCAGGATTAACATCTTTTTTCGGCTCTTTGCCAAAGAATTTTTTCACTGCTTCTTGCACTTTAGGCATACGCGTAGAACCACCAACGATAATCACTTCATCAATATCTTTGGCAGATAAATCTGCATCTTTTAGTGCAATCTTACAAGGGTCGATTGAGCGTTTGATTAAATCCTCAACCAAAGATTCTAATTTAGCACGGGTCAATTTAATATTAAGGTGCTTAGGACCTGAGGCATCGGCGGTAACATACGGAAGATTAACTTCAGTTTGTTCAGAAGAAGACAACTCAATCTTGGCTTTTTCTGCTGCTTCTTTTAAGCGTTGTAGTGCCATTGGGTCGTTTTTCAAATCAACGCCTTGCTCTTTTTTAAATTCATCTACCAAGTAATTAATAATGCGCTGGTCAAAATCTTCACCCCCTAGGAAAGTATCGCCATTGGTTGATAAAACTTCAAAGTGTTTTTCGCCATCAATGTCTTCCATTTCAATAATGGAAACATCAAATGTACCACCCCCTAAGTCATAGACAGCAACAGTTTTGTCGCCTTTAGATTTGTCTACACCGTAGGCTAATGCTGCTGCGGTTGGCTCATTGATAATGCGCTTAACATCCAAGCCTGCAATCTTGCCGGCATCTTTGGTAGCTTGTCTCTGTGAGTCGTTAAAGTAAGCAGGAACCGTAATAACGGCTTCTGTTACTTTTTCGCCTAAATAATCTTCAGCTGTTTTTTTCATCTTTTCGATAACTTTTGCTGAAATCTCAGGTGCTGCCATTTTTTTGCCATTCACCTCAACCCATGCATCACCATTGTCTGCTTTAACAATTTTGTAAGGCACAAGATCAATATCTTTTTGTACCGCTTCTTCGTCAAAACGACGACCGATTAAGCGTTTAATTGCATATAGTGTATTTTCAGGGTTAGTAACCGCTTGTCGTTTGGCACTTTGACCTACTAAAACTTCCTCTGAATCTTTTGGAAAAGCAATAATAGAAGGGGTGGTGCGGTCACCTTCAGAATTTTCAATGATTTTTATATTGCCACCATCCATAATAGCGACACATGAATTGGTGGTTCCTAAATCAATACCGATAATTTTTGACATTTTTTGCTCCTTTTAAATAGTTATGGACCCTATATAGGGGCATAAAAAATTTAGTCAAGTAAAAAAATGGATTAAATTTTTTCTTTTAACAGGGCTTCAATATTAGTGGGTACAAAACTACTAATATCACCACCAAGAGATAAAATTTCTCTAACCAAGGAAGAAGAAATATTGGCATATTGTTCTGCTGGGGTCATAAATAAGGTTTCAATATGGGGATTGAGATGTTTGTTCATACCTGAGAGTTGGAACTCATATTCAAAATCACTGACCGCACGCAATCCGCGCAAAATAATCTGTGCATTTTGCGTCTTAGCGAAGTCCACTAATAAAGTATCGAAACTCATCACTTTGATAGTATGAATATCCGTCAAAGCATCTTTAGCACCTTTTAATCTATCATCAATAGTTAAAAAAGAGGGTTTTTTGCTGTTTTGCGTAATGCCAATAATCACGGTATCAAATAATTTGCTAGCGCGTTTTATTAAGTCAATGTGACCGTTAGTGATTGGGTCAAAAGAGCCGGGATAAATTGCAATTTTTTTCATAGTTATAATTGTATAAGGCAATAATGTACGGTACTAGATTTTTTTTGTTTGTTGATTTTGACTTTTTTTGGCAAGTTTACTGTTAAAAAATCCAATGTTATTTTAAATTCAGATTCTATATAAATTTTGCCGCCATCAGCAACGAAATCATTTTTTGCAATTAATTTTAATGCCTCTGGTAAGTAGTTTTTATTAAAAGGTGGGTCTAATAAGACACAGTCAAAGGGTGTGATGGGTTTTTTATCCAAAAATACAAAGGCATCTTGTTTGACAAGCGTTAAATTGTTTGTTTTTAATAGGTGTTTATTGTGTTCAAGAAAACAAAAAGCCTGTGTGTCTTTCTCAATGCTGATTACTTGTTTTGCGCCACGAGAAAGTGCCTCAAAACTCAATGCACCGCTACCAGAAAAAAGATCTAAAAAAGTTCTACCCTGTGTTTCAAATTGCAACCAGTTAAACAAAGTTTCACGCACTTTGTTAGGACTAGGACGCAAAGTATCAACATCAGGAAAACTAAATTTCCTACTTCGATACTCACCACCAATAATAGTAAAGTTGTTATTTTTGATAGGCGTTGAAAGAATCTTGTAACTCTTTTTTGGCTTCTTTAGCGTCACCCCAGCCATCAATTTTCACCCATTTACCCTCATCAAGGTCTTTATAGTAAGTGAAAAAATGCTCAATTTGGTCTTTAAGAGTGGCATCTACATCATCAATGCTTTTAATGTCGTGATAAGATTTACAAAGTTTATCGATTGGCACTGCCAAAATTTTATAGTCTCTGCCTGCCTCATCGGTCATTCTTAAAACGCCAATAGGGCGCACCGTAATCACCGAATCGTGAATCAAAGGATAAGGGGTGATCACTAATACATCAGCAGGGTCACCATCATCAGCTAAGGTTTCTGGTACAAAACCGTAATTGCACGGATAAAACATTGGGGTGGAGATAAATCTATCAACAAACATCGCACCTGTTGCTTTGTCAATTTCATATTTAACTGGTGATGAATGGGCAGGTATTTCAATAATCACATTGACTTCATCGGGTATATTGCCTGCTGATACGGGCTTTAAACTATTTTGCATTTTCTAACTCCTCTTTTAGTATTTGATAACGCCAGCCACTGAGAAAATTCACCGATTGGTTGCCACGGATATATCTTAACAAGATTTTGCTAGTGGCAATGACTTCTGCGGTTAGATTATACTGATTTGCTTTTTCTTGAATGACTTTTTGTAAAATAACTCTTTGTGCTTTTTCTGCTGGCGTGGGCGGTGTATGGTGTTGAGTATCAATCTTGATATCGGATCGTTGTGGATACTGCGTTAAGAAACTTTCAAATGATTGTTGTTTTTTAGCGTTAAAATTATCCTTTCCCATTGCAATATTGATTAAGTCATCATCAGCCAATATCCATTTTCTAGGTTTGTTTTTATCAATTGCTGTATGCTCTCTCCAGGCACAGAGTTGTGCGCCAATATTGTGCAATTTTTTAGGTAAACGCGAAATTCCCTTAACGCGCTTCCATGCTTGTGTGATATCAACTTCATACAAATTAACATCAAGCAGAGATTGACCTTCTTCCATTAGCCATTCTAGTTTTTGCTCATTTTCTAAGCGTATTTTAAGTTGATGGTAATTTTTAATTAAATAACGCACATCATCCAGCGCATACTCTATTGCCCCATCGGGTAGCGGGCGTGTAGTCCAGTCAAGTCGGGTGTAGGCTTTTTCCAAGCGCACACCTTGCAAAATTTCAGTCAAACTTTGATAAGATATTTGTGCGCTAGGATTGCATGCTTCAGGGCGCAAGTCTTTTAATAAATCAAGTGCGATTTGGGTGTCGAATAATTGCGTGGGTAGCCTCCCAGAAAGACAATGCAGTGCTTCAATATCTTGTCTTGCGCTGTGCACAATCCAAAGACAATTTTGTTGATAAAGTTTGTTAAATAAAGGTTGTAGATTTTTAATTGCCAAAACATCAATACAATCTGTAGCACGCTTAGTTGCAATTTGTACTAAACACAGCAGTGGATAATAAGTATTGACGCGTTTAAATTCTGTGTCAATGACTAACTCAGTTTCATTTTCAATGTTATGTAAAAAATCGCTTAGTTGTGCCTGTGTTTGTATCATTGTTGTATTTTAGCAACAATTAGCCTTAGTATCTATTTTTATGAGATAATTAGCACATATATGCGACAAATGAGCCATGATTTTTAAACAAGACTTCTCTCTTAAGGAAGTGCCAAATAAATGGGTTTGGCCAATTGTTTTCTTAATTTCAATAGGTGGGTTGTCCTATATGGGGCTTAATCCAAACTTGATTAAAGATTGGTGGTGGGTGCTGGTATCTTACAATGTTGTTGTTATTTTTATTGCAGGTTTTTATGTATTTCTTGCTGTTTCCAAGGTTAAAAAGGACAACAAAAACGATGTCATTGGCACACGATTTACTTGGACTTTTATCAAAATTGTCCCTTTACTCGCTATTGTGCCAGTCTTTTCTTTTTATATGTTTTCATTTCAGACAGTGCAGGATAATGTTAAGCGCTCTGAGAATACCTATAACAATTTTAATAAAGTGTTTTTAAATCGAGTAAATAACCTATATCAAGGCTTGAAAGTGGTTCGAGATGATCGCTATATTGACTTCACTAAAGTATTATTACAACAAATTCAAAGTTATTCTAATTTCCAGCAAGATGTAGAAAATTATGATACTAAGATGCAGGCTTTTGTTCAAGGTTTGATTGATAAAAAATACGCTTGTTCATTGGTGTTAAAAAATGAAAAAGACACTATAATTGCACAAACAAGCCAAAGGGATACTTGTATTGTTGAGGACAATCAGGCGTTATCGTCTCAGCAGAGTTTTGTTGCTTCTGAAGATGAAAATTTAAAGTTGTTTCAGGTGCAAATGTCTAGTCATTATTTAGGCAAAAATGCGGATAAAAAAATCTTGGATTTGACGGCTGTATATGCAACAGATCCGCATCTATTGCGTTTTTTAGGTGAAGTCAAAAGTTTTTATAATTTTGCTAGTAGTATTACCTTTGATGTCAATACTTCACTCACGCAAAAACGCTTTTTATTAGATTTTTCATCGACCATTTTGCTAACAGTTTTGAGCGTGCTACTCATTGTATTTAGAATGATTGACCAATTGATGCGTCCAATGCATAATCTCTCACTTGCCACTAAAGAAATTGCCAAAGGTAATTATGGTGTCATGGTTCACAATCAGGAAAAAAACAAAGATATGCGTCGCCTGATTGAGCAATTTAATGAAATGTCTAAGCAAATTCAGCAATCACGCCAAGGATTAAGCACACATAATTTGTATTTAGAAACCATTTTAAGATATTCTTTTGGTGTGATTGGTCTAGACCAGGATAAAAAAATTCAGTTCATTAATTCTATCATCAGCAAAATATTGGATATTGAAAATGAGCAGCAATTTGTGGGTCAGTTGTACGATAGTATTATTAAGAAAAATAGTCATCTTGAGCCATTATTTTTTATCATTCAAGACAGATTTAACCAAGAGGGCAGTGAATGGAGTGCAGAGATTGAGGTAACTTTACCAAACAAGTGTGTCCTGTTGTCTTGTCAAGGTGCAGCACTAGATGTTAGTGATACAACTTTGGGTTATGTTATTATTATTAAGGACATTTCTAAACTACATCGTGCACAGAAAAAAGCCGCTTGGGGTGAAGTAGCCATACGTATGGCACATGAGATTAAAAACCCACTCACCCCTATTTTATTATCAGCGCAACGCTTAAGAAATAAATTTTTAGAAAAACTTAAAGGCAAGGATTCAGAAATTATGGATAAAACTACTGGCGTTATTATTGATCAAGTGAAGTCCATAGATGCGATGGTTAGTGCCTTTTCTGATTACGCCAACACACCACAAGTTGAGAGAAAATTACTGGATTTAAATGCATTGATTAATCAGACAATTGCTTTGTACGATGCACAAAAAAATATCAATATTGAGTTTGATTTGTCAGGCAATGTGCCAGAATTACTCTTAGATGTTAATAGTATTTCTAGGGTGTTAATTAACTTGGTTAAAAATTCCACTGAATCGATGAATAAAGGGCGTGATTTAACCATTAACATTGCCACCCAATATTTGAAAGATAAGAGTATAGTGCGTTTAAGTATTAAGGACAATGGTGATGGTTTTGATGAGTCGGTGCTTGAGTCGGTGTTTGAGCCTTATGTAACGACTAAAGAAAAAGGCAGTGGGCTGGGTATGGCAATTGTGCAAAATATTATTGAACAACATGATGGGCGTATTTTTGCTAGCAATGTTAAACCGCACGGGGCAATGGTCATCATTGAATTTGAATACAAAAAGGAGAGCGTATGATAATTGGCAATATTTTGATTATTGACGATGAAAAAATCATTGCTGAGGCGATGAAAGATACCTTGGAAGATGTTAACTATAATGTGGTTTTGGCAGCCGATGCTCAGCAGGCAAAAATCATCGTAAAAAACCAAACTTTCGATTTGATTATGATGGATGTGTGGATGCCTGGACAAGATGGTATGTCACTGTTGGAAGAATGGATGAGTGCAGGTTTTTCTATGCCGGTAGTGATGATGTCTGGTCATGCAGGGCATCAAGATGTGGTTAAAGCCATTAAGTTGGGTGCGGTTGATTTTCTAAAAAAACCATTGCATGATATCTTGCCGTTGGTACGCAAACTTTTATCTGAAAATATCAATGATGATGAGCAAAAAATTAATGGTATTAATTTTGACTTGCCACTTAAAGTTGTTAGAAATATTTTTGAGGCGCAGTATTTTGACTATCATCTGGCTCAGAATAACCACAACATTGCCAAAGTGGCAGAGTTAGCTGGATTGGAGAGAACCACATTGTATCGTAAGTTAAAAGATTTAGGCATTGATAAAAAATAATATATGATGAAAATTCTAATCTTGGGTGCAGGGCAAGTTGGCGCATCACTCGCTCGCCATCTCAGTAAAGACACTGAAAATGAAATCACTATTGTGGATAAAGACGCAACTAATTTAGCCGATATTGCCCGTCATTTAGATGTCAAAACCATTTGTGGGCAAGCTTCCTATCCAAATATTTTAGAGCAAGCAGAAATTAGAACCATGGATATGGTGATTGCCGTTACCAAATCTGATGAAGGCAATATGTTGGCTTGTCAGATGGCACACACACTTTACAATGTGGACAAAAAAATCGCCCGTATTCGCACCGCTGAGTATCTATACCATGATAAATTATTCTCCAATTGGGCTATTCCAATTGACTTTGTGATCACCCCAGAAGTTTTAGTCACTAATTTTATTAAACGCATGATTGAACAACCGGGTGCTGAACAAATCTTTGAATTTGACAATGGATTAATGCAATTAGTAGAAACCAAAGCTCATGCAGGCACGCCTATTGTTGGACGACCTATTAAGGAGCTACACGAACATTTACCCAAAACACAGATGCGTATTGTTATTGTTTACCGCAATGGTCAAGCGATTCCTGCTTATGGTGACACCGTGATTAAAGATGGCGATAGGGTGTATTTTGTAACCAAAAAAGAAAGTATTTCTCAAGTGCTGAAAGAATTTAGGCGTCTAGACCGACCTTATAAAAATATCATCATTGCCGGCGGCGGTTTAATTGGACTTAGTTTAGCCAAATTTTTAGAAAAAAACCACCATGTTCGCCTTATTGAGCTCAACAAACAACGCGTTAAAAAAATTGCCGATGAGTTAGAAAATACCCTTATTTTGCATGGTAATGCCTCTGACCAAGATTTATTAACAGAAGAAGGCATCGAAAGCACCGACTTATTTCTAGCACTCACTGATTCTGATGAGATAAATGTGATTGTCTCAATTTTGGCAAAACGCCTCGGTGCACACAAAACCGTCGCCTTGGTTAAACGCAATGTATATAAAGATTTAGCCACGCAAAGTGACGATGTGGATATGGTTGTATCCCCCGATCAAATTACTACCAGCGGTATTTTGGCGCATATTCGCAAGGGCGACACCATGATGGCACACTCTTTACGACAGGGAAAGGCGGAAGCCATTGAAGTCATTGTTCATGGCGACCAACACCACTCTGATGTGGTGGGTAAAACTATTGAAGAAATAGGACTTCCTGATAGCGTTGTGGTTGCTTCAATTGTTCGTGGCGATGAAGCCATAATGGCGTCAAGAACATTAATGATTGAAGAAAACGACCATGTGCTTTTAGTGCTGAGCGATGTTAGCAAAATTCATCAAATGGAAGAATTATTTGAAGGATACTTTGATTAACTTATTAACCACTAATTTTTATGCAATTTAGTATCGTATTTAAAACTATCGGCGTGCTGTTGATGCTTTTTAGCTTGACACAGCTACCACCAATATTGGTTGATTTGATTTATGCCGAGCAGCAATACCTTGACTTTTTGATAGCATTATTGCTCACATTAGGCAGCGGGTTATTATTGTGGTTAAAATTTAAAAATACCAAAGAGAAATTTAGAATTCGTGAAGGTATTTTAGTCGTGGTAAGTTTTTGGTTTGTGCTTTCGTTGTTTGCCACCATTCCATTTTTACTCTCAGATGCTTTACAAATGTCTTTTAGTGATGCGTTTTTTGAGTCAATGTCGGGTCTTAGCACGACAGGCGCTACTGTTATTTCTGGATTGGATGATCTGCCGAAGGCAATTTTGTACTACCGTCAGCAATTACAATGGCTCGGTGGTATGGGTATTATTGTCTTAGCACTAGCGATTTTGCCAATGTTAGGCGTGAGTGGTGTGGAGCTTTATCACGCTGAATCTAGTGGTATTTCTAAAGATAGATTGACGCCAAAACTGACCCAAACTGCCAAAGTTTTATGGCTGATTTATATCGGTTTTACCCTTGCTTGTGCATTGGGTTATTACTTAGTAGGGATGAGTGTTTTTGATGCTATTGGGCACAGTTATGCCACCGTTGCAATTGGCGGTTTCTCCACACATGATGCTTCTATTGGCTATTTTGACTCTGTTGCTGTTGAATCTGTTGCTGTTGTGTTTATGTTTTTAGCAGGTATTAATTTTTCATTACATTTTTTTGTTTGGCGACAAAACCATATTAATCATTATTATCATGATTCAGAATTTAAAACCTATGTCATATTTTTAAGTTTTTTAACGGTGATGGTTTCGCTTTATTTAATCAACATGGGGCAATACCAAAGTATCTTTGAGGCGTTTAGATACGGTATTTTTCAAAGCGTTTCTATGGCAACCACCACAGGTTTTGCTTCCACTAATTTTTCAATGTGGGTATTTATGCTACCCGTGTTATTAATTTTCTCTAGTTTTGTGGGTGCGTGTGCTGGGTCAACGGGTGGTGGTATCAAAGTCGTGCGAGTGCTATTAATGTTTAAACTTGCTGCCAAAGAAATCAAAAAATTCATTCATCCTAATGCTCAAATTAATATCAAACTTAATAAACGCAGTGTTGCAGAAAACACCTTGGTATCAGTCTGGGGCTTTTTTTCCTTATATGTTATTGCCTTTATTTTTATTATGGTTGCCCTAATGTTCACAGGGCTTGATCAAGTCAGTAGTTTCTCAGCGACTGTTGCTAGTATTAATAATTTAGGTCCAGCTTTGGGCGAAGTTGCTGCCAACTATAGCAGTGTCAGCGACAGCGCCAAATGGATTTTAAGTTTTTCCATGCTTCTCGGTCGTTTAGAAATCTTAACTTTGATGGCACTTTTGCACAAAGCTTTTTGGCGTTTCTAAATTTGTAAAAAACTTTATAGACTCACTCATCCAAATTCTAAGTGCAACTTTTATTCCTAAAAAAAGCAAAATGCCGTTGGCATCATTTACTAGAGACCTTTGCATAAATAGGGATGATTAGCAAAATCCAATTTTTGCCCAATTGGTGATTTCTTTAAACCTTGTCCTAGCAGGGCTAAGGCTGGGTTTAAAAAATCGCCAAGTGGGTGAAAAGTGGGT